>NZ_JAGGOW010000219.1:0-17263 GCF_018614135.1 Streptomyces sp. ISL-66
GGCGGGGCGGGTCCGCAGGGCCGCGTCCAGATCGGCCTCCAGACCGTTCTTCTCGCCGTCGATGATGCGGCGCTGCAGGCGCTCGTCCAGCGGCAGGGCGAGCAGCTCCTCGGCGCGGCCGTCCTTCATCGACTTGGTGTTGACCCCGTCGAAGAGCTCCATGAGCTTCTGCAGCGGGTCATAGCCCTCCGCGCGCCGGTCGTAGATCAGGTCGAGGGCGGTGCCGACCTGCTCCTCCTCCAAGCGGGCGATCGGCAGGATCTTGGAGGCGTGCACGATCGCCGAATCGAGCCCGGCCTTGACGCACTCGTCGAGGAACACCGAGTTCAGGACGATACGGGCGGCCGGGTTGAGGCCGAAGGAGATGTTCGACAGGCCCAGGGTCGTCTGCACGTCGGGGTGGCGGCGCTTGAGCTCGCGGATCGACTCGATCGTGGCGACGCCGTCACCGCGGGACTCCTCCTGGCCGGTGCAGATGGTGAAGGTCAGGGTGTCGATGAGGATGTCCGACTCGTGCACCCCCCAGTTCCCCGTCAGGTTCTGGATGAGCCGCTCGGCGATGGCGACCTTGTCCTCGACGGTGCGGGCCTGGCCCTGCTCGTCGATGGTCAGCGCGATCAGCGCCGCGCCGTGTTCGACGGCCAGCTTCGAGACCTGCGAGAACCGGGATTCCGGCCCGTCGCCGTCCTCGAAGTTGACGGAGTTGATGACGGCGCGGCCGCCGAGTTTCTCCAGGCCGGCCCGCAGGACGGGGACCTCGGTGGAGTCCAGGACGATCGGCAGGGTCGAGGCGGTCGCGAAGCGGCCGGCGAGTTCCTTCATGTCGGCGACGCCGTCGCGGCCCACGTAGTCCACGCACAGGTCGAGCATGTGCGCGCCCTCGCGGATCTGGTCGCGGACCATCTCCACGCAGTCGTCCCAGCGGGCCTCCAGCATGGCGTCGCGGAACTTCTTCGAACCGTTGGCGTTCGTCCGCTCGCCGATCGCCAGGTACGAGGCGTCCTGGCGGAAGGGGACCGTGGAGTAGAGAGAGGCCGCGCCCGGCTCCGGGTTCGGTTCGCGCACGGCCGGAGCCAGGCCGCGGACCCGCTCGACGACCTGGCGCAGGTGCTCGGGGGTGGTGCCGCAGCAGCCGCCGACGAGCGACAGCCCGTACTCGCGGACGAAGCCTTCCTGGGCGTCGGCGAGCTCGGGGGCGGAGAGCGGGTAGTGGGCGCCGTTCTTGCCCAGGACGGGGAGGCCGGCGTTGGGCATGCAGGAGAGCGGGATGCGGGAGTTGCGGGCGAGGTAGCGCAGGTGCTCGCTCATCTCGGCGGGACCCGTCGCGCAGTTCAGGCCGATCATGTCGATGCCCAGGGGCTCCAGCGCCGTCAGCGCCGCCCCGATCTCCGAACCGAGCAGCATCGTGCCCGTGGTCTCCACCGTCACCGAACAGATCAGCGGCACCGAGACCCCCAGCGCCTCCATCGCCCGCCGCGCACCCACGATCGAGGACTTCGTCTGCAGCAGGTCCTGCGTGGTCTCCACCAGCAGCGCGTCCGCGCCACCCGTGAGCAGACCCTCGGCATTGATCTGATAGGCGTCACGGATGGTCGCGTAATCGATGTGGCCCAGAGTGGGAAGCTTGGTCCCCGGACCCATCGAACCCAGCACCCAGCGCTGGCGACCCGTCGAAGCGGTGAACTCATCGGCGACCTCACGGGCGATGCGAGCACCGGCCACCGACAACTCGTGATTGCGCCCCGCGATGTCGTACTCGGCCAGCGCCGCGTAATTCGTACCGAAGGTGTTCGTCTCCACACAGTCCACACCCACGGCGAAGTACTCACGGTGCACGTTCGCCACGATGTCCGGACGCGTCACGTTCAGAACCTCATTGCAGCCCTCGAGCTGCTCGAAGTCCTCCATCGTCGGGTCCTGCGCCTGGAGCATCGTCCCCATGGCCCCGTCAGCGACGACCACACGGGTCGCCAGCGCTTCTCGGAGGGCATCGGCCCGGGTCTGGGTGTCTGCGGGCAGGTTCGGCAACGAGGCCATGGCTGAGCTCCCTGGGATGCGACGGCTGTCGGCTTTGCACCCCCACCTGTGTCAAGGGTGCACGCGGTCAGGGTAACCGGGTGGGCCCGGACCCGGTGGGGGTGTCCCACGTGGCGGACTGCATTCTGTGCCGGGGGACGGCGACTTTCGGCCGTCGTGTCCGGGCGGCTCGCGCCCCTAGGGTCTTACCGCCCTACACGAAGTCGGCATCGACCGATAGTGTTCAGCATTGTCGAACTACGTCAGCAGGAGGCTGCACGATGGCACGGAACATCCAGTCGCTCGAACGAGCCGCTGCGATGCTGCGGCTCCTGGCCGGCGGCGAGCGCCGTCTGGGGCTCTCGGACGTGGCCTCTTCCCTGGGCCTGGCCAAGGGAACGGCGCACGGGATCCTGCGCACGCTGCAGGCCGAGGGCTTCGTGGAACAGGACCCGGCCTCCGGCCGGTACCAGCTCGGCGCGGAGCTGCTGCGCCTGGGCAACAGCTATCTGGACGTCCACGAGCTGCGGGCCCGCGCCCTGGTCTGGACGGACGACCTGGCCCGCGCGAGCGGGGAGAGCGTGTACGTGGGGGTGCTCCACAAGAGCGGGGTGCTGATCATGCACCACGTGTTCCGCCCGGACGACAGCCGTCAGGTCCTGGAGGTCGGGGCCATGCAGCCGCTGCACTCCACGGCCCTGGGCAAGGTCCTGTCGGCCTACGACCCGGTCGCGCACACGCAGGTCACGGAGGCGGAGCGGGAGGCCTTCACGCCCCGCACGGTCACCGGGGACGCGGACTTCGAGGAGGTCTTGGAGCTGACGCGGGCGCGCGGCTGGGCGAGCGATGTGGAGGAGACCTGGGAGGGGATCGCCTCGGTGGCGGCCCCCATCCACGACCGGCGCCGGATGCCGGTGGGCGCGGTGGCCCTCGCGGGCGCCGTGGAGCGGGTCTGCGGGGAGGCCGGGGAGCCCCGGGCGTCCCTCGTGGCGTCCGTACGGGACTGCGCGCGGGCGGTTTCGCGCGATCTCGGGGCGGGCCGGTTCTGAGCTTGCTCTGACACGCGTCACCCTGCCAAAAACCACCCACCGACCACTTCCACGTGGCATTTGGGTGGTTTTTGTCGTTTGCTGATCACTTATTGGCTTGATTTGGGCGATCGCACGGGGTGGTAACGATCCGGCTCAATGGCCTGGTCAACCCTTGACGGCTGGTTCACCCGGGCGGAAAACTGCCGTTCATCGGTCGGCAATGCCGAACACCTAACGGCAATACGCGTTAGGGTGTGGCAAGGCCAAGGACCGGTGCAGCACTCACCGAGTGCGTGGGCCGCCGGAGGGACCCGGCGGTCGACCACCCCTGAACGACAAAGGAGTCGCGGGTGTCCAGCTCCGACATCTTCATCGGCGAGACCATCGGTACCGCCCTGCTCACCCTCCTCGGTGGTGGCGTCTGCGCCGCCCTGACGCTCAAGAGCTCCAAGGCCCGAGGCGCTGGCTGGCTCGCGATCACCTTCGGCTGGGGTTTCGCCGTCCTGATCGCCGCTTACGTCTCCGCGCCGCTCTCCGGCGCACACCTCAACCCGGCGGTCACCGTCGGCATCGCCGTCAAGGACGGCGCCTGGGGCGACGTCCCGGTCTACCTCGCCGGCCAGCTGCTGGGCGCCATGCTCGGCTCGGTCCTGATGTGGCTCGCCTACTACGGCCAGTTCCGGGTGCACCTGGCCGACCCGGAGAACATCCGCGACGCCAAGCTCGGCCCCGAGGACCCGCACCCGCACGACGTGGCCGGTCCGGTGCTCGGCATCTTCTCCACGGGCCCCGAGATCCGCAACATTGTCCAGAACCTGACCACGGAGATCATCGGCACCGCCGTCCTGGTCCTGGCCATCCTGACCCAGGGCCTGCAGGGCGACGGCAAGGGCCTCGGCGTCATAGGCGTCCTGATCACCTCGTTCGTCGTGGTCGGCATCGGCCTCTCGCTGGGCGGCCCGACCGGCTACGCGATCAACCCGGTGCGCGACCTCGGCCCCCGCATCGTCCACTCCCTGCTGCCGCTGCCCAACAAGGGCGGCTCCGACTGGAGCTACTCCTGGATCCCGGTGGCCGGCCCCCTCGTGGGTGCCGTCCTCGCCGGTGGTCTGTACAACATCGCGTTCGCCTGATCAGCATCGGCACCACGGCACCACCCGCACCGCCATCCTGATTCCTGCCTACTTCGACACCTGCCAGGAGCAGCCACCATGACCAGCAGCACCGGCCCCTTCATCGCCGCGATCGACCAGGGCACCACCTCTTCCCGCTGCATCGTCTTCGACCGTGACGGCCGCATCGTCTCGGTCGACCAGAAGGAGCACGCGCAGATCTTCCCGAAGCCGGGCTGGGTCGAGCACGACGCCGCCGAGATCTGGACCAACGTCCAGGAGGTCGTCGCCGGGGCGATGGCCAAGGCGGAGATCACTGCCGCGGACGTCAAGGCCGTCGGCATCACCAACCAGCGCGAGACCACCCTGCTGTGGGACAAGAACACCGGCGAGCCGGTCCACAACGCGCTGGTCTGGCAGGACACCCGCACCGACGCCCTGTGCAAGGAGCTCGGCCGCAACGTCGGCCAGGACCGCTTCCGCCGCGAGACCGGCCTGCCGCTGGCGAGCTACTTCGCGGGCCCGAAGATCCGCTGGATGCTCGACAACGTCGAGGGCCTGCGCGAGCGCGCCGAGGCCGGGGACATCCTCTTCGGCACCATGGACTCCTGGGTCATCTGGAACCTCACCGGCGGTGCCCAGGGCGGCGTGCACGTCACCGACGTCACCAACGCCTCGCGCACGATGCTGATGAACCTGCACACCCTGGCCTGGGACGACAAGATCGCCGAGTCCATGGGCGTCCCGCTCAACGTCCTCCCGGAGATCAAGTCCTCCGCCGAGGTCTACGGGCACGTCAAGGAGGGCGTCCTCGCCGGCGTCCCGGTCGCCTCGGCGCTCGGTGACCAGCAGGCCGCGCTGTTCGGCCAGACCTGTTTCGCCGAGGGCGAGGCGAAGTCCACGTACGGCACCGGCACGTTCATGCTGATGAACACCGGCGACAAGATCATCAACTCCTACAGCGGCCTGCTGACCACGGTCGGCTACCAGATCGGCGACCAGCAGCCGGTCTACGCGCTGGAAGGCTCCATCGCCGTCACCGGCTCGCTCGTCCAGTGGATGCGCGACCAGATGGGCCTGATCAAGTCCGCGGCCGAGATCGAGACGCTCGCGTCCTCGGTCGAGGACAACGGCGGCGCGTACTTCGTGCCGGCCTTCTCCGGCCTGTTCGCCCCGTACTGGCGCTCCGACGCCCGCGGTGTGATCACCGGCCTCACCCGGTACGTCACCAAGGCGCACATCGCCCGTGCCGTCCTGGAGGCCACCGCCTGGCAGACCCGCGAGATCACCGACGCCATGACCAAGGACTCGGGCGTCGAGCTCGCGGCCCTGAAGGTCGACGGCGGCATGACCTCCAACAACCTGCTGATGCAGACGCTCTCGGACTTCCTGGACGCCCCCGTGGTGCGCCCGATGGTCGCCGAGACCACCTGCCTCGGCGCCGCCTACGCCGCCGGACTGGCCGTCGGCTTCTGGCCCGACACCGACGCGCTGCGCGCCAACTGGCGCCGCGCGGCCGAGTGGACCCCGCGGATGCCCGCCGAGCAGCGGGAACGCGAGTACAAGAGCTGGCTCAAGGCCGTCCAGCGCTCCATGGCCTGGGTCGATGACGAAGACGCCAGCTGACCGCAGCTGACCGCACAGCGGCGCAATTCGACGAGTAAGTAGGAGTCAAGGGATATGAGCAGCCTGCAGAGCGTCCCCACCCTGGGTACGCACCCGACCGCCGGTTCGAACGCGAGCCGCGCCGAGACCCGTGAGCAGCTGGCGAAGGCCACGTACGACCTGCTGGTCATCGGCGGTGGAATCCTGGGCACCTCCGTGGCCTGGCACGCCGCGCAGTCGGGTCTGCGGGTCGCCATGGTGGACGCCGGCGACTTCGCCGGCGCCACTTCCTCGGCCTCCTCCAAGCTGGTCCACGGCGGCCTGCGCTACCTGCAGACCGGTTCGGTCAAGCTGGTCGCCGAGAACCACCACGAGCGCCGGGTGCTGGCCAAGGACGTGGCCCCGCACCTGGTCAACCCGCTCACGTTCTACCTCCCGGTGTACAAGGGCGGTCCGGTGGGCGCCGCGAAGCTGGGCGCGGGCGTGTTCGCGTACTCGGCGCTGTCCGCCTTCGGTGACGGCATGGGCAAGATCATTTCTCCGGCCCGGGCCGCCGCCGACAACCCGGGTCTGAAGACGGACAACCTCAAGGCCGTCGCCGTCTACTACGACCACCAGATGAACGACTCCCGCGTCGCCGTCATGACGGTCCGCGCGGCCGTCGAGTCGGGTGCGGTCGTCCTGAACCACGCCGAGGTCACCGGTCTGCGCATGACGCGCGGCCGGGTCAGCGGCGCCGAGCTCAAGGACCGGCTGGACGGCACGGAGTTCGGGGTGGACGCGCGGGTCGTGCTGAACGCCACCGGCCCGTGGGTGGACCACCTGCGGCGCATGGAGGACAAGCACTCGATGCCGTCCATCCGCCTGTCCAAGGGCGCGCACATCGTGATGAAGCGCAAGTCGCCGTGGAAGGCCGCCATGGCCACCCCGATCGACAAGTACCGCATCACCTTCGCCCTGCCGTGGGAGGACCAGCTGCTGCTGGGCACCACCGACGAGGCGTACGAGGGCGACCCGGCGGACGTGCGCGCCACCGAGTCCGACATCGACCAGATCCTCGACGAGGCGGCCTTCTCGGTGAAGGACGCCGATCTGGACCGTTCGCTGATGACGTACGCCTTCGCGGGCCTGCGGGTGCTGCCGGGCGGTCCCGGCGGGGTCGAGAAGGCCAAGCGCGAGACGGTCGTCTCCGAGGGCGCGGGCGGCATGCTGTCGGTGGCCGGCGGCAAGTGGACCACCTACCGGCACATCGGCCGCGTGGTCATGGACAAGCTGGCGAAGCTCCCGGGCAGTCCGCTGACCGAGGACATGGAGCCGGTGAAGTCCCTGGTGCGCCGGATCGCGCTGCCGGGTGTCGCCAACCCGAACGCGGTGGCGCACCGGCTGCTGGTGGACCGTGAGCCCGGTTCGCGGATGGATCCGCTGACGGCACGCCACCTGGCCTCGCACTACGGTTCGCTGGCCTTCGACATAGCGCGGATCGCGAACGAGGACCCGGCGCTGGCCGAGCGGATCCACCCGGACGGGCCGGAGATCTGGGCGCAGGTCGCGTACGCCCGGGACAACGAGTGGGCCGAGACGGCGGACGACGTGCTGCGCCGCCGTACGACGGTGACGGTGCGCGGCCTGGACAGCGCGGAAGTGCGCGGCCGGGTCGAGGAGATGCTGGCCGACAAGGCATAACCGGTGGCGTGAGCGGGCAGAGGGGCGGTTCCGGAGGGGACCGCCCCTCCGTCGTGGGCTGTGGCCGGTGACCCTTCAAGGCTTAGGCTGGCCCACGTACGCGAGGGAACTTCGGAAGGAGACCTGGGTGATCGAGCTTGAGGGCGTGCCCGAGCTGATCGACCCGGTCATGGTGGCCGCGTTCGAGGGCTGGAACGACGCGGGTGACGCGGCTTCCGGTGCGGTCGCACACCTGGACCGGGAGTGGAAGGGCGAGGTCTTCGCGGCTCTGGACGCCGAGGACTACTACGATTTCCAGGTCAACCGGCCCACCGTGTGGCTGGACAACGGGGTGCGGAAGATCACGTGGCCGACGACCCGGCTCTCGGTGGTCCGGATCGGCGGCACCAAGCCGCGCGATCTCGTGCTGGTGCGGGGCATCGAACCGTCCATGCGGTGGCGGTCGTTCTGCAACGAGATCCTGGGCTTCGCGCACGAGCTGGGCGTGGAGATGGTCGTGATCCTGGGCGCGCTGCTCGGGGACACCCCGCACACGCGGCCGGTGCCGGTGAGCGGGGTCACCTCGGACGCGGACCTGGCGCGGACGATGGACCTGGAGGAGACGAAGTACGAGGGCCCGACGGGCATCGTGGGCATCCTGCAGGAGGCCTGCACCCATGCCGGGGTCCCGGCGGTGTCCTTGTGGGCTGCGGTGCCGCACTACGTCTCGCAGCCGCCGAACCCCAAGGCGACGCTGGCCCTGCTGAACCGCCTGGAGGATCTGATCGACATCCGGATCCCGCTGGGCGAACTGCCGGAGGACGCGCGGGCGTGGCAGCTGGGCGTGGACCAACTGGCGGCGGAGGACAGCGAGGTGGCGGAGTACGTCCAGACGCTGGAGGAAGCCCGCGACACGGCGGACCTCCCGGAGGCCTCGGGCGACGCGATCGCCCGGGAGTTCGAGCGGTACCTGCGCCGTCGGGATCCTTCCGCGGCCGCGGAGCCGGGTGACGGTGCGTACCTGCGGGAGACCTCCGGCGGTCTGACGCTCCCGCCGAAGCGGAAGGCCGACCCCGAACCGGCCCAGCCGGCAGAGCAGGCCGAGCAGGCCCAGCCGGCAGAGCAGGCCGAGCCGGCCGGTGAGCCGCGCGAGGAACCGCCGGCCCAGGCGGCCACCCCGCCGGAAGAGGACGACACCCCGCCGCAGGCGTAGGGCCGCTCTCCGGGTGCGCGAAGGCCCCCCGTCCGTCGGGACGGGGGGCCTTCGCGCGCACCGGGAGCGGCCGGCGGGCCGCCCGGTTACAGGGCGACGCCGAGGAGGGCGTCCACGGTGCGGGAGACCAGGCCGGGGGCCGACTCGTCGTCGCCGTCCGTGGCGATCTGGAGCTCGACCCAGCGGTCGACGGCGGCCAGGGCCGCGGGGGCGTCCAGGTCGTTCGCGAGGGCGGCCCGGACCTCCTCGACCAGGGCGTCCGCGGCGATGCCGTCGGGTCGGGAGACGGCCGCGCGCCAGCGCTCCAGGCGGGCCACCGCCTCGGCGAGGACCTCGTCGGTCCACTCCCAGTCGGCGCGGTAGTGGTGCGAGAGCAGGGCCAGGCGGATCGCCGCCGGGTCCACGCCCGCCCGCCGCAGTGCGGAGACGAAGACCAGGTTGCCCTTGGACTTCGACATCTTCTCGCCGTGCAGCGCGACCATGCCGGCGTGTACGTACGCCTTGGCCATCGGGAACTCGCCGGTGAGCACCTGGGCGTGCGAGGCGCCCATCTCGTGGTGCGGGAAGGCGAGGTCGGAGCCGCCGCCCTGGATGTCGAAGGTCATGCCCAGGTGGTCCAGGGCGATGGCCACGCACTCGATGTGCCAGCCGGGCCTGCCGGGGCCCAGCGAGCCGCCGTCCCAGCTCGGCTCGCCCGGACGGGCGGCCATCCACAGCATCGGGTCGAGGGGGTTCTTCTTGCCCGCGCGGTCGGGGTCGCCGCCCCGCTCGGCGGACAGCAGCCGCATCGCCTCGGCGTCCAGGTTCGAGACCTTGCCGAAGTTGGGGTCGGATTCCACCGAGAAGTAGACGTCGCCGTCCAGCTCGTAGGCGGCGCCCGCGTCGCGCAGCCGCTCGACCAGCGGCACGATGCCGGGTATGGCCTCGACGGCGCCGATGTAGTGCTGCGGCGGCAGCATCCGCAGGGCGGTCATGTCCTCGCGGAAGAGCGCGGTCTCGCGCTCCGCCAGCTCGGTCCAGTCCAGGTTGTCGCGCAGCGCCCGCTCCAGCAGCGGATCGTCCACGTCCGTGACGTTCTGGACGTAGTGGACCTGCCGCTTGGTGTCGAGCCACACGCGCTGCACGAGGTCGAACGCGTTGTAGGTGGCCGCGTGACCGATGTGGGTCGCGTCGTACGGGGTGATCCCGCAGACGTAGATTCGGGCGACGGGACCGGGGGCGAGGCTGATCGTCCCTTGGGTCGCGGTGTCGTGGATCTGGAGGTCGCGGCCCTTGCCAGGCAGGGCGGGGACCTCAGAAGCGGGCCAGGCATGCATGCGTCGAGCGTAACCGGACGGGTGTTCCGAAAACGAACCGGACCTGCACTGTTGTCTTGATCGGCACTCTTGCGCCATGTCCGGTTCTATGCGTGCGGGTGTGTCCGGACGCGTACGGGCCTCCGCGGGCTCAGACCGGCGGCCAGGGGATCGCGGGCCACTGCCCCGAGGGCTCCGGATGCGTCCCGGTGCGCAGCAGCAGGGCCACCCGGGCCCGTACGGCGGCCAGCTCGGCGGCGGTGACCAGCTCGGCCAGCCGGGTGGCGAGGGGCTCGCCGGGGGCCAGCCGGGCCTCCAGGGTGCCCAGTACGGACCGTGCTTCCTCGGTCAGCGGCTCCCCCGCCCAGCCCCACAGGAGGGTGCGCAGTTTGTCCTCGGTGTGGAAGCTCACTCCGTGGTCGATGCCGTAGAGCCGTCCGTCGGGGGCGGGCAGCAGGTGGCCGCCCTTGCGGTCGCCGTTGTTGATCACGGCGTCGAGGACGGAGATCCGGCGCAGCCGCTCGTCGTCGGCGTGGACGAGGAGGGCCGTGCGGCCCTCGCCGACCTCGGCGAAGGCGACGGGCCGCCAGCCCTCGCCGGCCTCCTCGCCGTCCACGAGCGCGAGCAGTCCGGCCTGGGGGGACTCCCCCGTCTCGATCCACTGCTGGACCATGCCCTCGCCGTACGGGCCGTCGCGCAGCACGGTCGGGGGGACGAGCCCCCAGCCGGTGGCCTGGGAGACCAGGTAGGCGGCGACCTCGCGCTGGGCGAGGTTCCCGTCGGGGAAGTCCCACAGCGGGCGCTCGCCCTTGACCGGTTTGTACACGCAGTCGACGCTCACGCCCCCGCGGGTGACGCTGCACAGCAGCACGGCGTTGGACGCCTCACGGATCTGGCCGACGACCGTGAGCTCGCCGTGGGCCAGCAGTTCTTCCCGTTCCCCCGTGGCGTTCACGCCTGGCGCCGGTAGCCGTTCTGGCGGGGGCAGACGTGCCCCTCCGGGTCCAGCGGCAGGCTGCACAGCGGGCAGGGCGGCCGGCCGGCGTTGACCACGTCCAGGGCCCGCTTGGCGAAGGCCCGCGCCTGGGCGCCGCTGAGGCGCACGCGCAGCATGGGCGGGCCGTTCTCCTCGTCCTGGAGGAGCCGTTCCTCGGCCTCGGCGAGGTCCTCGTCGGAGTCGACGTCGAGCTCGACGAGCGCCTGCGCTTCGACGATCATGCGCTGTTCCTCGCCGTCCCAGGCCAGGGCCATGGTGCCGACGCGGAACTCCTCGTCCACCGGGACGTCCAGGGGCGCGGTGTCGGTCGCTTCGGCGGGGGCCACGGCCGGGACCGGGGCGTTGCCGCCGGTGCGCCGTACGACCTCGTCCAGCAGCTCGTCCATCCGCTCGGCGAGCGCCGCGACCTGGGTCTTCTCCAGGGAGACGCTCGTGACGCGAGGGCCGGATGAGGCCTGCAGGAAGAACGTACGGCGTCCAGGCAGACCGACCGTGCCGGCCACGAAGCGGTCCGGGGGGTCGTAGAGGAACACCTGACGGGGCACGTCCAGTCTCCAAGTGTCCGGGGATCCCCAGACGGAGTCCGGGGAAGGCAGGGGCAGGGCTGCGCCCATGGGTTGGCCCGTCCAGCCTACTGCGCCGTTCGATCACACCGCGCCCGCGCCGCCCCCCACGACGGCGCCGCCGTCGGCCCCGGGCCCGTCCTGGGGTGCCGCCGGGTCCGCGGCCGGGGTTTCCCGGCGCTCGAAGGCGGCGAAGTCCCCGGTGTCGCCGAGACGGAGCAGGAACGGCCGGGTCGGCGTGTAGCGGATCGCGGTGACCGAGCAGGGGTCGACGTGGATCCGCTGGAAGAGGTCCAGGTGCATGCCGAGGGCGTCCGCCACAAGGGACTTGATGATGTCGCCGTGCGAACACATCAGGAAGACGGCGCCGGCGCCGTGCTCCTTCTCGATCCGCGCGTCCCAGTCCCGTACGGCGTCCACGGCGCGGGCCTGCATGGCGCGCATGGACTCGCCGCCGGGGAAGGCGGCGGCCGAGGGGTGCTGCTGGACGATGCGCATCAGCGGTTCTTCGGACAGTTCGGAGAGTTTGCGGCCCGACCAGTCGCCGTAGTGGCACTCGCCGATCCGGTCGTCGGTGTGGAGTTCCAGCCCGGGGCGAGCCGCCAGCAGCGGGGCCAGCGTCTGGGCGCACCGCTCGAGCGGGCTGCTGACGGCGGCGGCGAGCGGTATCCCGGCGAGCCGTCCGGGCAGCGCCGCGGCCTGGTCGGCGCCGCGCTCGTCGAGGGTCACTCCCGGGGTCCATCCGGCGAGCAGTCCGGCGGTGTTGGCGGTGGAGCGCCCGTGTCGTACGAGGATCAGCGTGGCCATGCGGCCAGCCTATGCGCTCATGCCGGTGTGCGGGCGGGGCGTCCGCAGGGAAGAATGCGCGGGTGATTGTCGACTGCGCGATGTACCGGAACGGCCGCCGCTCCCAGGCGCCCGGGGACCTTTCGGATGCCCTGGACGAGGCCCGGGCCGCCGGCGACGCCTTCCTCTGGGTCGGCATGCACGATCCGACGGAGAAGGAATTCGAGCACGTGAGCGCGGAGTTCGGGCTGCACCCGCTGGCGGTGGAGGACGCGCTGACGGCGCACCAGCGGCCGAAGCTGGAGGTCTACGACGATTCGCTCTTCGTCGTCCTGAAGCCGGTGATGTACGACGACGACGCGGACCGGGTGAGCACGGGCGAGCTGATGGTGTTCATCGGCGACTCCTTCGTGGTCACGGTCCGGCACGGCGAGGGGGCCGCGCTGGCTGCCGTACGGCAGCGGCTGGAGCAGGATCCTGAGGTGCTGGGGCACGGCCCGACGGCGGTGCTGTACGCGGTCTCGGACGCGGTGGTGGACCAGTACATCGAGGTGGCCGCCGAGCTGCAGGCGGACCTGGAGGAACTGGAGGCGGAGGTGTTCTCCCCGAGTTCCGCGGACACCAAGAACACCGCCGCCCGGATCTACGGCTTCAAGCGGCAGGTCCTGGAGTTCCGCCGGGCCACGAGCCCGCTGCTCCAGCCGATGGACCGCCTCGCCCTCGGGAACGTGCCCTTCGTGCACGAGCACGCCCAGCCGTTCTTCCGCGACGTCGCGGACCACCTGACCAAGGCGAACGAGTACATCGAGGGACTGGACCGGCTGCTCTCGGACGCGCTGGCCGCGCACCTGGCGCAGATGGGCGTCCGGCAGAACGACGACATGCGCAAGATCTCGGCCTGGGCGGCCATGGCGGCGGTCCCGACGATGGTGGCGGGGATCTACGGCATGAACTTCGAGCACATGCCGGAGCTGACGCACCGCTGGGGATATCCGGGGGTGGTCCTGGTCATGGCCGGACTGTGCCTGGCCCTGCACCGGATGTTCAAGCGGCGCGGCTGGCTCTGAGCCGGGCGGCGGCCCGGGCCGGCGCCTCCCGGCCTCAGGCGAATTCCGGCGCGGTCGTCGGCGCGCCGCCCAGCGGGTCGCGGCGCTCCGGCCGGCGCAGGTCCACCATCCGGTGCCAGCCGCTGAACCGCTCGTACGCGTACGAGCCGCGGATCCCGGCGGCGAGCACGGCCGCCTTCGGCGCGGGCCAGTGCAGCAGCCGCCCCATGTGGCCCATGACGGCGAGGCTCACGTCGCGGTAGACGGCGATCTCGGCGAGCGCGCACTCGCGCAGCACCCGGTGGATGGTGCGGCCGTGGCCGGCGCGGGCGAGGCGGAGCAGTTCCTCGTGGCAGTAGGCCAGGTGGTTGTCCTCGTCCGCGCCGATCATGCGGATGGCGTTGCCGAGTTCGGGATCGTCTCCGAAGTGGCGGACCAGCATGTCCATCTGGTCGGCGGCGCGCTGTTCGGTGACCCGGCTGTGCGCGAGGTAGACGACGATGTCCTCCTCGGTCAGGGCCCGCTCGCCGCGCAGGGTGGCGTGCGCGAGGCCGATGCCCTTCCGCTCCAGGAGCATCGTGTAGTCGGTCTCGGGCGGGACGGGGACGGGGGCGAGGCCGCGTTTGCGGAGCAGCGCGTTGAAGATCCGGCCGTGTTTGTCCTCGTCGGCACCGTGCCTGATGATCTTGGGCGCGAGATCGCGCATGGAGTCGGGGACGAGGGCCGCGATCCGGGCGTTCTCCCAGCCGCCCTGGGCCTCGCCGCCGGCGGCGATGGAGCAGAACAGCTGGAAGGAGTCGTCGTGGTCGACGATCTCCTGGAACAGGCTGCGTGCAGAGAGCATGCCTCGAGTCAAAAGCCGATCGGCGGGCCGGGCAACCGGGTGCGTCCGCGAATCGGCCGAATGAACGACCGCGGCCGGCGGGCCCGGGGGCGTAACCCCACGGGCACCGCGCGCGTTGTTGGCTGTGTCGGCCGTGGCGGGGAAGACCCCCCGAGCCCCCACCACGGCCGCAGAGCGTGTACCTCGGAGTGTGACCACCGAACGTGGGACCCGGCAGGGATCCGCGTGCGTGGCGCGAGTTCTGCCGCGCGCGGCGGAACACGACCGGTCAGGCGAGGCCCGCGAGCTCCATGGCCTCGGTGCCGGCCCGCAGGGCGGCGATCCGCTCGTCCAGGGTGAAGCCGGCCGGGGCGAGCGTCAGGGTGGTGACCCCGGCCTCCGCGTAAGCCCGCATCCCGTCCGCGATGCGCTCCACCGGGCCCAGCAGGGTGGTGGAGTCGATCAGCGAGTGCGGGATCGCGGCGGCCGCGCCCTGCTTGTCGCCCGACAGGTACTTGTCCTGGATCTCGGCGGCTTCCTTCTCGTAGCCCATGCGCTGGGCGAGCTGGTTGTAGAAGTTCTGCTTGCGGCTGCCCATGCCGCCCACGTAGAGCGCGGTGTACGGGCGGAACATGTCCGCGAGCGCGGTCACGTCCTCGCCGAGGGCGAGCGGCACGGTCGGGCAGACGTCGAAGCCGTCCATCGTCAGCCCGGCCTTCTCACGGCCCGCGCGCAGGTGCGTGAGCGCGGTGGCCTCCAGGTGCTCGGCGGCCGGGAAGATCAGCAGCGCGCCGTCGGCGATCTCGCCGGTCTGCTCCAGGTTCTTCGGCCCGATGGCGGCGATGTAGAGCGGGATGTGCTCGCGCTCCGGGTGCACGGTGAGCTTGAGCGGCTTGCCCGGTCCGTCGGGCAGCGGCAGGGTCCAGTGCTCGCCCTCGTAGGACAGGCGCTCGCGGGTCATCGCCTTGCGGACGATCTCCACGTACTCCCGGGTCCGCGCGAGCGGCTTGTCGAACTTCACGCCGTACCAGCCCTCGGAGACCTGCGGGCCGGAGACGCCGAGGCCGAGCCGGAAGCGGCCCTTGGTGAGGGAGTCGAGCGTGGCGGCCGTCATGGCGGTCATCGCCGGCTGGCGGGCCGGGATCTGCAGGATCGCCGAGCCGACGTCGATCCGCTCGGTCTGGGCGGCGACCCAGGCCAGGACGGTCGGGGCGTCGGATCCGTAGGCCTCCGCGGCCCAGCAGACGTCGTAGCCGAGACGGTCGGCCTCCTGGGCGACGGCGAGGTTGTCGGCGTCCATGCCGGCGCCCCAGTAACCGAGATTGATGCCGAGCCGCATGTGTCGTCCCCTTAACGGTTCACCAATGAGTACGTGACGAGCGATGAGCACTTACTTCGATGAGTACTGAGTACTGAGTACTGATGAGTAACGTAGGTCTGCGGGGACTCTAGCGCGCCCGGGTGGCGCGGGACAGCGCCGCAGTAGTCTCAGCGCTCATGGAGCAGAGGCATCTCGGCCGCACCGGACTGCGCGTCTCCCGGATCGGTCTCGGCACCCTGACGTGGGGCCGGTCGGCGGACGGCACCGACGAGGCGGAAGCGGCCGCGCAGTTGAAGACGTTCTGGGACGCGGGCGGCACGCTCGTCGACACGGCCGACGTGTACGGGGGCGGGGAGGCGGAGTACCTCCTCGGTCAGTTGATCGGTTCCGTCGTGCCGCGGCAGGACCTGGTCATCGCGACGAAGGCGGGCGGGGTCGCGAACCGCGACCACCCCTTCGACTGCTCCCGGGGCCACCTGCTGGCCGCCCTGGACGATTCGCTGGCCCGTCTGGGCACGAACTACGTCGACCTGTGGCAGGTCCACGCCTTCGACCCCGGGACCCCGCTGGAGGAGACGCTCCAGGCACTGGACCTGGCGGTGAGCAGCGGCCGGGCCCGGTACGCGGGCGTGTCGAACTTCAGCGGCTGGCAGCTGGCGAAGGCGGCGACCTGGCAGCTCGCGGCGCCGGGCGTACGGACCCGGCTGGCGTCGACCCAGATGGAGTACTCCCTGCTCCAGCGGGGAGTGGAGCGCGAGGTGCTGCCGGCGGCGCTGGACCTGGGGGTCGGACTGCTGCCCTCGTCCCCGCTGGGCCGGGGGGTGCTGACGGGCAAGTACCGGACGGGCACCCCCGCGGACTCCCGGGGCGCTTCGCAAACGCTGTCCGCCTTCGTGGATCCGTACCTGGACGACGCCGCGAGCCGGATCGTGGACGCGGTGGCGACGGCCGCCCACGGTCTGGCGGTGACCCCGCTCCAGGTGGCCCTGGCGTGGATCCGGGACCGGCCCGGCGTGGCCGCGCCGATCGTCGGCGCGCGGACGTCGGCGCAGCTCGGCGCGGCGCTGTCGGTGGAGACGCTTAGTCTTCCGGAGGAGATCCGCCGGGCGCTGGACGACGTCTCGGCGCCCGTCCACCGCTATCCCGATCAGGACTGGAGCACCTTGTGAGCGACCCCGCTGCCGCGGAAGACCCGACCCGGGCCCCCGCCCCCGCCGCGGCGTCAACCCCCGCCGCCCACCCCACCCCGCCCGCGGCCCGACCGAACTCCGACACCCCGGAGCCCGCGGGCGCGCCGCCGTCCAAGTCGGACGCGGTGGCCGCGGAGCCGGCCCCCGCAGACGAGGTGGATCCGGAGCCTGCCAGCGTGGACGCGGACCCGGCGGACCCGGAGCCCGCCGGTACGGACCCGGTGGACCCGGAGCCCGCCGGTACGGACGCGGGGGACGCAGAGCCCGTCGGCGCGGACGCGGTGGACCCGGAGCCCGCCCGTGCGGACGCGGAGGACCCGGAGCCCGACCGCGCGGACGCCGAGGACCCGGAGCCCGACCGCGCGGACGCCGAGGACCCGGAGCCCGACCGCGCGGACGCCGAGGACCCGGAGCCCGACCGCGCGGACGCCGAGGGCGCAGAGCCCGACCGCGCGGACGCCGAGGGCGCAGAGCCCGACCGCGCGGAGGCGGGGGGCCCGGAGGACGTGGCGCCTGCGCACGCGGATGCGGTCGACGCCTCCGGCGGAGCCGGGGACAGGGGGCCGGGGGCGGAGCCCACGGTTTCGGGAAGGGGCGGGGTGG
>NZ_JAGGOW010000219.1:17411-18036 GCF_018614135.1 Streptomyces sp. ISL-66
AGGGCGACGGGCCCGCCGGACCGGCCGCGCCCGAAGACGGCCCGACGGAGGCCGACGCGAGCGGCGACGCGGAGGCCACCGCCGACGGCACGGGCGGCGACGCGGAGGATGGAGCCACCGCCGACGGCGCGGCGAAGGCGGACGGGGGTGCGCCCGCGCTCAGCGAGGCCGCCGCCGAGCTGGCCGCACAGAAGATCGAGCGGGAGCGCATCGCCCGCCGCAAGGCCGAGCGCGAGGGCCCCGTCGAAGCCGGGGCCAAGCTCAGCGGCAGGGCCGCCGAGCTGCTGGCCGCCGTACGGGCCGTGGAGGGCGGCGGCAAGCCCCCCGCCGCGTACGAGGCCCCCGTACCCCCACCCGCGTCCCGCACGACCGTGCCCGCGCCCGCGCCGGAGCGCGCCCCCGTTCCCGCCCCGGCGGCCGTGGCCATGCCGTCCTCCGACGCCGTCCAGGCCGTCCGCGCCGTACTCGCCCGCGGCGGGGCCCCCGAGTCCCTGGCCCCGCAGGCGGCCGCCGCGCTCGGTGACGACGCCGCTGGGCAGCTCGCCGAGTCGCCCTGGCGGCTGCTCGCCGTCGCCGGCGTCCGCCCGACGCAGGCCGACGGCTTCGCCCGCGCCCTGCTCGGCGC
>NZ_JAGGOW010000220.1 GCF_018614135.1 Streptomyces sp. ISL-66
TGAGGCGCGGCCCGGCCCCGCGGCCGAAACCGGCGGAGCCACCCGCGGCTAGCGACGCCGCATGTCGGCCACCCGCACCCGCTCACCCGCCTGCTGCTCGTGCAACGGCCCCGCACCGCGCAGCTGCGCCGTAGGCCCGCCCCGCCGCTGGACCGGCAGCGGGGATTCCCGGCGCGGCCGGCGCCCGGCCATCCCGCCGCCACCCTCGCCGGAGGCCCCGCCGGAGGCGGTTCCCCCCGCCACGGTGATCTGCACGCCCTGGTCCGCCAGCGCCTGCAATTCCGTGGCGGCCCGGTCGTCGTGCGCCGGCGGCTCGTCCGTCACCAGCCTGGTGATCACGTCCGTCGGCACGGTCTGGAACATGGTGTCCGTACCGAGCTTCGTGTGGTCGGCCAGGACCACCACCTCGGCGGCCGCCTGGACCAGCGCCCGGTCCACGCTCGCGGAGAGCATGTTGGACGTGGACAGCCCGCGCTCGGCGGTCAGACCGCTCCCGGACAGGAAGGCCCGGGAGACCCGCAGGCCCTGGAGGGACTGCTCGGCACCGCTGCCGACCAGCGCGTAGTTGGACCCGCGCAGGGTTCCGCCGGTCATCACCACCTCCACCCGGTTCGCGTGTGCCAGTGCTTGTGCGACGAGCAGCGAGTTGGTGACGACGGTCAGTCCGGGCACCCGGGCGAGCCGGCGGGCCAGCTCCTGGGTCGTGGTGCCGGCTCCGACGACCACGGCTTCGCCCTCTTCGACGAGACTGGCCGCGACATCGGCGATGGCGGTCTTTTCCGCCGTAGCGAGATGGGACTTTTGCGGAAAGCCGGACTCTCGCGTGAATCCGCCCGGCAGTACCGCACCGCCGTGCCGGCGGTCGAGGAGTCCTTCTGCCTCCAGTGCCCGCACGTCCCGCCGTACGGTCACTTCGGAGGTCTGGACGACGCGGGCGAGCTCCCGGAGCGATACCGCTCCGTTGGCCCGCACCATTTCGAGGATCAATTGGCGACGTTCTGCAGCGAACACGAAACTGACAGTAACCCCAGCGACCGTCTGCTTTCAGCTCCTTGCACCGGAATTCCGAAGTTGTCCGTACCGTGGGGCAACTAGTGGTATACGGCGTCGGCCCGCCGCGCACCTGCTCCGCGACGGGCCTAGGACCCACTCCAAAACCCCTGTACAGAAGGGCTGTTATCGGTATTTAGGCCTCGCCGGCGGCCTTCCGCGTGTGCAGCTGGCGCGCGACCTCCGCGATCGAACCCGACAGCGAGGGGTACACGGTGAACGCTTTTGCGATCTGCTCGACCGTCAGGTTGTTGTCCACGGCGATCGAAATCGGGTGGATGAGCTCGCTCGCACGCGGCGAAACGACCACGCCGCCGACGACGATCCCGGTTCCGGGGCGGCAGAACAGCTTCACGAAGCCGTCCCTGATGCCCTGCATCTTGGCGCGCGGGTTGCGCAGCAGCGGGAGCTTCACGCACCGGGCGTCGATCTTGCCGGAGTCCACGTCGGCCTGCGTGTAGCCGACGGTGGCGATCTCCGGGTCGGTGAAGACGTTCGACGAGACCGTCTTCAGGTTCAGCGGGGTCACCGCGTCGCCGAGGAAGTGGTACATCGCGATGCGCCCCTGCATGGCGGCCACGGACGCCAGGGCGAAGATCCCGGTCACGTCGCCGGCCGCGTACACGCCGGGTGAGGAGGTGCGCGAGACCTTGTCGGTCCAGATGTGCCCGGACTCCTTGAGCCTGACCCCGGATTCCTCCAGGTTCATGCCGCTGGTGTTGGGCACCGCGCCGACCGCCATCAGGCAGTGCGTGCCCGTGATGACCCGGCCGTCGGAGAGGGTGACCTCGACCCGGTCGCCCACCCGCTTGGCGGACTCGGCGCGGGAGCGGCCGATGACGTTCATGCCGCGGCGGCGGAAGACGTCCTCGAGGACGGCGGCGGCGTCCGGGTCCTCGCCCGGCAGCACGCGGTCGCGGGAGGACACGAGGGTCACCCGGGAGCCGAGGGCCTGGTAGGCGCCGGCGAACTCGGCGCCGGTCACGCCGGAGCCGACCACGATGAGCTCCTCGGGGAGCTCGTCGAGGTCGTAGACCTGGGTCCAGTTCAGGATCCGCTCGCCGTCGGGCATCGCGTCGGGGATCTCCCGGGGGTGCCCGCCGGTCGCGATGAGCACGGCGTCGGCCGTCAGGATCGTCTCGCTGCCGTCGGCGGCGGTGACGATGACGTCGCGCGTGCCGTCGATGCCCTGCGGGCCGCCGAGCTTGCCGCGTCCCCGTACGACGCGGGCGCCGGCCCGGGTGACGGAGGCGGTGATGTCGTGCGACTGGGCGAGCGCGAGGCGCTTGACGCGCCGGTTCACCTTGCCGAGGTCCACGCCGACGACGCGCGCGGCCTGCTCGATGTGCGGGGTGTCGTCGGCGACGACGATGCCGAGCTCCTCGTACGACGAGTCGAAGGTCGTCATGACCTCGGCGGTCGCGATGAGCGTCTTGGAGGGGACGCAGTCGGTGAGCACCGACGCCCCGCCCAGACCGTCGCAGTCCACGACGGTCACCTCCGCGCCGAGCTGGGCCCCCACGAGGGCCGCCTCATACCCGCCTGGTCCGCCGCCGATGATCACGATCCGGGTCACGAAAACTCCGCCTCACGTCTACCCGGCCGGCTGCCGCCCCGGCCGGGGCTTCCGGGGGTCTCCCCGGGGGATGCATTCCGTGCCCCATTGTCCCGCACGCATCAAGGTGCTTCACCCCCAGGCCGCCGTACGGGCGCCGGGGCGGCCCCGGCGCTGCCCCGGCGCGCGCAAGGCCAGGCCAGGGCCCTGCCGACGGCCGGCGGGTTCCGCCGGGGTCCGGATGCCGGGCCGCGACGCGCGTCCCGGTGACCTTCCCCCCACCCGGCCGGGCACGCGGCGGAGGTGGTCCCTCCCGTACTCTCGACCCCATGTCGCTCTACGCCGCGTACGCCGGCAACCTCGACCCGCGGCTGATGACGCGCCGCGCTCCCCATTCGCCGCTGCGCGGCACGGGCTGGATCAACGACTGGCGGCTGACGTTCGGCGGCGAGCAGATGGGCTGGGAGGGCGCGCTGGCGACGGTCGTCGAAGCGCCGCGCCACCAGGTCTTCGTGGCGCTGTACGACGTCGCGCCGCTGGACGAGGACTCGATGGACCGCTGGGAGGGCGTCGGGCTCGACATCTACCGCCGCATGCGGGTGCGGGTGCACACGCTGGACGGCGAGGAAGCCGCCTGGATGTACGTCCTGAACGGCTACGAGGGCGGCCTGCCGTCCGCGCGCTACCTGGGCGAACTGGCCGACGCGGCCGAATCCGCGGGCGCGCCCCACGACTACGTGATGGAACTGCGCAAGCGGCCCTGCTGACGGCGCTCGCGCGGCCCGGACCCGGCCGGCCCCGACCGGCCCCTCGCGGCCGGACGATTCGGCGGAAACGACAAGACAACGATCCGAACACCGTGAGCTGCGCCATCTACGCGCGTAGGCCGAGAGCGGCTACGCTCTTCCGCGTGAACGCATCTGTTACCGACCCCTTCGCCGCCGCCGACGCCGCCGCCGCCCGCCTCCGTGAACTGACCGGCGCCGAGACCCACGATGTCGCCCTCGTGATGGGCTCCGGCTGGGCCCCCGCCGCAGAGGCGCTCGGTGCGCCCGAGGCCGAGTTCCCGGTCACCGACCTCCCCGGCTTCCCGCCGCCCGCCGTCGAGGGCCACGGCGGCAAGATCCGCTCGTACAAGATCGGCGACAAGCGCGCGCTGCTCTTCCTCGGCCGGACCCACTACTACGAGGGCCGCGGCGTCGCCGCCGTCGCCCACGGCGTCCGTACCGCCGTCGCCGCCGGCTGCAAGACCGTCGTCCTGACCAACGGCTGCGGTGGTCTGCGCGAGGGCATGAAGCCCGGCCAGCCCGTGCTGATCAGCGACCACCTCAACCTGACGGCCACCTCGCCGATCGTCGGCGCGAACTTCGTGGACCTGACCGACCTGTACTCGCCGCGCCTGCGCGCGATGTGCAAGGAGATCGACGAGACCCTCGAAGAGGGCGTCTACGTGCAGTTCCCCGGCCCGCACTACGAGACCCCGGCCGAGATCAACATGATCCGCGTCATGGGCGCCGACCTGGTCGGCATGTCCACCGTGCTGGAGGCCATCGCCGCCCGTGAGGCCGGCGCCGAGGTGCTCGGCATCTCCCTGGTCACCAACCTGGCGGCGGGCATCTCCGGCGAGCCGCTGAACCACGAAGAGGTGCTCCAGGCCGGCCGCGACTCGGCCTCGCGCATGGGCAAGCTGCTGACCCAGGTCCTCGCCCGGATCTGACCCGGCGAACCGACCGACCGACGAGAGGTAGTGCAGGACGTGCAGGACGCGCAGGACGATCTGATCGCACGGGCCCAGGCCTGGCTGGCCGAGGACCCGGACCCGGAGACGGCGCGCGAGCTCGCCGGACTCATCGACGCCGGTGACACGGCCGAGCTCGCGGACCGCTTCTCCGGCATGCTCCAGTTCGGCACCGCCGGGCTCCGCGGCGAGCTGGGCGCGGGCCCGATGCGGATGAACCGGAGCGTGGTCATCCGGGCCGCGGCGGGCCTCGCGGCCTACCTCAAGGCCCAGGGCCACGCCGGCGGCCTGGTCGTCGTCGGCTACGACGCGCGCTACAAGTCCGCGGACTTCGCCCGCGACACCGCCGCCGTGATGACCGGCGCCGGGCTGCGCGCGGCCGTCCTGCCCCGCCCGCTGCCGACGCCCGTCCTCGCGTACGCCATAAGGCACCTGGGCGCCGTCGCCGGCGTCGAGGTGACCGCGAGCCACAATCCTCCCCGGGACAACGGCTACAAGGTCTACCTCGGCGACGGTTCGCAGATCGTCTCCCCGGCCGACGCCGAGATCGCGGCGCAGATCGACGCGATCGCCGCGCTGGCCGACGTACCGCGCCCGGACGGAGGCTGGCAGGACCTCGGCGACGAGGTCCTGGAGGCCTACCTGGCGCGTACGGACGCGGTCCTGACCCCCGGTTCCCCCCGGGGCGTGCGGACGGTCTACACGGCCATGCACGGCGTCGGCAAGGACGTGGTCCTGGCCGCCTTCGCCCGCGCCGGCTTCCCCGCCCCGGTCCTCGTGGCCGAGCAGGCGGAGCCGGACCCGGCCTTCCCGACGGTGGCCTTCCCCAACCCGGAGGAACCGGGCGCGATGGACCTGTCCTTCGCGACGGCCGCCCGGGTCGACCCGGACATCGTCATCGCGAACGACCCGGACGCCGACCGCTGCGCGGTGGCCGTTCCGGACGACGCGTCCGAGTCCGGCTGGCGGATGCTGCGCGGCGACGAGGTCGGCGCGCTGCTCGCCGCCCACCTGGTGCACAAGGGCGCGCGGGGCGTCTTCGCCGAATCCATCGTCTCCTCCTCCCTGCTCGGGCGGATCGCGGAGGCGGCGGGCGTCGGCTACGAGGAAACCCTGACCGGCTTCAAGTGGATCTCCCGGGTCGAGGGCCTGCGCTACGGCTACGAGGAGGCGCTCGGCTACTGCGTGGACCCCGAGGGCGTCCGCGACAAGGACGGCGTCACGGCCGCCCTGCTCGTCGCCGAACTGGCCTCGGAGCTCAAGGAGCAGGGCCGGACCCTGACCGACCTCCTGGACGACCTGGCGATGGAGCACGGGTTGCACGCCACCGACCAGCTGTCGGTCCGCGTCGAGGACCTGTCGGTCATCGCCTCGGCGATGGCGGCGCTGCGCGCGCGGCCCCCGCTCTCGCTGGCGGGCCTGCGCGTCACCTCGGCGGAGGACCTGAACCGGGGTACGGCGACGCTCCCGCCCACGGACGGGCTGCGCTACTACCTGGAGGGCGACTACAAGGCCCGGGTGATCGTCCGTCCGTCGGGCACGGAGCCCAAGCTGAAGTGCTACCTGGAGGTCGTGGTCCCGGTGGCGGACGCCGCGGACCTCGCCCCGGCCCGCGCCCGCGGCCGGGAAGTCCTCGACGCGATCAAGAAGGACCTGGCGGCGGCAGCGGGCATCTAGCCTTCTCGACGCGCCCCTCGCACCACGGCGTCAGGGCGCCAGGGCGCCTCACGGGCTTCGGCCCGCTGCGCCGGACTCCGTCCGTCGGTCTGTCGGTCCCTACCTCGGCCCCCTGAGCTCCGGCTCAGGGGGCCGACGTCGGATCCGGCCCTTGCCCGGGGCCGGTCGCCGTCCTGGTGCGGTTCGGTCGCCGGACGGGCCGGACGGAGCGTCGGGGTACGGGCCGCGGGGGCAACACCTCAGGAGCGGCCGGTGACGTGGCCGCCGTCCACGCGCAGGACGTGGCCCGTGACGAACTCCGCGTCCGCGAGGTAGAGGACCGCCTGCGAGATCTCCGCGACCTCGCCGACCCGGTTCAGCAGCGCGAGGCCCCCGTACGCGTCCACGTCGGCGCCCTCGTGCAGCGGCGTGCGCACGATGCCGGGCGCCACGAGGTTGACCCGGATGCCGTCGGCCGCGAGCTCCGCCGCCAGGCTGATCGTCAGCCCGTGCACACCGGCCTTGCTCGCCACCGGCGCCGAGGCCGGGAAGCCGGCCAGGCCGTGCTCCACCAGGACGGTGCCGATGTTGACGACTCCGGCGCGGCGCCCCTGCGCGCGCACCGCCCGTACGAAGGCCTGGGTGGTGAGGTAGGTGCCCTTGAGGTTGTGGGTCAGGAAGCCGTCCAACTCCTCCTCGGTGACCTCGGTGAAGGGCTTGGACGCGAAGGTCCCGGCATTGTTCACGAGGACGTCGACGGTCCCGAAGCGGTCGAGGGCGGTACGGACGAGCGCTTCGCCGGTGCCCGGGTCGGCGATGTCGCCCGCGACCCAGGCGGTGCGCTCCGGCCGGCCGAGGACGGCCGCTGCCTTGGCGAGGCGGCCGGCGTCGCGGCCGTTGAGGACGACGTTCGCGCCGGCCTCCAGGAAGGCGCGGGCGATGTCCAGGCCGATGCCGCTGGACGAGCCGGTGACGAGGGCGGTACGGCTGCCGTGGACGGCGAAGTCGTGGGTCGTGACGTCGGACATGGTGGAGGTGCCTTTCGTATCCGACCGGTTCGACCGATCGGCTCAACTCGCTGACACCGGAAACGTACGTCCCGTCAACTCATCACACCACGACCGATTTTGAAGCATGTGATAATCCACGCTTATGGATGTCGACCTGCGTGACCTGGAGTTGCTGGAGGCGATGGCCGAGACCGGCTCGCTCACGGCCGCCGCCTCACGGCTCTACGTGAGCCAACCCGCCCTCAGCCAGCGCCTGACCCGGCTGGAGGACCGGCTGGGGATGCGGCTCTTCGAGCGCGCGGGCCGCCGGCTGGTGCCGAACCCGGCCGGCCGCAGGATGCTCGTCGCCGCGCGCCAGGTGCTCGGTGAACTGGAGTCGGCCACCCGCGACCTGCGGGACATCCGTGACGGCAGGGACCGCCGGGTGCGCTTCGCCGCGCAGTGCAGCACCACCTTCCCGTGGCTGCCCCCCGTACTGCGAGCCTTCCGCGCACGGGAGCCGGACACCGAGGTGCGGATCGTCACGGTCCCCGACGACGCGCCGATCCCGGCCCTCCTCGCCGACCTCGTCGACGTCGCCCTGGTCACCAAGCAGGACGCGCAGATGGACCGGGTGCGGCTGAGCCCGCTGTTCGAGGACGAGATGGTGGCCGTGGTGCCCGCCGGGCACCCCTGGGCGTCCCGCACGCATGTGACGGCCCGCGACTTCACGGGCGTGGACCTGGTCCTCTACGACGTCTACGACCAGAGCCGCATCCCCGCGCAACCGCTGCCGATCCCCCCGGACGCCCGGCCCGCCCGCATCACCACCATGCCCCTGGTGACCGACCTGGTCATCGAGATGGCGGCGGGCGGGCAGGGCGTGGCGATCCTGCCGAACTGGGTGGCGTCGCCCTACGCCGCCTCGCACGGCCTCGCCCTGGTCCGCATCGGGGCCCGGCCCCTGACCCGCACGTGGTTCTGCGCGACCCGCCCCGGCCCCCTCCCGCCCCGCCAGGCCGCCTTCGTGGAAGAACTGACGACCCACCTCACGGGCCCGCGCCTCCCCTGAAGAGGACGAGGCCGACGCCCCAGGGGCGACGGCGAGGTCCCCCGACGGTTCTCGGTCCCGCGGCGCGTCAGGAAGGCGTCGGGAGGACCACGTCGCCCAGGGTCGGGACGGCTTCGGGGCGGGAGCGGACGGCCGCGCTGCACTCCCAGGCCCGCGGCGGGTCCGAGTCCGGGCCGCCCAGGACCACCGGTCCCGGTCCCGCCGAGACCGCTTCGCTGTCCGACAGCGTGCACACGATCTGCGACAGGGCCACCGGCGGCAGGTCCTCCGGCTTGCGGCTGAGGCGGACCGTCCCCGCCGGGTCGCCCGGCCGCGGCGCGGCCGCCGTCAGTCCGGCCGGGACCCCGGTCGTGAAGCCCGCGTCCCGTTCCTCCGGCGACGGCTCCCGCTGCAGCGCCTCCAGCAGGGCCTGGCTGACCAGTACGACCGCGTCCCGGGACGGCTTCTTCTCCGGCATCGGCACCACTCGCTCGACTCCGACCAGCTGGGATCCGCAGACCAGCTCCACCGTGGCCCGGATGCCCTGCACGGTGGCCGAGCCGGTCGACGGTTTGGCCGGGGTGTCGCAGGACACCCGCGAGGGCGCCGCGCCCACGTCCACCGGCACGGTGCTCGCCTGGATCCCGCACCCCGAGAGGGCGAGCCCCCCGACGGCGAGTCCGCA
Source organism: Streptomyces sp. ISL-66 (assembly GCF_018614135.1). Taxonomy (GTDB): domain Bacteria; phylum Actinomycetota; class Actinomycetes; order Streptomycetales; family Streptomycetaceae; genus Streptomyces. Next base: position 8,725 of record NZ_JAGGOW010000220.1, read on the forward strand.
CAGGGACGCGACCGCCGAACTCCGCATGCGGCTACGACTACGCCTCGTCTTCATGCGCGATCACCTTCCCCACGTCCATCGGCAGCCGCAGGGTGAACAGCGCACCGCCCTCCGCCCTGTTCGCGGCGGTGATGTCGCCGCCGTGGATGTGCGCGTTCTCCAGCGCGATCGACAGGCCCAGCCCGCTGCCGTCCGACTTCGGCCGGGAGGCGCTCGCCTTGTAGAACCGGTCGAAGACGTGCGGCAGCACGTCCTGCGGGATGCCCGGCCCGTTGTCCCGCACGGCGATGACCAGCCACTCCCCCTCCACCAGCACGGAGACCCGTACCGGCGAACCGCCGTGCTTGAGGGCGTTGCCGATCAGGTTGGCCAAGATCACGTCCAGGCGCCGCGGATCGAGGCGCGCCACGATTCCCCGCTCCGCGTCGAGTTCGACCGCGTCGAGCCAGGCCCGCGCGTCGATGCACGCCGTCACCTGGTCGGCGACGTCCACGTCGTCCAAGACCAGCCGCGCGGTTCCCGCGTCGAAACGGGTGACCTCCATGAGGTTCTCCACCAGGTCGTTCAGCCGCCTGGTCTCGCTCACGACCAGCGCCACCGCCGGTGCGATCATCGGATCGAGATCGTCGACCTCCTCCTCCAGCACCTCGGCGACCGCCGTCAACGCCGTCAGCGGCGTGCGCAGTTCGTGGGACATGTCCGCGACGAACCGCCGGCTGGACTCCTCCCGCGCGCTCATGTCGGCGACCTTCTTCTCCAGCGCCTCCGCCGTCTTGTTGAAGGTGTGCGCCAGGTCGGCGAGTTCGTCCGTCCCCGACACCTCCAGGCGGTGGTCCAGCTCCCCCTCGCCGAGCCGCCGCGCCGCGTCACCCAGCCGCTGTACGGGCTTCAGCACGGTCCGGGCCGCGGCCTGCGCGAGCAGCGCGGAGCCGAGCAGCGCGAGGCCGGTGGCGATGGTCAGCGACCAGGCCAGGGCGTTGAGGTCGTCGCGCTCATGCGCGAGGGACTTGTACATGTAGCCGGTCGGCCCGCCGCCCACGATCCGGGTGCCGCCGACCAGGTACGGATTGCCCTGCGGCTTCGTCCGCTGCCAGTACATGTGGTATTCGGCGTCGTTGACCGCCGTCGTCTTCTGCCGGTCGTTGACCGCGCGCTGGAGCGACTTGGGCACGTCCGACATCCGGAAGGCGTCGGGGCCGGCCGCGCCGGTCACCTTGGTGCCGTCCTTGCGCTCGCACAGGAGCAGCACGCTGTAGCCGGGGCTGCTGGCCGCCATCATCTCGGCGGTGCGCTGCAGTTCCTCCTGCGTCGGATCGACGGGCAGCGCGGCGGCCCGGTTCTGCATCTCCTGGCGGAAGTCGCCGAGGGCCGCGTCCTGGGTCCGGTCGAGGACGGCCTGGCGGTTGAGCCAGTACGCGATCCCGGACGCGGAGACGGCGGTGGTCAGCGCGACCAGGGCGAACACGATGAGGAGCCTCAGCCGCAGGCTGGTCCAGCGCCGGCCCGCGAAGAGGGCCTTGATCACTGAGGGGAGTCCAGTCGGTAGCCGACGCCCCGCACCGTACGGATCAGGGTGGGCGACGAGGGCACTTCCTCGACCTTGGCGCGCAACCGCTGCACGCACGCGTCGACGAGGCGCGAGTCCCCCAGGTAGTCGTGCTCCCAGACGAGCCGCAGGAGTTGCTGCCGCGAGAGCGCCTGGCCGGGGCGCCGGCTGAGTTCCAGCAGCAGCCGCAGCTCGGTCGGGGTGAGCTGGAGGTCCTCGCCGTTCTTGGTCACCGTCATGGCGGACCGGTCGATGACCAGCGAGCCGAAGACCGCGGAGTCGGTGGCCTCCCGCTCCCCGCGGCGCAGCACGGCCCGGATGCGGGCGTCGAGCACCCGGCCCTGGACGGGCTTGACGACGTAGTCGTCGGCTCCGGACTCCAGGCCGACGACCACGTCGATGTCGTCGTTGCGCGCGGTCAGCAGGATGATCGGCAACTGGTCGGTACGGCGGATCCGCCGGCACACCTCGAAGCCGTCGATCCCGGGGAGCATGACGTCCAGGACGATCAGGTCCGGCCGCTGCTCGCGCAGCAGTTTGAGGCCGTCCTCTCCCGTCGCCGCGGTGGCCACACGGTGGCCCTGGCGTGACAGGGAGAGTTCGAGGGCCGTGCGGATGGCGTCGTCGTCCTCGATGAGCAACAGGAAGGGCACGGGCTCATTCTGTCCCATCGGCCCTCGGGACTTCGACCGCCCGGCGTGCCCAATCCCGGACGGAGGTGCGGCGCAGGTGCGGCGGGAGCCTGGCGCACGTGTGGCGGGCGTCCGCCGCGGACTGCCGCGGACCGGCGCGGGTCCCCGGCCCGGACTCGGCCCGGACTCGGCCCGGACCATCCCCGGACCCTGTGACAGGCCTGTGACAGTCGAAGGACACCCCGGTTATGTCGGGCGGGCAGTCTTCTACCAACGAACGGACAGACTCCACGACGGGGGGCGCGAGATGAGCACGCTGCACGGAACCACAACCAGCGCGGTTGTCACGCGGCTGCACGATGTGAACCGCCGGACGGCAGTCCGTACGGCGACGGCCCCTTCCCGGCGGCCGGCGCACGTGGTGGCCATCGACGCGAAGACCTACCAGCGCCCCTCCGTCCCCGTGCAGCGCACGCCGGACTCCGCGTACCGCACGGATTCCTCCAACGAGGCCGAGTTCACCGCGTACGTCCAGGAGCGGCGGTCCGCCCTCTACGCGACGGCCTTCCACCTGACCGGCGACCGTTACGAGGCCGAGGACCTGCTGCAGACCGCGCTGTTCTCCACGTACCGCGCCTGGGACCGCATCAGCGACAAGGCCGCCGTCGGCGGATACCTGCGGCGCACGATGACGAACCTGCACATCAGCGCCTGGCGCCGGCGCAAGCTCAACGAGTACCCGACCGAGGAGCTGCCGGAGACGGCCTCGGACACGGACGCCATGGGCGGTACGGAGCTGCGCGCGGTGCTGTGGCAGGCGCTCACCCGGATCCCGGAGCCGCAGCGCACGATGCTGGTGCTGCGGTACTACGAGGGCCGCACCGACCCGGAGATCGCGGAGATCCTGGGCATCAGCGTCGGCACGGTGAAGTCGAGCATCTGGCGCTCGCTGCGCCGGATGCGCGAGGACGAGGCCCTGAGCTTCGGCCGCGACGAGTCGGAGTCCTTCGAGGAGCTCGTGGCGTAAGGCCCCTGCGGGGACGCACGGCCACGAAGACGAGCACGACGCGAGCGCCGAGCACGACGCGAGCGACACACGACCACACAGACCATGGGCCGGGGGGCCCGTCCTACGGGGGTGGGACGGGGGTCGCGGGGGGCAAGAGGCGGGATCGAGCGGCCGGGGGTCCGCCTGATCCCGCCTCTTGGCGTTCACGGCGACCACGGGGTTCATGGCGATCCCGCGCATCCGGGCGGCCAGGCCCGGCCCCGCCCGACCCGGCGGCTACGCCGGCGCCGCGGCCCGGTGG
>NZ_JAGGOW010000221.1 GCF_018614135.1 Streptomyces sp. ISL-66
CAGGTGGCGGGCGTCGCCCGGCCGGTCCTCGGGCCGCTTCGCGAGCAGGTCGAGGACCAGCCGCTCGAAGTAGCCGGGCAGCTCGGGCCGGTGCTCGCGCGGCGGCACCGGCTCGGTGTCCCGGTGGCCGACCAGGACGGACCAGGAGTCGCCGAGGTCGAAGGGCGGGGCGCCGGTGGCGATCTCGTAGAGGACGCAGCCGAGCGAGTAGAGGTCACTGCGGTGGTCGACCTCGCCGCCCGCGATCTGCTCGGGCGACATGTAGTGCGGGGTACCCATGGCCATGGCGCCGCCGGTCAGCTTCGCGGTGAAGCCGATGTCGGCGGCGAGGCGGGCGATGCCGAAGTCGNNGGCTTGAGGTCGCGGTGGACGACGCCCTGGTCGTGCGTGTAGCCGAGGGCGGCCGCCATCTGCTCGGCGACGTCGACGACCACGTCCACGGGCAGCGGGCGGGCCTCGTTGTCCTCCAGGAGCTGGCTGAGGTTACGGCCTTCGAGCAGCTCCATGACCAGGTAGAGGGGTCCGCCCGCGGCACTGTCGTCGCCGAAGTCGTGGACGACGGTGACGCCCCGGTGCTGGAGGGACGCGGCGACGCGCGCCTCGCGGCGGAAGCGCTCGCGCAGCACCTGGGTGAGGTGGGCGTCCTGCTCGGGCCCGATGGGCCTGAGGCACTTCACGGCCACGTGGCGGCCGAGCGATTCGTCCCGGGCCCGCCACACCTCGCCCATGCCGCCGCGGCCGATCAGGTCGAGCGAGCGGTACCGGCCTTGGATCAGTCTGGACTCCGCCATGTCTTGAAGTCGCCCCCGTGTGTCGTGCTACGCCCTCCCCGGCCCGTCCAGTATGGACGCTGATGTACGCAGTGTGTACGGGGAGGGACGGCTCCCGGGGCCCATGCGGCGCATCGCTCTCAAGATGTGACCTGGAGGCAACTGCCAGCGCAGACCTGCGGGAATGCTGCGCAGCAGGCTACCGGTGAGACGCAGGCGCCGGGTGACGCGGCGCGGGTCCGGTGGGGGGCGGCCGTACAGCCGGTGCGCGTAGGCCGGGAGTGATCCGTAGGCGAGGGCGGCGAGCGGGCGCCACACGAGGTTTCGGCCAGGGACGAGGAGCGGGTGGACGGGCGGGCCGCACAGGAAGGCGTCGACGGCATGGGCGTCGGGGCCGGCGGCGAGCTCGGGGCGGACCCGCTCGAAGTAGGCGGCGAGGGCCGCCGTGTCGGCCGGCACCCCGGACGGGTCGAGCCCGACGAGCCGGGCGTTGACGATGTTCTCGGCCACGTAGCGGTCGGCCTGTGCGGGGCTGAGCGGGATCCCCGAGCGGCGCAGGACGTGCAGGAAGCTGTCTATCTGCGCGCAGTGGATCCACAGGAGCAGCTCGGGGTCGTCGATGGGGAAGCGCGCGCCGGTGGCCGGATCCGTCGCGGACAGCATGCGGTGGATCTTGCGGACCCGGGCGCCGGCCCGTTCGGCGGCCTCGGTGGTGCCGTAGGTGAGCGTGCCGACGAAGTCGGCGGTGCGCAGCAGGCGGCCCCAGGCGTCTCCCGGGCCCCGCTCGCCGCTGAACGCGGAGCTGTTCTCCATGACCCCGCGGACGGCGCGCGGGTGCAGGGCCTGGAGGTAGAGCGCGCGGACCCCGGCGATCCACATCATCGGGTCGCCGTGGCACTGCCAGGTGACCGAGCCGGGACCGTAGAGCCCGGGATCGGGTCCACCACTCTCACCCATACCCGCTCCCGGTGCCCATGCCCATGCCCGCTCTCCTTCCCGCGTTTCCCCCGCCGCTCGCGGGGCGCGTCGGCCCGCCTGCCCGCCGCACTTCCAGCATTCCACCCGGCGACCGCCCGTACGCGCCCCTAAGATTCCCCATCGGCGGACCGCACCCGCTTCCCCTCGGGACGAGGAGGCACGGCCATGCGCACGGGACGAACCGACGGACAGGAAGCCGGGCAGGGCGCCGGGGAGGGTGCCGGGCAGGCAGCCGGACAGGACGCCATGGAAGGCGCCCGGCAGGACGACGGGGAGGGCGCCGGACTGGACGTCGGGCAGGACGCCGCGGAAGGCGCCGGAACGGACGCCGGACGGGGCGCCGCACCGCTTGACGGACAGCTCGAAGGCCGGGTGGCCGTGATCACGGGCGGCTCGTCCGGCATCGGCCTGGCGACGGCCCACCGCTTCGTACGGGAAGGGGCCCGCGTCTTCATCACCGGCCGACGGGCGGACGAACTCGCGGCGGCGGCCCGGGAACTGGGTGACCGCGCCGTCGCCGTGTGCGGTGACGCCTCCCTGGTCGAGGATCTGGACCGGCTCTTCGCGGTCGTGGCGGAGGCGGGCCGTCCCGTCGACGTGCTGGTGGCCAACGCCGGCGGCGGACCGGCGGGCGGCTTCGCCGAGTTCACGCAGGAGCAGTTCGACGCGACCTCGGACCTGAACTTCCGGGGCTCGTTCTTCACCGTCCAACGGGCCCTGCCGCTGCTGCGGGACGGCGCCTCGGTCATCCTGCTCGGCTCGGCCGCCGGATCCTCGGCGTCCACGCGGTTCGGCGTGTACGCCGCCACGAAGGCGGCCGTACGGTCGCTCGCGCGCAGCCTCGCGCTGGAGCTCGCCGGGCGCTCGATCAGGGTCAACACCCTCAGCCCGGGACCGATCCGAACCCCCGCCCTGGACCGGGCGCCGGCCGCCGTCCGCGAGCGGGCGACCGCCGGCGTACCGCTCGGCCGGGCCGGCCGGCCCGAGGAGGTGGCCGCGGCGGCCCTCTTCCTCGCCTCGCGGGAGAGCAGTTTCATCACCGGCATCGAACTCTTCGTGGACGGCGGCGCGGCCCAGGTATGACCGGCCCCGGAGGCCCCTCGGGTCAGCGGCGGACGCGGGGCATGCCCAGGCCGATCCACGAGATGATCTCGCGCTGGATCTCGTTGTTGCCGCCGCCGAAGGTGAAGATCACCGCGCTGCGGTAGCCGCGTTCCAGTTCGCCGTGCAAGACGGCGCCCGCGGAGCCGTCCTTGAGGGAGCCGGCCGCGCCGACCACCTCCATCAGCCAGGCGTACGCGTCCCGGCGCGCCTCGGAGCCGTAGACCTTGACGGCCGAGGCGTCCTGCGGGGTGAGGGTGCCGTCCTGGACGGCGTTGACCATCTGCCAGTTCAGCAGCTTCATCGCGTCGAGCCGGGCGTGGGTGCGGGCGAGGCGGCCGCGGACCCAGGTGAGGTCGATGACGCGGCGGCCGTCGGCGAGCTTGGTGTCGGCGGCCCAGCGCTGGACGTCGTGGAGGGCGCGGATGGCCATGGTGCCGTGGGCGGCGAGAGTGACGCGCTCGTGGTTGAGCTGGTTGGTGATCAGGCGCCAGCCCTTGTTCTCCTGGCCGACGCGGCGGCTCGCGGGGACGCGGATGTCCTCGTAGTAGCTGGCGGTGGTGTCGTGCGAGGCGAGGGTGTTGATGAGGGTGCAGGAGTAGCCGGGGTCGCTGGTGGGGACCAGGAGCATGGTGATGCCCTTGTGGGCAGGGGCGTCGGGGTCGGTGCGGACGGCGAGCCAGACCCAGTCGGCGGTGTCGCCGTTGGTCGTCCAGATCTTCTGGCCGTTGACCACGTAGGTCCCGGTCTCCTCGTCGCCCTCGCGGACGGCCTTGCACTTGAGGGCGGCGAGGTCGGTGCCGGCGTCGGGCTCGCTGTAGCCGATGGCGAAGTCGATCTCGCCGGCGAGGATCTTGGGGAGGAAGTACGCCTTCTGCTCGTCCGTGCCGAACTGCATGATGGTCGGCCCGACGGTGTTGAGCGCCATCAGTGGGAGCGGTACGACGGCCTGCGCGGCCTCGTCGAAGAAGATGAACTGGTCCATGGGCGACATCCCGCGCCCGCCGTACTCCTCGGGCCAGCCGACCCCGAGCCAGCCGTCGGCGCCCAGCCGGCGGATGGTCTCCCGGTAGAAGCGCTTCTGCTCGGCAGGATCCTCGTACCGGGCGTAGACGTCCTCGGGGATCAGCTCGGCGAAGTAGGAGCGCAGCTCGGTGCGCAACTGCTGCTGCTCAGGCGTGTATTCGAGGTGCACGGCCCCTCCGGGTCTCTCGTGGCTGACCGGCTCGCGGGCGTCTCCACTCCATCGCCGGTGCGGGGGCAGACTAGAACCTGTTCCAAGAATCCGGAAGGGGCGGCGGAGGACCAGCGAGAGACCGGCAAGGGGGCAGCGAGGGTCCGGCGAGGGGGCAGCCAGGATCGACGTCGGGCGGGAGGGGCCTCGCGGCGATTCCCCCCGACCCCGGGCGGATCGGGGCCCGTTAGGATGCGCTCCATGATCTTGGAAAGTGCGCTGCTCGACGTCCGGGCCGGCCTGGAGGACGAGTTCCTCGCCGCGTTCACGAAGGCCAGGCCCCTCATCTCGGTACAGAAGGGCTTCCGCTCGCTGGAGCTGCGGCGCTGCCTGGACGAGGGGCGCGGATCGCGCTTCCTGCTCCAGGTGGAGTGGGAGACGCTGGCCGACCACACCGAGGGCTTCCGCCGCTCGGCCGAGTACGAGCGGTGGCGGGGGCTGCTGCACCGCTTCTACGAGCCGTTCCCCGAGGTCGAGCACTACGGGGAGCCGGTACTGACGGCGTAACCGGGTCTCAGGACCGCCTTCGCCCCCGGTTGACCCCCACGACCCCGTTGACCCGTTTACCGTTGACCCCCACGACCCCCCACGACCCCCGTGACCGCTCTCAGCCGACGCTGAGCAGGTCGAAGTACATCAGGTCGCGCTGCGGGTCGAAGCAGACCTCGCTCCCGCCCGGGCCCTCCGTGTCCGTCTCGGCCACGAGCTTGTCGAAGTGGGCACTGCGCAGCCACTGCGCGTCGGTCGGCAGGTAGGGCTTCAGCCGGTCCGGCAGGGCCTTCGGCGTGGCCGTGAAGAAGGTGGCGCCGCCATCCATGGCCTTGACGGCGCCTCCCGTGCGGAGCCGGGCGACGCCGACGACGCGGATGCGGTGATCGGGACTCGGAACGGTGAGCCGGTCACCCCGGTCGTCGATGTCGTAGGCCTGCCAGTGCGCTTCGGCGAGCTCGCCCGTGTACTCGGCGAACCGCTCGTTCAGCGGCTCCAGGCTGGTGTGGATCTCGTGCCGCGGGTCCTCGTCGCCCGTCAGCGCGGACGCGACGCCGAATCCCGTGCCGGCGAGGACCAGCGGGGCCCCCAGCATCAGGAGAAGTCGCCGCCTGCTGGTGCGGCCCCGCCGTACGCCCATCAAGTCCCCCCGGACACTCACACCGCGCGCTCAGTTCAAGGCGCTGATCATAGCCACCACCGTCGCCGTCATAGCCGTCCGGGCGGCCGTCAGGTACGGGCGCGGATCCGCCGGGGTCAGATGGGCCCGGATGGCCTCGGTCATCGCCACGTTGAGCGCGGTGCCGATGTTGACCTTGCGGATGCCCCCCGCGACCGCCGCCGCGAGTTCCCCGTCCGGCAGGCCGGAGGAGCCGTGCAGGACCAGCGGCACGTCCACCGTCTTGGCGAGGCGGGCGAGCAGCGCGTGGTCCAGGGCGGCGGTCCGGCTGGTCATGGCGTGGCTGCTGCCGATGGCCACCGCCAGCGAGTCCACCCCCGAGTCGGCGACGAACCGCCGCGCCTCGTCCGGGTCGGTACGGGCACCCGGCGCGTGCGGGTCCAGGGGCGCGGCCCCGTTCTTCCCGCCGACCTCGCCCAACTCGGCCTCGATCCAGAGCCCGTTGACGTGGGCCCAGTCGGCGGCGGAGCGGGTGGCGTCCAGGTTCTCGGCGTAGGACAGGTGCGCGGCGTCGTACATCACCGAGCTGAATCCCGCGTCCACGGCCTGCCGCAGCAGGTCGGAGCTCTTGACGTGGTCCAGGTGCAGGCCGACCGGCACCCCGGCGGCCTCGGCGACGGCGAGGGCGGCGCGGGCGATGGGCAGCAGCTGTCCGCCGCGGAACTTGACGGCGTTTTCGCTGAGTTGGAGGACCACGGGCAGTCCGGCCGACTCGGCGCCCGCGACGACCGCTTCGGCGTGTTCCAGCGTGATGATGTTGAAGGCGGCGACGGCGCGGCCCCGGGCGGCCGCCTGCTGGACGAGGGCGCCCGCGGAGACGAGGCTCATCGGACCGCCTCCTCGCCCGCGGTGAGGATCACCGAGCGGGTCAGGTTGCGCGGCGCGTCCGGGTCCAGGCCCTGGTGCGAGGCGACGGCGACGGCCAGCCGGTGTACGCGGACCAGCTCGGCGAGCGGGTCGAGGTGCCCGGCCACCCACTGGGCCCCGGTCCCCCGGACCTGGTCGGCGAGCCCCTCGGGTGCCTCGCCGAGGGACCAGGTGGCGGTGCCGGGCGCGGAGACGCTGATCGGCCCGTGCCGGTATTCCATCGCCGGGTAGGACTCGGCCCAGGCCAGGGCGGCTTCGCGCATCTTCAGCGCGGCCTCGTTGGCGAGTCCGACGCTCCAGCCGCGGCCGAGGAAGGTGAACTGCCCCCGGGTCTCCAGCTCCGCGGGGAGCGGCTCGGCGAGGGCGGCGCGCGCGTCGGCCACGACGGAGGGGGTGTGCAGGCCGACGTGGGCGCGCAGCAGGGTGAGGGCGGTGGTGGCGAACCGGGTCTGGACGACGGAGCGCTCGTCGGCGAAGTCCAGGACGACGAGCGCGTCCGCCAGGGTGATCACGGGGGTGGCCGGGTCGCCGATGACGGCGGTCGTGGGCGTGCCCGCGTCCCGCAGGCCGGCAAGCAGGTCGAGCACCTCGGTGGTGGTCCCGGACCTGGTCAGCGCGATGACCCGGTCGTAGCGCCGGTGGCGGGGGAACTCCGACGCGGGGAACGCGTCGGTTTCGCCCTGCCCGGCCTCCTCCCGCAACACGGCGGCCGCCTGGGCCATGTAGTACGAGGTCCCGCAGCCGACGATCGCGGTACGCTCCCCCGGCCGCGGCAGCACCGCCCGGTGTTCCGGGGCCAGTTCGGCGGCCCGTTCCCAGCATGCGGGCTGCGTGCCCAGCTCGTACGCGACATGGCTCATGGCGGCTCCCTAGCGCGGTGCGTGCACCCTCAATGCGTGTTCTTGCAAGATAGTGGGCTCTTTCACGCAACTTCAAGCATCTCGGGGATGATCTCCTGCGTTAAGGTCAACGCACGGGCCGACGCGTAGGCCAAGTGAGCACATCGAAGCGAACGGTCGAGCGACGATCGAAGCCCAGACCGGAGCCCAGACCGGAGCCGAGACCGAAGCGACGACCGAGCGAAGACCGAAGCGAAGACCGAAGGGGCGGCGGATGACCCGCAAGGAACGCTGGCAGACACTGCTGGACCTGCTGGTGGAGCGGGGCGAGCTCGAGGTGGAGCCCGCCGCGGAGGCCCTCGGCGTGTCCGCCGCCACGATCCGCCGCGACCTCGACCAGCTCGCCGAACAGCAGCTGCTGGTGCGCACCCGCGGCGGAGCCGTCCTGCACGGGGTCTCGTACGAACTCCCCCTGCGCTACCGCACCTCGCGCCGGGCCGCCGAGAAGGGCCGCATCAGCGAGACGGTCGCCGCCCTGATCGTCCCGGGCGAGGTCATCGGCCTCACCGGCGGCACCACGACCACCGAGGTGGCGCGGGCGCTGGCCGCCCGGCCCGACCTGGCCACCGGCTCCCCCGCCCTCACCGTGGTCACCAACGCGCTCAACATCGCGGGCGAACTGGTCATCAGGCCGCAGTTCAAGATCGTGCTGACGGGCGGCGTGGCCCGGCCCCAGTCCTACGAGCTCACCGGCCCTCTGGCGATGGAGGTGCTCGGCCAGCTCTCCGTGGACACCGCCGTCCTCGGCGTGGACGCCTTCGATCCGGCCGACGGCGCCGCCACCCGCCACGAGGACGAGGCGGCCATGAACCGGCTGCTGTGCGAGCGGGCCCGCCGCGTGGTGATCGCGGCCGACTCCAGCAAGCTGGGTGTCCGCGCCTTCGCCCGCATCGTCGCCACCGACGCCGTGGACGTCCTGGTGACGGACACCGGGCTGGCCCCCTCGGTCGCCGAGGAGTTCGAGTCGGCGGGCGTGGAGGTCATCCGCGTCTAGTGCCGCGTCAGGCAANNCCTGACGCGGCACTAGCGAGTGACGCTGTGGCCGGGAAGTTCGCCGGGCGCGCCGCGACCCCGGCGGGCCTGTCCGGGCACCGGATGCGCCGTGGCCCTGTACGACGGCCACCACGCGCGGATCGGCGGCCTCGGCCTCACCAGCCGGGCGGTGTCCCACGGCGTACCGGCCTTCGCCCTGCGTGCCGAGTCCGGGGGCGCGTCGCTGGTGTACTCCGGTGACACGGCGCCCTGTCCGGCCCTGACCCGCTTCGCCGAGGACTGCTCGCTCCTGCTGTGCGAGGCCGACAGCGCGGCGCACCCGGCCGGCGCCGAACCCGTGCACCACACCCCCGAGGAGGCCGGCGACACCGCGAGCGCCGCCCGGGCCCGGCGGCTCGTCGTCACGCACGTCGGCCGGGACCTGGCCCCGGCCGAGGCCGTGTCCCGCGCCGCCGCCCGCTACCACGGCCCCGTGGACCACGCCGCGCCCGGCGCCGTCTTCGCGATCGGGTAGGTCTCCGGACGCGGCACCGGGTCAGTGCTCCGGAAGACGGTCCGCCTCTCGGGTCAGGGCCGCCAGGACCGGGGCGATCAGTGGGTGCGCCTCGGCGCCGCGCCGGGTGGCGGCGAAGACGCGGCGGGTGGGCGCCGGGCCGGACACCGGACGGACCCGGACCTCCTTGAGGTCCATGCCGCGCAGCGCCGACCGCGGTACGAGGGCCACTCCGGCGCTGGCGCCGACCAGGGCCACCACGGCCCGGAAGTCGTCGGAGGAGTGCACCAACCGCGGCTGGAACCCTGCCAGTTCACAGGCGAGGAGCATCACGTCATGGCAGGGGTTGCCGGGGTACTGGCCCACCCAGTCCGCATCGGAGAGGTCAGCCAGGGACACCTCCGGCAGGTCGCCGAGCCGGTGCCCGGCCGGTAGGACCGCGTCGAACGGCTCGGCGTAGAGCGGGAGCACGGACAGTCGGCCGTCGTCGGCGCCCGGGGCGCCCCGGTACTCGACGGCCAGCGCCACGTCCGCCTCCCCGTCGAGCAGGAGCAGCAGGCTCTGGTCGCCCTCCGCGTCGCGTACGCGCAGCCGGATCCCGGGGTGGTCCGCGGCGAGCCGGGTGATGGCCGGGGCCAGTACCTCGGCGATGCCGGTGGCGAAGGCGGCCACGGTGACCTCGCCCGCGGAGCCGCCCGCGTAGGCGGCGAGTTCCGCTTCCGCCCGCTCCAGCTGTGCGAGCACCTCGTGGGCGTGGCCGAGCAGGATCTCCCCGGCCGCGGTGAGCCGTACGCCCCGGCCGCTGCGGGTCAGCAGCGCGTGCCCCGTCTCCTGCTCCAGCGCCGCGAGCTGCTGGGAGACGGCGGAGGGGGTGAGGTAGAGGGCTGCGGCCGCGGCGGTCACCGTACGGTGGTCCGCCACGGCCCGCAGGATGCGCAGCCGGCGGGGGTCGATCACCTCGCCATTCTCGCAGGCCGGGCGGGTGCGTCCGCCCGCGCGGCCG
>NZ_JAGGOW010000222.1 GCF_018614135.1 Streptomyces sp. ISL-66
AAAACTCTCAGATTGATCACGACCCAATACGCTCCCTAGTAGTGCTTTGTTAGGGGGTCTTGTCGCGGTGAGTGTCTGGTAGTTCGCTGGTTGTATGAGGGCTGGGGAGCTTGCGGCGGTGCGGGTCCGGTTGGAGAAGTTCACCTCCGAGGTGTTCGCACCGCTGGTGCGGCGGGACTGGCAGGCGAAGGGCCAGTTGTATCTGCGGGGGCTGCTGCTGGACGGCCGGCGCAAGTCAATGCAGCCGATGGCTGAACGCCTCGGGGTCGACCATCAGCAGTTGCAGCAGTTCATGACGTCCTCGACCTGGCCGGTCGAGGACGTGCGGGCCCGGCTTGCGTGGCGGGCCGTGCAGGCCGTCCGTCCCCAGGTATGGGTGGTGGACGACACCGGCTTCCCCAAGGACGGCAAAGCGTCCGCGGGAGTGGCCCGGCAGTACTCCGGCACTCCGGGCAAGGTCGCCAACTGCCAGATCGGGGTGAGCGTCCACGCCGCTTCCGATAGCGCGTCGTGCCCGCTGGCCTGGCGTTTGTTCCTGCCCGCCTCCTGGGACGGTCCGCAGGCGGCAGCACGTCGGGAAGCGTGCCGGATCCCCGCCGACGTGCATCACCAGCCGAAATGGCGGCTCGCCCTGGACATGCTCGACGAACTCGCGGATACCGGGCTGCGGCCCGCCGCTCTGGTCGCGGACGCGGGCTACGGGGCGAACGCGGACTTCCGCCACGGCTTGGAAGACCGCGGACTCGCCTACGTGCTCCAGGTGAAAGGCGAGATGACCGCCCGCCCGCAGAGCGCGGAGCCGCACCAGCCCGTCTATGGCGGACTCGGGCCCAAGCCGCTGCCGCGATACCGCACCCGCCCGGTCCCTCTGCGCGAGCACGTCCTGGCAGCCGGCCGGGAACGAGGACGGGCCGTGGTCTGGCGTAAGGGTTCCAAGGCCGCACTGAGCTCGCACTTCGTGCTGTTGCGGGTCCGCCTCGCCGGCCGGCGACCGAAACCCGCCGACGACGGCACGATCGGGCTGACCTGGCTGATCGCCCAATGGCCCGAAGGCCAGGACGAGCCGGTCAAGTACTGGATCTCCAACCTGCCCGCCGACCTTCCGGCGAAAGACCTGGTCAGGCTGGCGAAGTCACGCTGGCGGATCGAGCACGACTACCGCGAACTGAAAACAGCCCTTGGGCTCGACCACTTCGAGGGCCGCTCGTTCACCGGCTGGCACCGCCACGTCACCCTCGTCACCGCCGCCCACCTCTTCCTCACCGAACAGCGGACCTGCCCAAAAGCCCCTGCCAGGGCCTGACCCTCTACCAGGCCCTGGACCTCCTCCAACACCTGCTTGCCACCTGGACCGGCCCCTGCCCCACCTGCCGACAACCCACCCAGCAGCCCTACGACACCAGCTAACAAAGCTTTCGTCGGTCGACATCCCGTTGATCCTTCCTGCCGCCTACCGCTGCGTCCCAGCCGCGGACTGATGCCGGTGCCGCAGATGCCCGTGTCAGGCCGACCAGAACACCGACTCTGGCCAGGATGCCAGTACCCGGCGACCCTCCGGCCACTCCCAGCGCGCTGCTGGCGCGCCGTGGCCACGGCGTCCCGGCCTGGTCAACCGGGTCTGGAAATCCGCGGCCTCGGGTGGTCCGCAGCCGCGACGACGAGCCGGGCCAGGACGTCCGGGCAGGGCGGGAAGCCACCTCCCCTGCCCGGCTTCTCCGCTAGCCTGCTGCCGGTCGCCTACTGGGTCTGGAACGAGGCCGGGAAGAGAACCCCATGTCTGTCCTCATCGCCGGGGGAGCCGGTTACATCGGAAGCACCGTCGCTTCAGCGTGTCTGGAAGCGGGCATCACCCCAGTGATCCTCGACAACCTCGTCCGAGGCCGCCGCGAGTTCACCGAGGGGCGCACCTTCTTCGAGGGCGACATCGCGGACGGCGCACTGGTCGACCGGATTTTCTCGGAGCACCCGGACGTCTCCGCTGTGGTGCACTGCGCCGCCCTGATCGTCGTCCCGGAGTCCGTCGCGGACCCGATCGGCTACTACGAGGCGAACGTCAGCAAGAGCCTGGCCTTCGTCAGCCACCTGCACCGCAATCAGTGCGACCGCATCATCTTCAGCTCCTCGGCCTCCATCTACCAGGCCGAGGACGGCTCACCCGTCAACGAAAACGCACCACTGGCGCCGCAAAGCCCCTACGCGCGCACCAAGGCCGTGTGCGAGGCCATGTTCGCCGACGTCGCCGTGACCGGGCCGCGCGTGCTGTCACTGAGGTACTTCAACCCGGTCGGGGCCGACCCCGAGCTGCGCACCGGCCTTCAGCTCAAGCGGCCCAGCCACGCCCTGGGCATGCTCATCCAGGCACACCAAGAAGGCCGCCCGTTCCCGATCACCGGCACGAACTATCCGACGCGCGACGGCACGGGCATCCGGGACTACGTGCACGTCTGGGACCTCGCCGCGGCCCACGTCGCGGCGATCGAGCGCTTCGACTCCATCCTCACGGAGTCGAAGCGCTCAATCGCTATCAACCTTGGCACCGGCTCTGGCACCACCGTCCGGGAACTGTGCACGGCGTTCAACAACGTCGTCAGCACGCCCCTGACCACGGTCGACACCGACCCGCGCCCCGGTGACGTCGCCGGCGGCTACACCAAGAGCGAGCGCGCGGCCGAGCTGCTGGGGTGGACGCCGAAGCTGTCCCTCGAGGAGGGCATCCGCTCCGCCCTGGACTGGATCCCGGTGCGCGACAAGATGCTGAAGGACTGAGTCCCTCTCACTTTCACCCCTTCGGGTGGAACTGGCCTCAGTTCCTGTTGCCTTCGAGGAAGCCGACCGGTGCGTCTCGGCCTCGACATCTCACGGGGCGCGCCGACACCTCGTCATCCCTCCGGGGGCCCTGCCGCTGTGCTCGGCGTAACCTCGCCTCTGAGCAATGCAGTTGGCCAGCGCGCAGCGCCCGACCCTATCCGAGGAGGACTCCGATGAAACGCCAGTCCCTCCTCGCCGCCGATTTGTCCATGCCGCTCGCTGGTATCGACCACCTCGACGTGGCTCTCGTCCTACTGCCCATGCCTTCCTCCGTGCTGGCCCCGGTCGGTCTGACGGCCCAACACCGGACAGCGCGCGCCCATTTCCACGGCGCCCACACCGAACTCGGCCAGGCACCGCCCGGCCTCCTGGCCACCGCCGAAGTCCGCGACCGCCTCTGCACCACGGCCATCGTTACAACACTCTCCCAGCGCCCCCACACCAGCGGCGTCCGCCGACTCGTCACCGCCAGCCAGCTGCGCCCCGCCTCATGACCATGGTCGACCCCTCACGGCCCTTCCGGGTCTGCTGGCTGGGAACCTCGATCATGGAACACCGTCAGGCGCACAGCCCGAGGCTGATCGACCCAGCGAACCCCGCCCAGGTCGGGGACACGGTTGTCATCGAGGAACACCGCTCGCTCGGATACGTTCACCACGTTCACCTGGCGCTCCAGCTCGCCTACCCCCACGTCGCCTTCGATTGCGACAACCGCGGCCAGGGGGCGCCACCTCCCGCCATCTCGCTGCCCTCGCCCGGGCCCTGCCAGCGGACGCCCGGTTCGATCTCGCCGTCTACGGGTGCGGCGTCAACGACGTTTGGCGTGCCCACCAGCCCGGCCGGATGGCCGAGGCCGTCCCCATCGATGAGTACGCCGAGCACTACACCGCCACCCTTACCACCCTGGCTGTGCGGGCACGTCGCATTGTGTGTCTCCGAGACCCCGGTCGGCCCCGTCGCCGAGCGGGAGACCGTCGACGCGATGAACCGTGACCTTGATCGCTACAACAGGGCCGCCGCCCAACGCGCGGCCACCGCTGGCGTCCCGTTTGTCGACGTCTGGACCCCATTCGCTGAGCTCGCCCGAACATTCGCCCGCCAACGGGTGAGACCGGCGCCGACGCTGTGGAGCGACGGCGTCCACCTCTCCGATCTCGGCGTTGCCCTTCTCGCCCAGCAGGTCGAGGCGCGCCTACGTGAGTACCGCATCGTCGACCAACTATCTGCGGACACAGCGACAGCCCCCGCGGAGTAGCAGGCGCATGATCAGCGGGGGTGCGCGAAGAAATTTGGTGCCCACTCGCCTCGGAGCCTGACAGCATCGTGGGAATGCCGAAGTCTCAGATGCTGACTGCCCAGCACCTTCCCTCCGTCGATGTGGCCCTGGGTGCCGCGGGGACCGTCTTTCGTACCTTCGCCGACCAGGACTCCGGTTGCGTCTCCTACGGGGTCGAGATCGACGGCGAGCGCTTCTTCGTGAAGACCGCTGGCACGGCCGGAACCGTCGCCTCACTGCGCCGGGCTCTCGCCGTGCACCAGGTCGCCGCCCATTCCGCGCTGATCCCCATTGTGCACAGCTTCACTACAGACGACGGACTTGCGCTCGTCTACCCGTGGGCCGAGGGCGTGGTCCTCTACCACCCGACCCGCACCCGGCACGGCGGGCGCTCCCACCCGGACAGTCCCATGGCGCGCTTCCGCCAACTGCCCCTGCAGAAAGTCCACGAGGCCCTCGCCGTGATCCTCGATGTCCACCTCGTCGTCGCTGATGCAGGGCTGGTCGCCGTCGACTTCTACGACGGCTGCACCTTGTACGACTTCGAGACCGGCACCATGCGGCTGTGCGACCTGGATGGCTACCGTCCAGGCCCCTTCGTCCTCGAAGCCGAGCGGTTGCCCGGCTCTACCCGGTACATGGCGCCGGAGGAGTTCCAGCGGGGAGCCGTCATCGACCAGCGTACGACCGTGTTCAACCTCGGCCGTCTCCTGCGGCTGCTCCTCGATGGCGGCGACGAGGAACAGGACTGGCGCGGCACCGGCGCCCAGCTGACGGTTATCACTACGGCGACCGCGCCGAACCCGACCGACCGGTACCCAAGCGTGCGCGACCTCGCGCAGGCGTGGAGCTCAGCATGCTGACTGCACCGCGCTGCGTGCTCTTCTGCGGCCTGCCGGGATCGGGGAAGACGACTCTGGCTCTGGCCCTGGCCGCGCACGGCGTGACGCGGCTGTGCACCGACGAGGAGATGTTCGCCCGGTACGGCCGGTACGGGTACGACTATCCGCGAGGGACGTTCTCCGTACGGGAGAAGCCGGTGCTCGCAGAGCTTCGGACGCGGTTGAGTGAGGTCCTGGCCGGCGGCCGTGACGCGGTCTTCGATCACGGGCTGTGGACCCGGGCCGAGCGTGATGAGTGGCGGGCCCTGGTCGAGGATGCCGGGGCGGTCCCGGTCCTGGTGGTATTCGAGGTTGAGCACGAGGAGCTGTGGCGACGCATCGAGGCTTGGAACGCGCGCGATGCCGCGAACGCGCTCCAGTTCGCCGAACACGACCTGCACCGGTTCGCCGAACGGTACGAGTCCCCGGGCGCCGACGAGGAGGGGGGTGACCCGGCGCAGGTGCTTGCGCTGCTTCAGGGGCCTGCCGTGGTGCAGGAAGAGGGCGCAGGCTGAGGACCGTTCACTGGGTTTCCTGCCGACGCGGTGCACGAAATCCGGATGCCCGGGCTGTGGCCGCGGCTCTACCCTCCCGTCATGACGCACCCTCCGCGCACCGAGCCGGCGATCGTCTCGTACTACGCCGACGCGTATGAGGAAGCCGACCGTCTCCCGGCCACGGCCACCGGCCGCCTCGAGCTACAGCGCACCCGGGAACTCCTGACCGCTCGCCTTCCCCAGGCCGCCGCAGTTCTGGACGTCGGTGGCGGCCCGGGCGCCCACGCCCGATGGATGGTCGAGGCCGGGCACACCGTTCACCTCGTCGACCCGGTACCCCGCCACCTGGAACAGGCCGCCGCCTACGCCGGGTGCACGACCGAGCCGGGCGACGCCCGCCACCTGACCGCAGCGGCCGGTACGTACGACGCGGTGCTTCTGCTCGGCCCGCTGTATCACCTGACGGAACGGGCAGACCGGATCACGGCCTTGCGGGAAGCGCTGCGCGTGGCCCGGCCCGGGGCGATGGTCGCGGCCGCGGGGATCAGCCGGTACAGCCTGATGCAGGAGTACACGGTCCACGCCCAACTCCCCCCGGAACTCCTGCAGAGAGAGGTATCCGCAGTGCTGCGCGACGGTGGATACGACGGCAGCCGCGGGTTCACCATCGCCCACTTCCACACCGGCGCCGAGCTCCTCGCCGAAGCTGCCGCGGCCGGATGGCAGAACACGGTCCTGAACGGGATCGAGGGCCCGGGCTGGGCGTACCTGTCGGCAGCTGAACGCTACGCCAGGGCAGAGCACGCCGCCGGCCTTCTGCCCTCGGCCCTGGATACGGCGCGCCTGGCCGACGTCCACGGGGCCGCCTTCGCGGACGCATCCGCCCACATGCTGATCACCGCCATCACCTGACCACGACTACGGCCTCCACGCGGAGGAGTGCAGCGCGGGGGCCGTAGGAGTCGTGCGGGTCAGCAGTCGTCGCCGCTGTGCAGCATCTGGACAGTGCCCGTCTTGCGGGCCTCCAGCGCGGCGGTCATCCGCAGCATTGCGGAGGGAAGCAGGAGTTCTGCAGCTTCGTCCGGGCGCGCCCACATGTGGGCTTCGAGCTCGTCGGCCTGGAGTCGGACGTCGGGGGCCTTGAAGGTGCCGGCGTCGAAGGTGAAGTTCACCGAAGGGTGGGGAAGCCGCGGGCCTGGGAGGGACCAGGTGACCACGGCCAGTGCGAGGCGGGTCGCCTCGAGGGCCGTCTCCTCCAGCAGTTCCCGCCGCGCGCATTGGATGGGGTCCTCGTTGTGATCGATGACTCCGCCGGGGAACTGCCACCCGGCGCGGTAAGCAGGTTTGACGATGAGGACCAGGCCCTGCTCGTCGGTGACGAGCACGGACGTCCCGGCATAGGCGCGGAGACGAGTGGCCAGCCACTCGTCCCGGGGCGGTAACCCTGCAGGGAGGGGCTCGCTGGCGGGGATCTGGGGGGCGGGGTCGGAAGAGGTCATCGGGTCAGCATCGAGTATCGGCAGCGCCCACGCAGGGTCTTTGCTGGTCTGGTCGCTGTTGCCGGTACGCGACCGTTTCCGGGTGGTGTTCGACCGGGCCCCGCCCCGAGGCCGTGCCCCGAGCTCGGCGGCTGGACCCGGGGGTCGGGACTCGGGAGGCACCAGCTCGGCCGGCTTCGCGGCCGAGCTGGTGCCGGCCATCGCGCGCAGTGCCCGGGGCGGGGGACTCGCCCAGATCGACGGCGCCGCCGGGCAGAAGACGGGTGGGGCGGTGGGTCACGCGCTGGAGCAAGACCTGACCTCGCTGGTTGGTGATCAGCACGGAGGTTCCGGCCCACAGCGCGGCCGGGGCGCGCAGCGCCCCGTACGCCTCCTCCCTCATCGCGACGCGGGGGCGTTCGTCGGGCGCGGAAGTCGTAGGCATCTCTGCTCTCTCCAGTCATGTCGTGGGCACAGGCTGCTGCAGAGGGACGGCCGGGGTCGTTGACGAAACCGCGAGCCGCGTCGGCGGTTTCGTGGCCGGCCTTCAGTCCGGGCCGGTGAATCGGGCAGTACGGCGTTCTCAGAACGCTGTGCGGACGTCGCTGCGGGGGTCTCCCACGGGCGTCCGTTCGTCGTAGAGTCCGGCTCGGGCAGAGCGCCTCCAAGGGCGGGCGCGGCGAACTGCCATGTTGATGTCTTCATCCTGCGAGTCGAGGTCGATGTCCGCGATCGCCAGGGCGGGATGTTCGTTCGCGGGGCAGCGCGCCAGCCACCGACCGCCGGACGCCACGATCCCGGACGGCGCCGTAGCGCTGAACTGGGCCGGGATGGAGTAGCCGATCCAGTAGTTGTAGAGCGTCCCGTAGGCCTGAGCGACACGGGCCCGGGGCGCCTCGTCGACCATCACCGACAGCAGGACGCACTCGACGTCCAGGCGTTCGTACTCGGCGAAGATCTCCGGGAAGTTGGCCTCGACGCACAGCGCGAAGCCGAACCGGATGCCGTCGTCCACCTCGATGACGAGTGGCCGATGTCCTGGGGAGTACAGGAAGGACACTTCGGTGTGCGACAGGAACCTCTTGTCGTACCGTGCGACCAACTGGCCGTGGTCGGAGACGACGTAGAGGCTGTTGTGCGGTCGGTTCGGCGGTGTGAGCGGGTGGATCGATCCGAACACCGTCCACAGACCGAGCTTGCCCGCCAGCGCGGTGATCGACTCCGCTTCCTCGCGCATCACATCCCACGCGGCACGGCTCCAATCAGCCGGCACCAGCTCGCCGGCCGGGCCCGCCGCCATCACGTGCTTGCTCGGGTAGGTGATCGCCCCCTCGGGGAACTGCACCAGCCGCGCACCCGCCTCGGCGGCCTCGACCATCAGGGCCCGGATCTCTTGTCCGGCTGCCCGCAGTGCTCCTCGATCAGTGGGGTCCTCCGGCACGGTGCTCTGCGCGACCGCCAGCCGCAATGTCCTGGCCACACGGGGACGTTCGGCGGGTGCAAAAGTCGTAGGCATCTCTCTCCGATCGGTGAGTGCTTGCTCGTGGGCGGTGAAGGGGTGGTCGGCACGGGGCCGAGGTGTCAGATGGTCAGCTGGGCTGGGTCGCCCTTTGTCGGGCTGAGGGTGAGCCGCGTGAAGTGCTCGGTTCGGATGATCTGGGTGCGGTCGGCTTCGGGGAGGCGGGCGAGGATGCCCGGCAGGGGCCGCTCGCGTGCGACCTCGCTGCGGTGCGCGAGGATCGCTTCCCATTTCACGTCGGCCCAGGGGGTGACGTCGACGCTGGTGGTCACGTACGTGTCCGGCACCGCGAGGACGGCCTTGCCCACCCCTTCGAGCAGTGGGCGGAGCAGGCCGACGCCGGACTCGGGGTGCGTGGCGGCGTACACCGCGGCCGGCTGCCACGGGGCGCCCGCTTCGGGATGCAGATGGGCGAGGCCGGCGGCTTCGACGGCGAGCAGGGTGATCTGGTGCGTGCGTACGTGGTCGGGGTGGCCGGTGAGCTGGCCGAGGGCGTCGTGTCCGACAACGATGTCGGGTCGGAAGTCCCGGATGCGGGCGACGAGGCGGCCGACTGCTTCGTCGAGGGGAGCGTCGACGAGCCGGGGCTGGCCGGGGGCGGCCTCGGGGTTGCGGGCGTCGTTGTAGCCGAGCAGGCGCGGGGTGCCAGCGCCCAGGACGGCCAGGGCGTCGGCGAGTTCGGGCGCTCGCCGGCTGTCGGGGACCCAGGTGGCGGTGACGACCGCCGTGCGGGCCCCGGCGGCGTGATGCTGGGCGAGGACGCCCCCGGCGAGGAGGCACTCGTCGTCCGGGTGGGCTTGTAGCCGGGGTTGAGGACTGACCGTTGACCGTCCTGATGCTCTGACGCCGGAGAAGACGACGCTTAGAAGTCATCTCATTTGGATGG
>NZ_JAGGOW010000223.1 GCF_018614135.1 Streptomyces sp. ISL-66
GCGTCGGAAGTCTCCGCGCCGCGGCAGCCCCGCTGGTGGAGCCGGCCCGAGGGTCCGGTCCCGGCGCACGGGGCCCCCGTACCGGCGCCGCGGGCCGAGTCGGACGCGGCCGGGGACGCCACGACGGACGCGGCCCCGGACACCGCCGCGGACCCGCGCTACGACCCCTGGGCCGCGCGGCCGCTGCACGGCGTGGACCACGGCAAGGCGGGGCCCCGGCGCTTCGGGTTCCGGCAGGGGCTGGTCCTCGGCCTCGCTGTCGCCCTCCTCGCCGGCGGCATCGGCGGCTACGTGGGCGTCCTCGCCGAGCGGCAGGCCAACACGCGCCTGGAACTCCCGCAGGCCGCCCCCGTCGCCGACAAGGGCCGAGCCCCCGAAAGCGTCGCCGGCNNTCACCAACAACCACGTCGTCCACGGTGCCCGGAACATAACGGTCACCTTCAGCACCGGTGAGAGCGTGAGCGCCGAAGTGGTCGGCGGCGACACCGGCTACGACCTGGCCGTCGTCAAGGTCGCCGGCGTACGGGGTCTGCGGCCCCTCGCGCTCGGCAACTCCGAGAACGTCAAGGTCGGTGACCCGGTCGTGGCCATCGGCGCCCCCTTCGACCTCTCCAACACCGTCACCGCCGGCATCATCAGCGCCACCGGCCGGCCCGTCACCGCGGGCGGCGACAAGGGGGACGGCAGCGACGTCAGCTACGTGGACGCCCTCCAGACCGACGCCCCGATCAATCCCGGCAACTCCGGCGGCCCGCTCCTCGACGCCAGGGGCCAGGTCATCGGGATCAACAGCGCCATCCGCGGCGGCGACGGCGGCGACAGCTCCGACCAGCAGCGCGGCAGCATCGGCCTCGGCTTCGCCATCCCCGTGAACCAGGGCAAGCGCGTCGCCGAGGAGCTGATGCGCACCGGCCGCGCCACGCACCCCGTCATCGGCGTCACACTCGACATGGAGTACTCCGGCGACGGAGCCAGGGTGGGGGAGAAGGGCGAGGGCGGGAAACCGGCCGTCACCGCCGGCGGGCCCGGAGCCCGCGCCGGGATCAAGCCGGGCGACGTGATCACCAAGGTGGACGGGGTCCGCGTACACGGCGGCGACGAGCTCGTCATCAAGATCCGGGCCCACCGGCCGGGCGACCCGCTCACCCTCACCGTGCTGCGGGACGGCGCGGAGCGCACGTTGGAAGTGGTCCTCGGTTCGGCGAACGGGTCATGACGGAACGCGGACCGGTGGGGCAAAGCCGGTCCTGATGTAGGGGCCCGCGGACCCGGCCGGGTACCGTGTGTCGGGCCTGACCCGAAGAGAGCCGAAGAGAGCCGAGGAGCGGCAAGGTGTTCAACGACATAGGCGCACTCGAGCTGGTCACGATCGTGGTGCTGGCCATCCTCGTCTTCGGCCCGGAAAAGCTGCCCAAGGTCATCCAGGACGTCACCGGCGTCATCCGGAAGATCCGCGCGTTCTCGGACAGCGCGAAACAGGACATCCGCTCCGAACTCGGCCCGGAATTCAAGGACTTCGAGTTCGAGGACCTCAATCCGAAGAACTTCATCCGCAAGCAGCTGTCGGAGAACGAGGACCTCAAGGACATCCGCAGCAGCTTCGACCTCCGCAAGGAGCTCAACGAGGTCACCGACGCCGTCAACGGCAAGGAGGCCGCCGAGGCCCCCGACGCGGTTCCGGCCGTCACCTCCGGCGACGGTGCCACGCCCGCGCCGGCCGCCGGCCCGGACATGGTGAAGAAGCCCGCCGCCCCGGCGCAGGAGCAGCGCGCGCCCTTCGACGCGGACGCCACCTGAGTCACCGGGTGCCACTCGCGCGCCTGTCTGCCGGGCTATCCGGGGTCGGATGGCTATCCTCCATGAGTCCGGACCCAGGACGCCCGAGGGGCGGGTCCCGCCAGCGAGGCTGGGGGGAGGGCCGTTCCGGACCCCACGGAACGAGAGGCCGCGCAGATGGAGACGACGAGCAGTAGCCGGGTGGGCACGCAGCCCGCGGACGCGACGACGGACGCGACGACGGACGCGCCGCCGACCGCACCCCCGCAGGCCGCACCCGCGCAGACGGCACCCCAGGAGCATCCACAGCTGCCCCAGGAGGCAGCCGCAGCACCCGTACCGGCCGTCCGCCGGGCGGTGGAGGGCTACCTGCGGGCCGACTTCCCCTGGTACGGGCTGGACGCGGCCTTCACGGGCGCCCGCTGGCTCATGCAGGTCGGTACCGGCGCCGACGGCAGCGTGGAGCACGGCTCCACGGGCCACGGCGACGAGCCCTCCGCCCGCGGCGAGATCGCCACGGGCGAGAAGGAGCGCTTCGCGGTGGTCGTCACCGTCGCGAGCAACCCGCTGCGCCGCAGCGGTGACGGCACCGGAGTCCTGGAGGCCACCTCGGTCTCCTCGGCGGCCTGGCTGGCCGGCTCCGGGCTACTGGCCTACAGCTGGCCCGTCCAGATGGACCACACCCTGCGCGACGACTGGCTCGACCAGCAGACCGAGGCCGCGTGGGAGCTGGCGGACGCGCTCGACGGTGAGGAGTGGTCGACGCTGTCGCTGCCGGTGGACGGGGAGCCGACGGTGTTCCACTACCGCGAGTCGGAATTCGGCTGGGTGCTGGCCGGCTCGACCGGGAGCGGGGTGCACCTCGGGGCGTACGGGCGGGGGATGAGCGCGTACGGGATCGGGTTCTCGGCGATCGGCGATTTCGCCGCGTACGAGTAGGGATACCAGTAGGGCTACGGGAAAGGGCACCGCCGGTCGGCGGTGCCCTTCACGCTGCCCGTGCCGTGCGGATCGCCCGCACTCGGGTCCGTCAGAACTTGTTGCGCGGCGTGATGCCCAGGGAGAGGCCCGCCAGGCCGCGGGCGCGGCCGCCGAGCTTGCCCGCGATGGCGCGCAGCGCCGCGCCGGCCGGGGAGTCCGGGTCGGACAGGACGACCGGCGTGCCGTCGTCGCCGCCCTCGCGCAGCCGGACGTCGATCGGGATCGAGCCGAGCACCGGCACGTTCGCGCCGATCGTCTTCGTCAGGCCGTCGGCCACCTTCTGGCCGCCGCCCGAGCCGAACACGTCGACCATCTCGTCGCAGTGCGGGCAGGGCAGCCCGGACATGTTCTCCACGACGCCGACGATCTTCTGGTGCGTCTGCACGGCGATGGAGCCGGCGCGCTCCGCGACCTCGGCCGCGGCCTGCTGCGGGGTGGTCACGACGAGGATCTCGGCGTTCGGCACCAGCTGCGCCACGGAGATCGCGATGTCGCCCGTACCCGGCGGCAGGTCCAGCAGCAGCACGTCCAGGTCGCCCCAGAACACGTCGGCCAGGAACTGCTGCAGCGCCCGGTGGAGCATCGGACCGCGCCACACCACCGGGGCGTTGCCCGGGGTGAACATGCCGATGGAGATGACCTTCACGCCGTGCGCGGACGGCGGCATGATCATGTTCTCGACCTGGGTGGGGCGGCCTTCCACGCCGAGCATGCGCGGCACGCTGTGGCCGTAGATGTCGGCGTCGACCACGCCGACCTTGAGGCCGTCGGCGGCCATCGCGGCCGCCAGGTTGACGGTGACCGAGGACTTGCCGACGCCGCCCTTGCCGGAGGCGACGGCGTAGACGCGGGTCAGCGAGCCGGGCTTGGCGAAGGGGACCTCGCGCTCGGCGGTGCCGCCGCGCAGGGTCGTCGCGAGGTGCTTGCGCTGCTCGTCGCTCATCACGTCCAGCGTGACGACGACCGAGGTGACGCCGGGGACCCGCTGGACGGCCTCGGTGACGAGGGTGGTGATCGTCTCGCGCATGGGACAGCCGGACACGGTCAGGAGCACCGTGACGGCGACCGCGCCGCCGTCGCCGATCTCCACCGATTTCACCATGCCGAGCTCGGTGATGGGCCGGTGGATCTCGGGGTCGTTCACCGTCGCCAGCGCGTCCAGGATCGCGTCCTGCTCGGGCACGGCGGCGTCGGTGGCGGTGCTTGTGTCGGTAGCCATGCCCCGATGGTACGGCGCGGTAGCGGGCCGCAGGAAAGGCCGCTAGCGGTCGCCTTCGTCACTCTCGGCCGGGAATAGCCGCCGCTCGTCCATCTCCTTGATCAGGTCCTGGAACTCGGACCGGATCCAGTCGCGCGTGGCGACCTCGCCCAGCCCCATCCGCAGGGCCGCGATCTCCCGGGTCAGGTACTCGGTGTCGGCCAGCGAGCGCTCGTTCTGCTTGCGGTCCTGTTCGAGGTTGACCCGGTCGCGGTCGTCCTGCCGGTTCTGCGCGAGGAGGATCAGCGGGGCCGCGTAGGAAGCCTGCAGCGACAGCATCAGCGTCAGGAAGATGAAGGGGTACGTGTCGAAGCGCAGCGTGGGCGGCGCGAAGATGTTCCACAGCACCCAGACGATGATGGCGACGGTCATCCAGACGATGAACCGGCCCGTGCCGAGGAACCGCGCCACCCGTTCCGACAGCCGGCCGAACGCCTCCGGGTCGTACTCGGGCAGCAGCCGCCGGCGCGCCGGGCGCGGCA
The DNA here is from genome assembly GCF_018614135.1 of Streptomyces sp. ISL-66. Classification (GTDB taxonomy): domain Bacteria; phylum Actinomycetota; class Actinomycetes; order Streptomycetales; family Streptomycetaceae; genus Streptomyces. Next base: position 4,498 of record NZ_JAGGOW010000223.1, read on the forward strand.
GGTCGAGGCGCACGCGCGAGCGCGTCAGCGCGCTCGACCCGGTCGATCCGGACGGGCCGCCCTTGCCGCGCTCGCGCGGCGTTTCCGAGGACCGTTCGGAGGAACGTTCCCGCGCCTCCGTCGTCAGACCGTGCGCCCGCGCCCGCACCCGTGCCTGCTCGCGCCGCTCGCGGCTCTGCTCGCGCCGGCTCTCGCGCGCGGCCTGGTCGCCGCGCCCCCGCTCAGTGGCCACGTACGACCCCCTCCGCATCCTCGGGATCCGGGGAGCCCTCGCGGTCCCCGGAATCCCGGGAATCCTCCGAGCCCTCGGAATGGAAGTCCGTCTCCCGCCAGTCGTCCGGCAGCAGGTGGTCCAGTACGTCGTCCACGGTGACCGCGCCCAGCAGCGAGCCGCTCTCGTCGACGACGGGCACCGCGACCATGTTGTACGCGGCCAGGTAGCTGGTCACCACCGGCAGCAGGGCGTCCGGCCGCAGCGGCGGCAGGCCGGTGTCCACGATCGAGCTGACCAGCGTGAACGGAGGGTCCCTCAGCAGCCGCTGGAAGTGCACCGTGCCCAGGTACTTGCCCGTCGGCGTCTCGTCCGGCGGCCGGCACACGTACACCTGCGCCGCCAGCGCCGGCGACAGGTCCGACTGCCGTACGCGGGCCAGCGCGTCCGCGACCGTCGCGTCGGGCCGCAGCACGATCGGCTCCGTCGTCATCAGACCGCCCGCGGTGTTCTCCTCGTAGGACAGCAGGCGCCGCACGTCGGCCGCGTCGTCGGGCCGCATCAGCGTCAGCAGCCGCTCCTTGTCGTCCTCCGGCAGCTCGGAGAGCAGGTCGGCCGCGTCGTCGGGGTCCATCGCCTCCAGGACGTCGGCGGCACGCTCCTCCTTCAGCTTCCCGAGGATCTCCACCTGCTCGTCCTCGGGCAGCTCCTCCATGACGTCCGCGAGCCGGTCGTCGTCGAGGGCGCTCGCCACCTCGGCGCGCCGCTTCGGCGACAGGTGGTGCAGGACGTTCGCCACGTCCGCCGCGCGCATCTGCTCGAAGGTGGCGACCAGGTTCTCGGCGCCCTGCCCGTGCTCCTCCAGCGAGAAGCCCGTCACCGCCGACCACTCCACCGTCAGCGTCTCGCCGCGCCGGCGCAGCGCGCCCGACTTGCCCTTGCGTACGAAGATCTTGTCGATCTCCCAGTCCCGGCGGGCCGGCAGCTGCTGGATGGCCACGTCCAGGACGGTGACCTCCTCGTCGTCCGCGACCAGGCGCACGCGCCGGTCCAGCAGTTCGCCGAGGATCAGCCGTTCGGTGGGCCGCTGTTCGAAGCGCCGCATGTTGACCACACCGGTGGTGATGACCTGGCCGGACTCCACGCCCGTCACCCGGGTCATGGGGAGGAAGATCCGGCGCCGGCTGACGACCTCGACCACCAGCCCGAGCAATCTGGGCGGCCGCCCGCCCACCCGGAGCATCGCGACGAGGTCGCGCACGCGGCCCACCTGGTCGCCGTTGGGGTCGAAGACGGGCACACCCGACAGATGCGAGACGAAGATCCGTGGGGCGCCTGCCGCCATCCGAGCGCCTCCTACGAGCGTGCGTCATCCGTCGATCACCGGTACTGCCGTCCCTCAGGTTAGCCCGTGCCCGCCGCAACCTCCTGGTGGGGCGTCCGCGCGGGGGCGGGCGCAGCGCCGGGTACGCTGCCAGCTGCTCGCAGAGGACCGACGAGAGGCACCTGCCCGTGACCGCCTACTTCCCCGCCGTTCGGCTCCGCCGGGCCACCTTCGTGGGTGCCCTGTGCGCGGGCCTGGCCGTCGTCGCCACGGGGTGCGGGGCCGATCCGGACGAGGGTACGAACGGGGTCGGGAAGCTCTCGGCCGAGCAGATCGAGGGCAAGGCGAAGACGGCGGCCACCCAGGCCCGGTCGGTGCACCTGTCCGGAACCCTGGTCACCGGCGGAAAGTCCTTCACGCTCGACATGCGGCTGGGGGCCGACGGCGGCTCCGGCGAGGTGAAGTCGCAGGACGACACCACCTTCCAGCTGCTGCGGGTCGGCGAGCAGCTCTACCTCAAGGCCGGCGCCGCGTTCTGGGGCCAGTCCGAGGCGGCCGGCAAGCTCGGCGACAAGTTCGTGAAGGTGCCCGAGGGCGACCCCTCGTACAAGCAGTTCCGGGGGTTCACCGACATGCACGTGCTCCTCGACGGGCTCCTGGGACTCGACGGGACGCTCGCCAAGGGCGACTACACCAAGGTCGGGCACACGCGGGCCGTCCAGGTCACGGCGGAGAAGGGCGCGGGCGGCAAGCTCTCGGTCTCCCTGGAGGGCACGCCCTACCCGCTCCTGATGGAACGCGCGGGTGGCGCAGGCCGCGTGGTCCTCGCGGAGTGGGGCAAGCCGGTCGAGCTGACGCCGCCCGCACAGGACCAGACGGTGGATTACGGGTCCCAGTTGCCGACGACCAAGGAGCAGGGCTCCGGCTCCGCCCAGCCCGCCCCCAAGGGCTCCGGCAAGGGCACGGCCCCGAAGGGCTGACCACGTTCCGGCCGGGCCCCGCCCCGTCGGGCGGCCGCCCGGGCCGCTACCGCCCGCGAGCCGCCTTCTTGCGCTTCAGCAGCAGCTTCGGCAGCGCGGCCGGGGCGGGTCGGCGGGTCGTCGCCGGGGAGTCCAGCGGAGCCGCGGCCAGCGACCCGTCCGGGAGCCCGCCGTGCACGGAGCGCGGCTCCAGGCGCAGCAGCCGGCACTCCCGCGCCCACCGCGCGGTCATCTCGGCCGAGTCGGGCGCGTTGAGCCGCTTGCCCTTGAGCTCGGTCACCGCGGCCTCCCACGGCTCGCTCCCGGGCACGAGCTCCCGTACGGTCGCCGTCCACGCGACGAGCCGGCCGCCCTTGTCCTTGCTGCGCACGGTCACCTCGGCGGGCGCCCCGTCCGCGAGCCCCGGGAACGGCTGCTCGCCGGGCCCGTCGCCCAGTACGTGCGCGGCGCCGTCCACCCAGGCGTGCCACAGGCCGCGGTCGGGCCCGGAGCCGCGGACCCAGATGAGGCCCGACTTCTTGGTGGCCTCCTCGACGAGGGCCAGTTCGAGCGCGCTGAGAGTCATGCGCACAGGGTAGCCAGGGGCGCTCGCGCGCCTACAGCCAGCCGTGGCGGCGCAGGGCCCGGTGGATGGTGAAGCAGCTGCCGGCGATCGCGGCCATCACCATCGGATAGCCGTAGCGCCAGTGGAGCTCCGGCATGTTCTCGAAGTTCATCCCGTACACGCCGCAGATCATCGTCGGTACGGCGATGATCGCCGCCCAGGAGGTGATCTTGCGCATGTCCTCGTTCTGCGCGACGGTCGCCTGCGCCAGGTTGGCCTGGAGGATCGAGTTCAGCAGCTCGTCGAAGCCGACGACCTGCTCGTGGACCCGCGCCAGGTGGTCGGCGACGTCGCGGAAGTACTTCTGGATGTCCGGGTCCACCAGCCGCATCGGGCGCTCGCTGAGCAGCTCCATGGGCCGCAGCAGCGGGGAGACGGCCCGCTTGAACTCCAGGACCTCGCGCTTGAGCTGGTAGATGCGGCCCGCGTCGCCGCCGCGCGCGGCGCCTTTGGCGGGGGCGGCGAACACCTCGCTCTCCACCTCGTCGATGTCGTCCTGGACGGCCGAGGCGACCGCGATGTAGCCGTCGACCACGTGGTCGGCGAGGGAGTGCAGGACGGCGGACGGGCCCTTGGAGAGGAGCGACGGATCGTCCTGGAGGCGGTGGCGCAGGCCCTTGAGGGAGCCCTGGCCGCCGTGCCGGACGGTGATGACGAAGTCCGGGCCGGTGAAGCACATCACCTCGCCGGTCTCCACCACCTCGCTGGTCGCGGTGAGTTCGGCGTGCTCCACGTAGTGGATCGTCTTGAAGACGGTGAACAGCGTGTCGTCGTAGCGCTCCAGCTTCGGTCGCTGGTGGGCGTGGACCGCGTCCTCGACGGCGAGCGGGTGCAGACCGAACAGGGCGGCGATCCCGGCGAACTCGCCCTCGGTCGGCTCGTGCAGGCCGATCCACGCGAAACCGCCGTCCTCGCGGACCTGACGCATCGCCTCACGGGGCGTCAGGCGGCCGGTGCCCAGGGCGCGTCGGCCGTCGCGGTACACGGCGCAGTCGACCACCGCGGTGCCGGCGGACGGGTCGCGGGTGGTGTCGTAGCCGGGCTGGACGGGGGTGGACCTGCGCAGCGCCGGACGTACGGCGGCACGGAGGTAGGGCAGCATCGACATGGCAGGCTCCTTCGCGCGCACGGCTGCGGACCGTACGGGTGGGAGGTCCCTTCCGGGTGGCGCCGTCACCGCGGCCGGCAGGCCCGGGGCAGGCGGAAGGAACAGGACGGGAGGACACGAGTTCTGCCGTCGCTCTTCGACTGATCCCGGAGGGGGATCAAAGGGGACGCGGGACGCCCGTGAGTGAAGTGGAAGAGCGATTGGTACTGCACGATCGACTTCGATCCACCGCAGACCCCACCTCCTCCGGCCGGTCCCCCGTGGGGGACGTCCTGTCGCCGGGGCACTGAAACTTCTCTTCTGAGAGCGTCCCCGACCAACGGTCAACGATATCAGCCGACGGATGGTCAAGACCCGCCCTTTACCCGGCTGATACGAGTTCTATGCTCGCTCCATGGCAGAAATTCTGGCCCTTGTGGAAGCCCGGCTGCGCGCCTCGCTCGGTGAACCCGACGCCCGCGCCGCCGTCACCTTCCTGGGCACCGACCGCATCGAGATCCTGCGTTTCACCGAGGGGGACCTCGTGCGGTACGCGACCCTCGGCATGTCCGCCCACCCGATGGCCGACCCCACGGTGGTGGTCGCCGATCCCGTACGGGGGCCGCGCGCGGAGCTCGTGCTGACGGTGCGGGGCGGACTCGCGCCCACCGACAAGCTGTTGCGGCCGCTGGCGGTCTTGGCGGCCTCGCCCCAGGTGGAGGGGCTGGTCGTGACCCCCGGGGCCTCGCTCGACGTGGGGGAACCGCTGTGGGAGGGGGCGCCGTTCACCTCGGTGCTCGTGGCCGAGCCGGGCGGGCTGGTGGAGGACGTGGAGCTGGCGGACCCGATGGACCCGGTGTCCTTCTTCCCGCTCCTGCCGATGACGGCGAACGAGGCGGCGTGGAAGCGGGTGCACGGGGCCGCGGCCCTGCAGGAGCGCTGGCTCGCGCGCGGAACGGATCTGCGGGACCCTCTGCGTACGGCCGTCGCGCTGGACTGAGCGGGACCGTCGGGGCATCCGGCCGCCCGGACGGGTGATCGCGTCTTGACGGGGCGCACGGCGGGGAGGAGCGTGGCTTCCTATGAGGGGCGAACCGAGTTGCCCGAAGTGCGGTGGCCGGGTCAGGGCGCCCGGTCTCTTCGCCGACTCCTGGCAGTGCACGGTGCACGGCGCGGTGCACCCCCTGCAGCCCGTGATCCCGCCGAGCGTCGAAGGCCTGGGCGTGGTGGTGAACCGGGCACAGGTACCCGTGTGGATGCCGTGGCCGCTGCCCGTCGGATGGCTGTTCACCGGGATCGCGGCCGCCGGTGACGACCGCAGCGGCGGCCGGGCCACGGCCGTGGCCTGCTCCGGCCCCGGCCCGCTGGGCGGCATCGGCGAGCTGGTGCTGATCGCGGAGGAGCTGGGCGTCGGCATGGGCGCGCGCTTCGCGGGCATCGACGGCCCCGACCCGGGCTCCTCCATGGACGTCTCCGCCCCGCCGCACGCGAAGGTCGTCGCCGCGGGGCGTCCGACGCCGCTCTGGCACGTGAAGGGAGCCCCGGACGACCGGGCCGTCTTCGCCGGGGAAGCGCGCGGGCTGTGGCTGTGGGCCGTCGTCTGGCCGGAGCAGTCGGGGCTGCTGATGTACGACGAGCTCGTGCTGACGGACCTGCGTGACGCGGGCACCGAGGTGGAACTGCTTCCCTGCGGCGCGCTGAGCCCGCGCATCATTTCCCCTTGACGCGCCGCTCGCGCGGCGCGCCGCCGGGGCGCCCCACCGGCTCCGCGCCGCTGCGCCGGACTCCGGGCGGCGGCCGGGCGCGGGTGGTCCGTGTGGGGCCATGTCGGGAAATCCGGACGGTATCCTGGAGTGTCCCCCGTCCGCGCGTGAACCCTGGAGCTCGGCTGTGCGCATCGACCTGCACGCCCACTCCACGGCATCGGACGGCACCGACACCCCCACCGAGCTGGTACGCAACGCGGCCGCCGCCGGGCTCGACGTCGTCGCGCTGACCGACCACGACACCGTGAGCGGCCACCGCGAGGCGATCCGGGCGCTTCCCGAGGGGCTGACCCTCGTGACCGGCGCCGAACTGAGCTGCCGCCTCGACGGCATCGGGCTGCACATGCTCGCCTACCTCTTCGACCCCGAAGAGCCCGAGCTCTCCCGCGAGCGGGAACTCGTACGCGACGACCGCACGCCCCGCGCACAGGCCATGGTCGGCAAACTGCAAGCCCTCGGCGTGCCCGTCACCTGGGAGCAAGTGGACCGGATCGCCGGTGACGGCTCGGTCGGACGCCCGCACATCGCCACCGCGCTCGTCGAGCTCGGCGTCGTGCCCACCGTGTCCGACGCGTTCACCGAGCAGTGGCTCGCCGACGGCGGGCGCGCCCACGCGCGCAAGCACGAGCTCGACCCCTTCGACGCGATCCGCCTGGTCAAGGCGGCCGGCGGCGTCACCGTCTTCGCGCACCCGGCCGCCGTCAAGCGCGGCGCCTGCCTCCCCGAGGAGGCCATAGCCGCGCTCGCCGCGGCCGGACTCGACGGCATCGAGGTCGACCACATGGACCACGACGCCGCCACCCGCGCGCGCCTGCGCGGCCTGGCCCGTGACCTCGGTCTGCTGACCACCGGATCCAGCGACTACCACGGCAGCCGCAAGACCTGCCGCCTCGGGGACTACACGACCGACCCCGAGATCTACGGCGAGATCACGCGCCGTGCCACCGGGGCGTTCCCCGTCCCCGGCGCGGGCGGACGCGTACGCGGCTGACCGCTGCCGCCGCTCCACCTCGCGGCGCGTCCCACCGCGCCGCTCGCCCCCCTTTTTCGTAACACCCCTCTCCCGCAAGGCATCACTGTGCTCGATTTCGCCGTCTTCGGATCCCTCTTTCTCACGCTTTTTGTGATTATGGACCCCCCGGGGATCACGCCCATCTTCCTCGCCCTGACCTCCGGCCGCCCCGCCAAGGTGCAGCGCCGCATGGCCTGGCAGGCCGTCTGCGTCGCCTTCGGCGTCATCGCCGTCTTCGGCATCTGCGGGCAGCAGATCCTCGACTACCTGCACGTCTCCGTGCCGGCCCTGATGATCGCGGGCGGTCTGCTGCTCCTGCTCATCGCCCTCGACCTGCTCACGGGCAAGACCGACGAACCGAAGCAGACCAAGGACGTGAACGTCGCGCTCGTCCCGCTCGGCATGCCGCTGCTCGCCGGCCCCGGTGCGATCGTGTCGGTCATCCTGGCCGTGCAGAAGGCCGACGGGTTCACCGGTCAGGTCTCGGTCTGGACCGCGATCGTCGCGATGCACGTCGTGCTGTGGGTGGTGATGCGGTACTCGCTCGTCATCATCCGCGTGATCAAGGACGGCGGCGTGGTCCTCGTGACCCGGCTGGCGGGCATGATGCTCTCCGCGATCGCCGTCCAGCAGATCATCAACGGCGTGCTCCAGGTGATCCGCACCTCGTAGCGCCCGCGCGGCGCCCGTGGCCCGCGGCCGCGCATGCGAACGCCCCCGCACCGCGAGTTGGTGGGGGGCGTTCGGCTCTGTCGTGGCGGACGTCTGTCGTCAGTTGGACGCGGTCTCGGCCGGTCGGATCAGGAGGCGCTGGCCGATGGCCGCGGCCTGCTGCACGATCCGGTTGACGGAGGCCGCGTCCACGACGGTGCTGTCCATGGCGGACCCGTCGAGGTCGTCCAGGCGCAGAATCTCGAAGCGCATGGGGCTTCTCCCTTCGTCAGTGTTCTTCCTTGTACAGGGTTAACGAAGTGTAAGCCCGCAAACATTCCCTACGCTAAGGAAATTTTTTCACTGTCTAACTACTAACCTGTGCCGGAGCGTCCAGAGGCGCCGCGGCCGAGCCCCAGAACGCCGCCAACGCCGCGGCCGTGGCCAGCGGATCCTCCGCGTTCGGCGAGTGCTCCGTCCCCGGGACGATCACCCGCGCAGCGCCCAGGCGCCGCGCCACGCCGTCCATCTCCGACACGGGCCACACCGGGTCGGACACCCCCGACAGCACCAGCTTCGCCAGTCCCGGCGCCGCGGCCGCCAGCTCGTCGATCCGGTCCGGCTCACCGATCAGCGCCCGGCCGGTGACGATCAGCTGCTCGGGAACCGTGCGCACCCACCGGTCGCGCAGGAACGCGACGAGCTCGGGGGAGTCGGGGATCCCGTCGCGCGGATCCATCGCGCGCATCGCGGTCCAGATGCCCGCCATGTCGTCGCCCATCAGCTCCAGTGCCGAGACGAGCATCTTCGTACGGGCCCGCTGCTCCTCACACACCGCGCCCGCACCGCTGCTCAGCAGCGTGAGGCTCGCGTACGGGGCCGGATCCCGGACCACGGCCGCCCGGACGATCAGGCCGCCCAGCGAATGCCCCAGCAGGTGGACGGGACCGTCGGAGCCCAGGGCCGCCGTCTGCGCGAGGACGTCGCGCGCCAGCTCCTCCAGGGCGTACGGCTCCTGCGTGCGCGGGCCGTCGCTCTCGTACTGGCCGCGCCCGTCGACCGAGACCACCCGGTAGCCGGCGGCGGCCAGCGGCCCGAGCAGGCCCATGAAGTCCTCCTTGCTGCCGGTGTACCCGGGCACCAGCAGGGCGGTGCCGCGCACCGGCGCGCCCGCGTCCGGCCCGGCCTCGTGCACGGCGAAGGCGCCGCGGGAGGTGTTCAGGCGGTACGCGCGCCCCGAGGGCGGCAGGGCGAGGGTCGGAGGCTTGCTCATGGCCCGAGGTTACCGGCCCGTACGGCGGTACGGCGATGGCCCCGCCCCCCTCGGAAGGGGAGCGGGGCCATCGGGAGCGTGGTTACGCCTCGGTGCTCTCCACCGGGGCGACGACCTTGCGGGTCCGGGTGCGCTTCGGCTTGACCGGAGCCTCTTCGGAGGCGACCACGGCCGCCTCGGCGACCGGGGCCTCCGGAGCGGCGGCCGCGACCTTGCGGGTGCGGGTGCGCTTCGGCTTGACCGGAGCCTCCTCCGCCACCGGGGCGGCGGCCTCGACGACGGCCTCGACGGCGGGCTCGGCCACCGGAGCGGCAGCGGCGACCTTGCGGGTCCGCGTGCGCTTCGGCTTGACCGGAGCCTCCTCCGTGACCACGGGGGCGACGGCCTCGACCACGGGGGCGACGGCCTCGACCACGGGGGCCCGGGCGACGGTCTGGACGACCGGAGCGGCGGGGGCCTTGCGCGGGGCGCGGACGGCGGTGCGACGCGCCGGGCGGACCGGCTCGACCAGCGGGGCCATCTGGAAGTCGGGCTCCGGCGCCGGCGCGGCCCGCGGAGCCAGCGGC
>NZ_JAGGOW010000224.1 GCF_018614135.1 Streptomyces sp. ISL-66
CGCCTGGACCACGCCCGTGCCGTTCTGCGCGGCGGCCGGGGCCTTGCGCGGGCGGCGCTTCGTCGAAGCCGTGGACACCCCGTAGCCCACCAGGACGGGCTGGCGTGCCGGGGGAGCCTCGGGAGCCGCCTCGGCGGCCTCGGCGACCGCAGGGGCCTCGGCTGCGGCCGGAGCCTCGTCGGCCGGGCCCGTCCGCACCGAGATGATGACCTGGCCGACGTCGACCGTCACGCCCTCCTCGAAGAGGAGCGCGTGCACGACGCCGTCGTAGGGAATGGGGAGCTCCACCGCCGCCTTGGCGGTTTCGACCTCGCAGACGACCTGGCCGTCGGTGACGGTGTCACCCGGCTGGACGTACCACTTGAGGATCTCGGCCTCGGTGAGGCCCTCGCCCACGTCGGGCATTCTGAATTCGCGGATCGTCACAGGGCTCTCCTCAGTACGCCAGCGAGCGGTCGACTGCGTCGAGCACCCTGTCCAGGCCCGGCAGGTACTCGTCCTCCAGGCGGGCCGGCGGATACGGGGCGTGGTAGCCGCCCACGCGCAGCACGGGCGCTTCCAGGTGGTAGAAGCACCGCTCCGTGATGCGGGCGGCGATCTCCGAGCCCACACCGAGGAAGACCGGGGCCTCGTGCACGACCACCAGTCTCCGCGTGCGCTCCACGGAGGCCTGCAGCGTGTCGAAGTCGATCGGGGACATCGAGCGCAGGTCCACGACCTCCACCGACTTGCCCTCCTCGGCGGCGGCCGCGGCCGCCTCCAGGCAGACCTTCACCATCGGCCCGTAGGCCGCCAGGGTGATGTCCGTGCCCGTGCGGGCCACCCGCGCGCCGTGCAGCGCGTCCGGGATGGCCTCGACGTCGACCTCACCCTTGTCCCAGTAACGCCGCTTCGGCTCGAAGAAGATCACCGGGTCGTCGCTGAGGATCGCCTGCTGGAGCATCCAGTAGGCGTCGCTCGCGTTCGACGGCGAGACCACCTTCAGGCCCGGGACGTGCGCGAACAGCGTCTCCGGGGATTCCGAGTGGTGCTCGACCGCGCCGATGCCGCCCGCGTAGGGGATGCGGATGACGACCGGCATCTTGATCTTGCCGAGCGAGCGGGCGTGCATCTTCGCGAGCTGCGTGACGATCTGGTCGTACGCCGGGAAGACGAAGCCGTCGAACTGGATCTCCACGACCGGCCGGTACCCGCGCAGGGCCAGACCGATGGCGGTGCCGACGATGCCCGATTCGGCGAGCGGGGTGTCGATGACCCGCTCCTCGCCGAAGTCCTTCTGCAGTCCGTCGGTGATGCGGAAGACGCCGCCCAGCTTGCCGACGTCCTCACCCATGATCAGGACCTTCGGGTCCGTCTCCAGGGCCTTGCGCAGCGAGTCGTTGAGCGCCTTGGCGATGGTCAGTTTCTGTACGGCCATGACGCTCACTCCCCGCCTTCGAAGGACGCGAGGTACGCGGCGAACTGCGCCCGCTCCTCGTCGACGAGCGCGTGCCCGTCCGCGTAGACGTTCTCGAAGATCGCCATGGTGTCCGGGTCGGGCATCGAGCGCACGACCTCGCGCACCCGCTTGCCCATGGTCTCGCTCTCCGCCTCCAGCTCCTCGAAGTACGCCTCGTCGGCGGCTCCGGTCGCCAGCAGGTGGGCCTTGAGGCGCAGGATCGGGTCCTTGGCCTCCCAGGCCGCCGTCTCCTCGTCCCGCCGGTACTTCGTCGGGTCGTCGGAGGTGGTGTGCGCGCCCATGCGGTACGTGAACGCCTCGACCAGCGTGGGTCCCTCGCCCCGGCGGGCGCGTTCCAGCGCCCAGCGGGTCACGGCGAGGCAGGCCAGCACGTCGTTGCCGTCCACCCGGACGCCCGGGAAGCCGAAGCCCTGCGCGCGCTGGTAGAGCGGCACGCGCATCTGGCGCTCGGTCGGCTCGGAGATCGCCCACTGGTTGTTCTGGCAGAAGAACACCACGGGGGAGTTGTAGACCGCCGAGAAGGTGAAGGCTTCCGCCACGTCGCCCTGGCTGGACGCGCCGTCGCCGAAGTAGGCGATGACGGCCGAGTCGGCGCCGTCCTTGGCCACGCCCATCGCGTATCCGGTCGCGTGCAGCGTCTGCGAGCCGATGACGATCGTGTAGAGGTGGAAGTTGTTGGTGTTCGGGTCCCAGCCGCCGTGGTTCACGCCGCGGAACATGCCGAGGAGGTTGGTCGGGTCGACCCCGCGGCACCAGGCGACGCCGTGCTCGCGGTAGGTGGGGAAGACGTAGTCGTCGTCGCGCAGCGCCCGGCCGGAGCCGATCTGCGCGGCTTCCTGCCCGAGGAGCGAGGCCCACAGGCCCAGCTCGCCCTGGCGCTGCAGGGCGGTCGCCTCGGCGTCGAAACGGCGGGTCATGACCATGTCGCGGTAGAGACCGCGCAGGTCGTCGGTGGTGATGTCGGCGACGAAGGGGGCGAACTCCGCGATGTCGGGGTGGTCCGCGACCTCGACCCGCTCTCCCTCGGGCGTCAGCAGCTGTACGAGCTGCGGCTCGGCGTCATGCGTCTTCGCGGTGGCAGCGGCGGTCTTGGCGGCGCTTGCCGGCCGCTTGGTGCCACTGCTGCGTCGCGGCTTGCGCGCGGCAGTGCTCTCCACGGTCACGATTGCTCCTCCGTCGGTCCGGCACCCGGGTTCTCCGGGGACCAGTGCGGCTCACCTGTATCTCTACCCGCGCACGGGGTGGGTGCGCTTCGGGTGTGGGATTCAGGCGTGACAGGTGCCCCGGCGAGTGCCCTGCGCAATGCACGTTACCCAGTGCGTCGCATAACTGCGAAACCCCGTTTGACCTGCGATTTTGCTTGGATTTCCAAGTAAATCGGCGGAAGCGGGAACAAGCACTGGTCACAGCCTTGCAGGGGGCCGGAACAACGGCACGTTATCCCGGTCGTCACCGCCAGGGAAGGGGTGACTTTCACGCGTCCGGGGAAGGGCACCCCGCACGCAGGGCGTCTGCGGATGCCCTCGGGCCCGCCGAGATGTCCCTTTACTCCGATTGCATCCCGCTCCGCACCAAAAGCGCCCCTTAGGGCCCTTAGCGCCCTTCAACGCTAGGATGACCAACCGGGAACGCAAACCACTCGGACGGGTAGTCGATGAGCACACGAGACAGCGACCAGACGAAAATCAAGGTGTTCCTCCTCGACGACCACGAGGTGGTCCGCCGGGGCGTTCACGAGCTGCTCTCGATGGAAACCGACATCGAGGTGGTCGGCGAGGCCGGCACCGCGGCCGACGCGCTGGTCCGCATTCCCGCCACCCGGCCCGACGTGGCCGTCCTCGACGTCCGGCTGCCCGACGGCAGCGGGGTGGAGGTGTGCCGCGAGGTCCGCTCCCAGCACGAGGACATCAAGTGCCTGATGCTCACCTCGTTCTCCGACGACGAAGCCCTGTTCGACGCCATCATGGCCGGCGCCTCGGGCTACGTGCTCAAGGCGATCCGCGGCAATGAGCTGCTCAACGCGGTACGGGACGTGGCGGCCGGCAAGTCGCTGCTGGACCCCGTCGCCACGGCCCGGGTGCTGGAGCGGCTGCGCGACGGCAAGAACGGCAAGGGCGACGACCGCCTCTCCCACCTCACCGAGCAGGAGCGCAAGATCCTCGACCTGATCGGCGAGGGCCTGACCAACCGCGTGATCGGCGAGCGCCTGCACCTGGCCGAGAAGACGATCAAGAACTACGTCTCCAGCCTGCTCTCCAAGCTGGGCATGGAGCGCCGGTCCCAGGCCGCCGCGTACGTGGCCCGCCTGCAGGCCGAGAAGCGGCACTGACCCGCACCGGCACCACAACGGCACCGTACCGGCACCCACGGCACCCGTGACGCAGGGTGACGTCCCGTGGTCTTCGCTCATGGCACGGGGCGCACGGTTCGATTCGGGACCAAAGTCCCCGATCCGCAGGGCGGGCTCCTCTTTCCCGGCGCCGTATCGGCAGCGGAAAGTGGGTGGCATGTCCCCAGAGTCCCCAGAGGAACTCCACGCCATCGAACTGCTGCGCCGGGTGCCGTACGGCCGGGCGGCCACCAGCATGCGCGCGCTGCCCTTCCTCGCCGTCGCGCGCCACATCGTGGTGAACGGCAAGGTCGTCCTGCGCATGCACGCCGGTTTCGGCTACCACCACGCCTGCAACGGCAGCGTGGTCTCCTACGGGGCCGACAACTTCCATTCCGACGAGCCGCAATTGTGGTCGGTGCAGTTCACGGGCACCGCGAACATCGTCGAACCCACCACCGCCGAACTGGAACTCTTCGGCCCCGGTCCGCACTTCGTGGACGGCGCGGTCTTCGACCCCGTCTACATGCGAATCGAACCGCAATTCGTCACCGTGCACACGGTCGCGGGCCATCTCCACCGGCAAAACCAGCACGCGCTCTGAGCGAGTTTTCCCGAGGACGCCGGTGCTTCACGCGAACGGCCCGGCGGAATTCCGCCGGGCCGTTCGCATTACTCAGGGTTACCCCCGGCCGGTCGCGTCGGCGGCCGCAGCCGCCGGCCGCGTCCGCCGGTCTAATCCTCGGAGCCCCGCCCGCCCGGCTCCGGAGAGACCGTCGACGAGGGCTTCGTCGGGCCCGGCGAAGCCGACTTGGTGCTGGTCGGCGAGGACGAGTTCGACGGCGAACGCGACGCGGAGGGCGAAGTCGGCGGCGAGTAGCTCGGGGTGTACTTGCTCCGGGTCGGCAGCGGCGAGTTGTCGTACGAGTACGTGGTTTCCGGCACCGACTTGGTCGGCGGCGTGCTGCGCGCCGGCGGGCTGCTCGAAGCGCCGCCCGAGGAGGCGGACGAGGAGATCACCGTCGGGGGCGTCTGCGGATCGCCGCCGCCGCCCTTCTTGGTGCCGCTGTTGACCGCGTACGCCACGCCCGCCGCGACCGCGACCACGGCGAGGACCGCGAACAGCCACAGCTTCCAGCGGCCGCCGCCGGAGCGGTCGTCGTAGCCGTCGTAGCCGTCGTAACCGCCGCCGGGCCCGCCCGGACCGCCCTGGCCGCCGCCGCCGGGGAAGGCGGAGCCGTCGTCCGGGTTCAGCGGCGCCACCATCGGCTGATGGAACTGCGAGGTCGAGGAGGGCGAGCGGTACTGGCCCTGGCCCTGGCCGGGCATCGGCATCGCCGTGGTCTGCGAGGGGCCGCGCCCGTGCGGTAGGGCCATGGTGACCGGGCCTGTGTTCCAGGTGCCGGTGTTCGGCCCCTGGTCGTGCAGCATCTGCAGGGCGTACTGGACCAGCCCGCGCATCTCCTCGGCGCTCTGGAACCGGTCGTCCGGGTCCTTGGCGAGGGAGCGCATGACGAGCCCGTCGAGCTCCTGCGGGATGTGCTGGCCCTCCGGCAGCTGCGAGGGCGGGACCGGCGCGTCCTGCACGTGCTGGTAGACCACCGACAGCGGGGTCTCGCCGGTGAAGGGGGGCCGCAGCGCGAGGAGTTCGTAGAGCAGACAGCCCGTCGCGTACAGGTCGGAGCGGTGGTCCACCGCCTTGCCGAGGGCCTGTTCGGGCGAGAGGTACTGCGGCGTGCCCATGACCATGCCGGTCTGGGTCATCGTCGACTGCGCGCCGTGCAGGGCGCGCGCGATGCCGAAGTCCATCACCTTGACCGCGCCGGTCTCCGTGATGATCACGTTGGCGGGCTTGATGTCACGGTGGACGATGCCGTGCTGGTGCGAGTACGCGAGCGCTTCGAGGACGCCCGCCGTGATGATGAGCGCCTGCTCGGGGCCCGGGGCCTCGGCGCTGAGCAGCAGCTCGCGGATGGTGCGGCCCTCGACCAGTTCCATGACGATGTAGGGGACGACGCTCGGGCCGACCCGGTCCTCGCCCGAGTCGTACACGGCGACGACGGCATGGTGGTTGAGGCCGGCGACCGACTGCGCCTCGCGCGTGAAGCGGGCCTTGGACACCGGGTCCTCGGCGAGGTCGGGGCGCAGGAGTTTGACGGCGACGGTCCGGCCGAGGCGGACGTCCTCGGCGGCGAAGACC
The DNA here is from genome assembly GCF_018614135.1 of Streptomyces sp. ISL-66. Lineage (GTDB taxonomy): Bacteria > Actinomycetota > Actinomycetes > Streptomycetales > Streptomycetaceae > Streptomyces. The sequence continues at coordinate 5,989 of NZ_JAGGOW010000224.1, forward strand.
TCGGCCATGCCGCCGCGTCCCAGACGGTGGGTCAGCCGGTAACGGCCGTCTCCCACCAGCCCGCCGGCGCCCCAGTGCTCAGGACCCTCAGCCATCCCGGCGCCGCTTCCCTCGGGTTCGGGTGCCATCAGTCCTCGCCGTCGTCCGTCTCGTGCCGCCGCTCAGCGGTAGGTCCTCATCGTCTGCTCCGACGAACGCTACAGCCTCGGAACCGGTCGCCGTTCGGACGCGTACCCCGGCGGCCGTGTGGTCACGGAACGGGAACCTGGCTTGACGTGTGCTTGCCCTCCGGCAGACTGGGCGCGACATGCGCTCAGCCAGACGCGTAGGGACACATCCCGAGGGGAAGCAACAGTCATGAGCCAGGACGGCACTCAGGGCCAGTACGCGGGCGGCTCTCTTGCCGGTGGCCGTTACCAGCTACGGGATTTGCTCGGCGAGGGCGGCATGGCGTCCGTCTATCTCGCCTACGACTCCGCGCTCGACCGGCAGGTCGCGATCAAGACCCTGCACAGCGAGCTCGGGCGCGAGCAGTCCTTCCGCGAGCGCTTCCGCCGCGAGGCCCAGGCTGTAGCGAAACTGTCGCACACCAACATCGTCTCCGTCTTCGACACCGGCGAAGGAGTCGTCTCCTTCGCCGACCCGTCCGTGGCCGACGGGTCGGTCATGCCGTACATCGTCATGGAGTACGTCGAGGGGCAGCCGCTCGGCTCCGTCCTCGACGGCGACATCAGGCAGTACGGGGCCATGCCTGCCGACAAGGCGCTGAAGGTGACGGCCGACGTGCTGGCGGCTCTGGAGAGCAGCCACGAGATGGGCCTGGTCCACCGCGACATCAAGCCGGGCAACGTGATGATGACGCGGCGCGGCGTGGTCAAGGTGATGGACTTCGGCATCGCGCGGGCCATGCAGTCGGGGGTCACCTCGATGACGCAGACCGGCATGGTCGTCGGCACCCCGCAGTACCTCTCCCCCGAGCAGGCGCTCGGGCGGGCCGTGGACGCCCGCTCCGACCTGTACTCGGTCGGCATCATGCTCTTCGAGCTGCTGACCGGGCGGGTCCCCTTCATCGCGGACTCGGCGCTGGGCATGGCGTACGCGCACGTGCAGGAGGAGCCGGTCACGCCGTCCTCCATCAACCGCTCGGTCACCCCGGCCATGGACGCGCTGGTGGCGCGGGCCCTGAAGAAGAACCCGAACGAGCGTTTCCCCACCGCCGCGGCCATGCTCGACGAGGTCGCGCGGGTGGCGGGCTCCGGTCACACCGGGGCCCCGGTCATCGTCCCCGGCTCGCACCCGGCCACCAGCGGCGCCGGGCTCGGCTCGGCGGTGTTCCCGCCGGTGGACTCGGCCCTCCAGGCACCGCCGCACTCGGTGCAGCAGCCGTACCAGGTGCCGCAGACCCAGGCGCCGTACGCGTACGCGCCGACTCCGGCGCCCGCGCCGCAGACCCCCGCGCCGGGCTCGTACGGGTACCCGCAGCAGCACCAGACCCCGCAGCCCTTCGGGCCGGCGACCCCGCCGCCCTACACGATCTCCCCGCAGGGCGGGCAGGGATCCGTCGGCGGGGGCGCCGCGAAGAAGAACACCCCGCTCGTGGTCGGCGCCGTCGTGGTGGCGCTGCTGGCCGTCGGCGGGCTGGTCGCCGCGCTGAAGCTGGGCGACGACGGCAAGGACAAGGCCGGCCCCACGTCCCCGTCCTCCTCGTCCTCGGCCTCCGGCTCGGCGAAGGCCGGGCACAAGGGGCCGGACCTCTCGCGCACGATCGACCCGGCCAAGTGCAAGGAGCCCTCGAAGGACTTCAGCGACGCGACCAAGGTGCAGGCGCCGGACTTCCGGTACATCAACATGGTCTCGGTGAAGGCCTGCATCCGGGCGGCCGGCTGGAAGTACGAGGAGAAGCCCCGGGACGAGGCGGTCTACGGCGAGGGGACCGTCGTCGAGCAGCAGCCCGCCGGCGGCGCGAAGATCGATCCGAAGAACACCACCTTCACCCTGTGGATCTCCACCGGCGACCCGGAGTGACGCTGCCGGAGTAGGCGCAGGATCCGCAGCTCGTACGACCCGTACGGCCCGTACGGAATGCCAGGTTTGTCCGGTTATGTAAATCTGAGTCCGTGACATACGCCCGTGCGCTGCGCTGGACCACCGGGGCAGCGATGGCGACCGCCGCACTGCTGATCGCGGCGCCCGCGAGCGCCCGGGTCTGCACCGCCCCGCCGGGCCCGTACGCCGCGCACGCTCCGCACGCCGCGCGTCCCGCGCATGCGGCCGCGGCGCGAACGGACCGGGCGGACCAGGTGGACCAGGTGGACCGGGCGGACCAAGTGTTCGAGGAGCTGGCCGGAAGCGCCGCCGGGGCCGGGCGCGAGCGCCCCGGGCGGCCCGCGACCGAGCCCCCCAATCCCGAGGTCGTGGTCGCGGCGCGGCCCGTCCCGGTCCGCCCGCACACCGAGCCCGCCCTTCCGGTCCCGGCGACGCCCTCCGCCCCCGCCGCGATCAGCGTGCTCGGTACGGAGCCGAACGAGCGGGCCGCCGACCTGGCCGCGCACATACTGCCCCTCGGAACGGGATTCGCCCTGATGGGACTGGGTCTCGGCTACATGGGCATGCGGCTGCGCCGGGGGCGCTAGCTCCCTCCTGAGGCGGACGGGATCGGCCCCTCCCCCTTTCGACGTAGGCCTCAAGGTGGTTGCGGTGGAGTACATACTCGGTATACATACTGAGTATGTCGATCCGCCACGGCCTCCTCGCCCTGCTGGAACGGGGCCCCCGGTACGGCTCCCAACTGCGCACCGAATTCGAATCCCGTACCGGATCCACCTGGCCGCTCAACGTCGGGCAGGTGTACACCACCCTCGCGCGCCTGGAGCGCGACGGGCTCGTCGCACCCGGCGGCGAGGACCCGGCGGGGCACACCCTCTACGCCATCACCGACACCGGGCGCCGCGAACTGCGCGAGTGGTACGAGCGCCCCGTCGACCGGGCCAACCCGCCACGGGACGAGCTCGCCATCAAGCTGGCCATGGCCGTCGGCGCGCCCAACGTGGACATCCGCGCCGTCATCCAGTCCCAGCGGCACGCCACCGTCCAGGCCATGCAGGACTACACCCGGCTCAAGGCCCAGGCCCTCGCGGCCATCGACAGCGGGCGCGGCAGCGAACGCGACGACCTCGCCTGGCTGCTGGTCCTGGAACAGCTGATCTTCCAGACCGAAGCCGAGGCCCGGTGGCTCGACCACTGCGAAACCAGGCTCGTACGGCTTTCGGCGAGCGGTCAGCTCGCACCTGCCGAAGCCGAGCCGCCCGAGGGCGGCACCGGAGCCCCGACCACCTCGACCACCGACCGGCTGCCCCGCACCGCCCGAGCGCGGCGGGGCTGAACACCGCTCCACGTCCCAGGGGGGACTCACCATGCCTGACCAGCCCGTATTGCAGTTGGACCGACTCGTGCGCACGCACGGCAGCGGCGCCACCGAAGTGCACGCCCTGCGCGGGATCAACCTCTCCGTGTACCCCGGCGAACTCGTCGCCGTCATGGGCCCCTCCGGCTCCGGCAAGTCCACGCTGCTCACCCTCGCCGGCGGCCTCGACCAGCCCACCAGCGGCCGGGTGATCGTCGAAGGCACCGACATCACCACCGCCAACCGCCGACAGCTGGCCGCGCTGCGCCGCCGCAGCATCGGGTACGTCTTCCAGGACTACAACCTGATCCCGGCGCTCACCGCGGCCGAGAACGTCGCGCTGCCCCGCGAACTCGACGGGACATCCGCCCGCAAGGCCCGCGGCTCCGCGCTGGCCGCCCTGGAGGAGATGGGCCTGGCCCAGCTCGCCGACCGCTTCCCCGACGAGATGTCCGGGGGTCAGCAGCAGCGCGTGGCCATCGCCCGCGCCCTCGTCGGAGACCGCCGCCTCGTCCTCGCCGACGAGCCGACCGGCGCCCTCGACTCCGAGACCGGGGAATCCGTGCTCGCCCTGCTGCGCTCGCGCTGCGAGGCGGGCGCGGCCGGGATCCTGGTGACGCACGAGCCGCGCTTCGCGGCCTGGGCCGACCGCGTGGTGTTCCTGCGCGACGGCAGCGTCGTCGACGAGACCCTGCGCAGCCACGCCGACTCCCTGCTCACCGGGCAGGCGGCCAACCAGTGATCGCTTGGTACCACTCGTGGATCGCGGCGATCCGGATAGCCCGCCGTGACGCCTGGCGCTCGAAGGGCCGCAGCGTCCTCGTCCTCGCCATGATCGCCCTGCCGATCGTCGGCGTGAGCGCCGCCGACCTCACCGTGCGCAGCTCCCAACTGACCGGTGAGCAGAGCATGGACCGGCTGCTCGGCGCCACCGACGCGAAGATGCGCCGCTCACACATGGGCGCGGCCATCTACCAGCGGCCGGACGCGAAGACCTACGCACCGGTCGGCGGGTACGACAAGTACGACGCGACCACCGGAGGCAAGCGCACCGAGGAGACCGCGCCGGAGCTGCCGCCCGGCGCCCAGGCCGTCTCGGACGGCCACGCCTACGCCAAGGTCCGTACCCGGTACGGGATCCTCGACGCCGAGCTGCGCGAACTGGACACGGCCAGCCCGCTCACGAAGGGGCTGCTGACGCTGGAGCGCGGCAGGCTGCCGCGGGCGGCGGGCGAGGTCATCGCCACCAACGCCTTCCTGGAAGCCTCCGGTTACTTCGTCGGCTCCACGGTCACCCCGCGCGGGTCGACCGCCTCGTACAAGATCGTCGGCGCTTACGAGATGCCCGACGAGCTCAAGGCGGCCCAACTGCTCGCCCCGCCCGGGAGCCTGATCGCCCCGCTCGACCGGGTCCTGCAGAGCGCCGGCAGCACCGGGGTCCATGCCGAGTACTCCTACCTGGTGAAGGTCGGCGGCGAAGGTTTCACGTGGAACATGGTCAAGGAGGCCAACGCCAAGTCCTTCGTCGTCGAGTCCCGCACCGTCCTGCTCCACCCGCCGGCCGACTCCGAGGTCCCGCTCTACCAGCAGGAGCCCAAGAACGCGTGGGACACCAGCTCGGTCCTCGGGGCCACCGAGGTCGCCATCCTCTCCACCGTCGTCGGCCTCGCCATGCTGGAGATCTGCCTGCTGGCCGGGCCCGCCTTCGCGGTCGGTGCCCGGCGCTCGCGCCGCCAGCTCGGCCTCGTCGGTGCCAACGGCGGTGACCGGCGGCACATCCGGGCCATCGTGCTCTCCGGCGGCCTCGTCATCGGCGCCGCGGCCGCCGTCGTCGGCACCGTCATCGGCGTGGGGCTCACCCTCGGGCTCCGGCCGGTGCTGGAGGAGACCATCGGCAAGCGTTTCGGCGGCTTCGACGTCCGCCCGCTGGAACTCCTCGGCATCGGCCTGCTCGCCGTCCTGACCGGACTGCTGGCCGCCATCGCCCCGGCCGTCACCGCCTCCCGGCAGACCGTGCTCGCCTCGCTCACCGGCCGTCGCGGCGTGCGCCGGGCCAACCGCGTGCTGCCCGTCCTCGGCGTCCTCGCCATCGCGGGCGGCGCCGCCATCGCCCTGTACGGCTCGGTCTCCAAGATGGGCACCACCGTCGTCGCGGGCGGCAGCGCCATCGCCGAGCTCGGCATCGTCGCCCTCACCCCCGTCCTGGTCGGCCTGTTCGGGCGGATCGGGCGGTGGCTGCCGCTGTCGCCCCGGCTCGCGCTGCGCGACGCCGTGCGCAACCGGGGGCGTACGGCCCCGGCCGTGGCCGCCGTACTGGCCGCCGTCGCCGGCACCGTCGGGGTGGCGACGTACCAGCACAGCAGGGAAGTCCAGGCGCGCTACGAGTACGAGGCCCGCCTGCCCTACGGCGCCGGGCTCATGGAGACCAACGACAGCTCCGCCTACCGGGACGTGCCCGCCATGCGCGACGCCCTGTCCAAGGAGCTCCCGCTGGACGTACGGGCCGACGTGGAACGGATCGCCGTCGGCAAGCAGGGCTGCTCCCCGTACTCCTCCGCCCCGGGCTGCGGGCAGGCCGAGATCATCATTCCGAAGGACCAGCGCTGCCCCCTCTACACGGCCGCGAACGGCCCCAGCTCCTTCACCCTGGAACAGCGCAAGGAGCTGCGCAACGACTGGCGGTGCAAGGACAACCCGTTCGGCATCCAGGCTTCCGTCGTCGTCGCCGACGAGAAGCTGCTGTCCGTCCTGGCCGTGACCGATCCCGGTGCGGTGTCCGCCCTGAAGGCCGGCAAGGCCGTCTCCTTCTCCAAGCAGAACGTGCAGCACGACAAGGTCACCGTCCGGCTGATCCCCAACACGGACGCCCCCGTGCAGGACCTCCCGCCCGGTGAGCACCCGCCGGGCGACGACAAGGTGTTCGCCGCCTACCAGCTGGCCGACTCGGTGAAGGGATACGGCCTGGAGCTGGTCCTGCCGCCCTCGGCCGCGAAGAGCGCGGGCCTGATCACCGCCCCGCTCGGCTCCTACTTCACCCTCGACGGGGAGGCGAGCTCGAAGCAGCGCCAGCGGCTGGACGGAACCCTGGACCAACTGGGCGTCGACGCCTCGGTGCGCATCGAGAAGGGCTACGAGGGCGACGACAGCCTGGTCATGCTCGCGCTGAGCATCTTCGCGGGCCTGGTCACCATCGGCGCGGCCGGCATCGCCACCGGACTGGCCCAGGCGGACGCCGAGGCCGATCTGAAGACCCTGGCGGCGGTCGGCGCGGCACCCCGGGTGCGGCGCACGCTCAGCGGCTTCCAGTGCGGGGTGGTCGCCCTGATGGGCGTCGTCCTCGGCTCGGCGGCCGGGATCCTGCCGGCGGTCGGACTGCGGCTCACCGAGCGGCGGGCCGCGGCCGATCTGGTCCGCAACGGCATCGAGAACGGCTACGCGGCGGCCTCGGAGCGCGTGCCGTACATTCCGGTCGAGGTGCCGTGGGCGACGCTGGCCGGTCTGCTGGTCGCGGTCCCGGTGGGCGCGGCCCTGCTGGCGGCCCTGGTCACGCGTTCGAGCGGGGCGCTGGCCCGCCGCGAGGTCTGACGGACGCTCCCGACGGATGCCGGATACGGATGTTGGTGCCTCCGCGCAGGGTGGATCACGCCTGTGCGGGGGCACACCGTGTGAAAGCGAAGGTGTGCGAGAGAATGACGGCATGGAGATGCCGAGGAGTGAACGGTCGCAGGACAGTCCCCCGTCCCCGCACGTATTGATCGTGGGACAGGACGGGACGGCGGTCGGCGGCGCCGATGACGAGTCGCGCGAGGTCCCGGTGACGGAGATGGTCGAACAGCCCGCCAAGGTCATGCGGATCGGCAGCATGATCAAGCAACTCCTGGAAGAGGTCCGCGCCGCGCCTCTGGACGAGGCCAGCCGGGTCCGTCTCAAGGACATCCATGCCGCGTCGGTGAAGGAGCTGGAGGACGGTCTGGCTCCCGAGCTGGTGGAGGAACTGGAGCGGCTCTCCCTCCCCTTCACGGAGGAGGCCATCCCCTCCGAGGCGGAACTGCGGATCGCCCAGGCCCAGTTGGTGGGCTGGCTGGAAGGCCTGTTCCACGGCATCCAGACGGCCCTGTTCGCGCAGCAGATGGCGGCGCGGGCGCAGCTGGAACAGATGCGCCGCGCCCTCCCGCCGGGTTCCTCCCACGAGGACGACGAGGACGGCGCCCACGGCGCGATCCGTTCCGGCCCGTACCTGTAAGCCCCGCCACCACCCCAACCCCCTTCGGGGCCGCTCCCACCTCACGGTCGGAGCGGCCCCGAAGCCGTTCCGAGCGCGGGGGCGCGGGCGCGGGCGCGGGCGACGGGAGGGCCTCACGGCGCGGCCGTGGGTACGCGGTACACCAGGGAACCCATCCGCAATGTGGCCCCCGCATACTCAAGGGCATGACCTACGACGCCATCGTGTTGGCCGGCGGCGCCGCGCGGCGGCTCGGCGGGGCCGACAAGCCCGGCCTCCTCGTCGGCGGCCGCCCCCTCCTCGACCGCGTCCTCGACGCCTGCGCCGACGCCCGGACCACCGTCGTCGTCGGCGGCCGCAGGCCGACCGCCCGGC
>NZ_JAGGOW010000225.1 GCF_018614135.1 Streptomyces sp. ISL-66
CCTCGCCGCCGCCGTCGCCGTCGCCGTCGAGGGGGTCAGGGGCGGCCCGGGGGCCTTCGAGTGCTCCCACGCGGGCGGCGAGGCGCAGTAGCCTGCGCACCTTGTGCTCCACCGCCTCGGCCGGGACCCGGCCGCTCTCCACCGCCTCCAGCAGTGCCTCTCCCCACGGCCCGCCGGGGCCCGGCATCGCGAGGTCCTGCGCGGCGAGGGCCGAGGCCACGGTGGAGCGCACGCCGCCCCAGTCGGAGACGACCACGCCGTCGAAGCCCCACTCCCCCTTCAGCGGTTCGGCGAGCAGGGAACTCTCGCTCATGGTCGCGCCGTTGACCTTGTTGTACGCCGACATGACGAGCCACGCACCGGCCCGGACGGCGGCCTCGAAGGGCGCGAGGTACAGCTCCCGCAGCACCCGTTCGTCGAGCCGCACGTCGAGGGTCAGCCGCTCGGTCTCCGAGTCGTTGGCGACGTAGTGTTTCGCGGTCGCGGCCACCCCCCGTGACTGGATGCCGCCGATGAGGGCCGCCCCCGTACGCCCCGCGAGCAGCGGGTCCTCGGCGAAGCACTCGAAGTGGCGCCCGGCGAGCGGGCTGCGGTGCAGGTTGAGCGTGGGAGCGAGGAGGACGTGGACCCCCTTGCGGCGGGCCTCGTCCCCGAGGATCCGGCCGAGCCGGCGGACCCGCTCCTCGTCCCAGAGCGCGCCGAGGGCGGTGGGCGAGGGCAGCAGGGCCGAGGTGGAGCGTTCGTCCCAGCCGGGCCCGCGCACCCCGGCCGGTCCGTCGGAGAAGACCATCTCCCCCAGTCCGACGTCCGGTTCGGCCCGGGTCCGCCAGGTATCGGCTCCGGTCAGCAACCGCACCCGCCGTACGGGATCCAGCTTGTCCGCCAGTCGTTCCACGTCACTGCCGTGCAGGTCCACCTGTCCACCACACCTTCGCGCAAGCCGCCCGGGACGCCTGGAGAGCGCTCTCCCATATGTCGTGCCCAGATGATCCCGGTGCACTGGATCGACTGTCAACGCGCGGAAACCGGCCGAGCCGTACGCGACGGGGGCTTGGACGGCCGGGAGGCATCGCGCCGGCCCGTCCCGGGCCGGCCCACCCAGGGCCGGAGTCACAGCCGGGCCGTCGCCAACCAGACGGTCGCGGCCGCGGCGAGCAGGAGCGAGGCGTTGAGGCCGATCTCGCGGTCCCCCCGGCTCAGGTGGACCCCGGTCGCGCCGATCTGGAGCACCACGAAGCCGATCGCGGCGGCCAGGGCCAGCCAGGGCGCGATGCCCGTCAGCGGCGGAAGGACCAGCCCGATGGCGCCGAGCACCTCGATGACCCCGATGGCCCGGACGGCCGGCATGGGCGTGCTGTCCACCCAGGCCATCATCGGCCGGAGCCCCTCACGGCTCCGGACCACCTTCACCCCGCCCCCGTAGAGGTAGAAGAGAGCGAGCAGACCGGCAACGATCCAGTACGCGACGTTCATGCTCCGATTCCACCGCCGGGGCACTACGGCTGTCCAAGACCCGTTCCGAGAGGTCGATACCGTACGGGTATCGTTGCGCCATGGAGCTACGGACGCTGCGCTATTTCGTGGCGGTCGCCGAGGAACTCCACTTCGGACGGGCCGCCTCCCGCCTGCACATGAGCCAGCCGCCACTGAGCCGGGCGATCAAGCAGCTGGAAACCGAGCTCGGCGCCACGCTGTTCGACCGGTCGTCCGCCGGTGTCGCGCTCACCCCGGTGGGAGCGGTACTGCTCGACGAGGCGCGCGCGCTGCTCGACCGGGCCGACCGGGTACGCGTGCGCGTGGCGGCCGCGGCCGGCGCCGCGACGCTCACCGTCGGCCTCCTGGGCGACAGCACCGACGTGCGCGTGACCCGGCTGGCCGACGCCTACCGCCGGCGGCACCCGCGCGTCGAGGTGCGCGTCCGCGAGACCGATCTGACCGACCCCACCTGCGGATTGCGGGCCGGGCTGGTCGATGTCGCCCTGACCCGGGGCCCGTTCGACGAGACCGGTCTGACCGTGCACGCGCTGCGCGCCGACCCGGTGGGGGCGCTGCTGCGCGCGGACGATCCGCTGGCCCGCCGCGACGGTCTGCGGCTGGCCGAACTGTCCGACCGCCGCTGGTTCCTGTTTCCGGAGGACACCGACCCCTCCTGGCAGTCGTACTGGAACGGCGGGGAGGCCCGCGAGGGCCCGGTGGTGCGCGCCGTCCAGGAATGCCGGCAAGCCGTCCTCTGGAACGGCACCGTCGGCATGACCCTCCTGGACCACGAGCCCGGGGAGGGGCTGGCCGTGGTGCCACTGATCGACATGCCGCTGAGCCGCGTGGTCGTGGCGTGGAACCGGGGCGACACCAACCCCCTGCTCCGCTCCTTCGTCCAGATCGCGACGACCGCCTTTCACACTGCCCGTGAGGCGTGAGCGACCCGCCGCCGGTTCCCCCGTCGACATCGCACGACTCATCCAGTACGTCTCGCACGTCCGGCACGTCACCCCGCATCCCACGCATCCGGCGCGGCCGAGGCCAGGCGGGCGTGTCCGCGCCCTCGGCGCGCGGGAGAGCAGGTCGGCTTCGGGCATCCGGCCAGGTCGGCCGGGTGCCCGATCGCGCGCTCACTCGTACTCCGTGCCGCCCTTGCGCGTCAGATAGGCGGGGCTGACCGCCTTCGCGATGGCGCGGCCGCCGACGACCGGGCTGTAGCGCTCGACCGCCGGGCGGATGACGACGCCCTCGCGCAGGTGCAGGGCCCGCCCGGACACGGTCTCCCGGCCGCTCGCCCACTCCAGGACCGTATCGAGGTCGTAGGGGCCCTCGAACAGCCTCGGAACCAGCGGGAGTTCACCCTCGGCGAAGACCTCGGCGGGGTCCAGCCACCGCACTTGCCCGTCGATCTCGGCGGAGACGTCGAAGACGGCGTATCCGGGCGGTGCCTCCGCCGTCCGTACGTCGACTCCGTACGCCAGGTCCTGGACGCCCTGGCCGTAGACCTCGGCGAAGACGCCGACGCGGGTCGCCCCGAGCCGCGCCGCCAGCCGCGCGGCGGCCTCGGGCACGCCGTGGCCGCGTACGGCCCGCCAGTAGACATTGCGCTCGTCCTCCTTGAGCGCCAACCCCTTGGACCCGAACCCCTTGGAGGAGACCAGTACCCGGCCGCCCTCGACGACGTACGTCAACAGGCAGGCGGTGCCGTGGAGTTTCTCGGTGAGGACGACCGGCTCGCCGGGCTCCAGGATGCCCGGGTACCGCTGGAGGTTCTCGATGTCCACCCACGGCAGCAGCTCGGCGGCGGCCTCGACGTCTCCGTTCATGGTCGTCGGGACCGGCGGAACCCATTTGGTGATGCCGAGCAGCTCCGCGAAGTCCACGCCCTCCTCGGCCGCCCGCGCGAGGTCCAGGCCGGCCAGCGCGCTCGGCCGGCAGACCAAGCCCTGGGACAGTTCGCCGCGCAGCCGGACGGCCTTGACCCGGTTCGCCCCCGCGCCCGCGAGACGGCCGGTCAGCCCGAGCTCCTCGATCAAGGCGGCCGAGAGTACGGCCTGTTCGGGTATGTAGAGCGCGTGGTCGCCCGTGCGGTAGGCGCCCTTGGCGACGACGGCCCGGTAGAGACCCACCTGCGCCAGCTCCAACGCGTCGGCGTTCGGGTGCGGATGGACGGTGAGCTTTTCGGCGGTGACCCGCAAGGTCGACATGGTGGAGCTCCTCGGAGTGTCGGAAAGAGTCGCGGAGAGCCGCGGAAGGTCGCGAACGCGCGCGGAGAACCGCGGAGAACCGCGGAGAGTCGGAGTACTGGAGTGGGTGACGGCGTCCGGTACCGGCAACAGCCACTCTGCGGCCGCCATTTCCGCTGGTCCACCACTTTTCCTGGTGCTAGCCTCCGCCCTTCCCTCGGGTACGGCGGGGGCTCGGTGGGCGCGGAGCGGCCGTGAGGCGGGGGCGGGCGGGAGCGGGCACGCACGGACCCCCGGGACGGTGGACGTTCACGCGGGCGGCGATCATGGGCTCGGGCACGACATCGGTATTGCGTTTCACAGGAGGCTCATATGTCACGTCGTCCGGTCACCGTCGTCACCGGAGGCAGCCGCGGGATCGGCGCCGCCACCTGCGTGCGGCTCGCCGCCGACGGGCACGACCTCGTACTCGGCTACCTCCACGACGATGCGGCCGCCGAGGCCACCGCCGAGCGCGTCCGGGCGGCCGGTGCCCGGTGCGTGACCGTGCGCGCGGACACTTCCGAGGAGTGCGGCGTCGAGCGCCTCTTCGACCTCGCCGGGGCCGAGTTCGCAACCGTGAACGGCCTGGTCAACAACGCCGGGGTGACCGGCGCCCCGGGGCGGCTCGCCGACGTCCGGATCGAGGACCTGCGCCGCGTGGTAGACGTGAACCTCTTCGGGTACCTGCTCTGCTGCCGCCGCGCCGCCCGGGACATGGCCGCGTCCGGCGGCGGGACGATCGTCAACGTCTCCTCCGCGGCCGCCACCCTCGGGAGCCCCGGCCGCTACGTCCACTACGCGGCGACCAAGGCCGCGACCGACACCCTGACCCTGGGACTGGCCAAGGAGCTCGGGCCGCACGGCATCCGGGTCAACGCGGTGGCGCCCGGCATCATCGAGACCGATATGCACGCCGCCATGGGAGATCCGGACCGCCCCGCGCTGGCTGCCGCCGAGATCCCGCTCGGTCGGGCCGGGCAGCCCGAGGAAGTGGCCGCGGCCATCGCCTGGTTGATGTCCCCCGACGCCGCCTATACGACCGGGACCGTGCTCCGCGTCTCCGGCGGGCGCTGAGCGGAGCCGCGAGGACCCGGCCGGGCGCGGCCCGGTCCTGCCTGCTCCGCTCCCCCGCCGGTCCGCCCCCCTCGCCTCAGCCGCCGCTCCCGAAGGCGGCCCGGGTGGCCGGACCGTAGACACCCTGCGGGTCGCCCTTGATGCTCCGGTCCCGCTGGAGCTGGAAGACGCCGCGCCGCGTCTGTTCGTCGTAGACACCGCTGAGCGAGACGTACGTGAACCCCTGCGCGTAGAGCCGTTCCTGCAGGGCGCGCACCTCGGGCCCGCGGTCCCCCGGACGCAAGGTCCCGTCCCCGTCCGACGACGGCTGCGCGCCGCCGGACGGGGCGGACGGCTTGGCGCCCCGGCTCGCGCCCGACGGACCAGGGGTGGGCGAGGCCGTCGTGGCCCGCGTCGGTGCCGCCCCGGTCGGCGCGGTCGGCGCGGTCGCCCCCACGGAATCCCCGCTCGGCGCGGGCTCCTCTCCCGCGCCCGGGCTGCGCGCCGGCAGTACGGGTACGGACAGGCCGGGCGGAGCCACGGCGCGCGGCCGTTCCTCGTCCGGCTCGTGCAGCAGCCAGGCCAGGGCCCCCGCAGCGGCGAGCGCGAGCAGCGCGAGTGCCACGAACGGGAGCCGGCCGCCCGCCACCGAGCGCCGGTCGGCAACGGTGGGGGGGCCGGGCGGGGAAGCGGACGGGGAAGCGGCGGAGGTGGACGCGGAAGTGGACGGGGTGGCCGTCGCGGCCGCGAACGTCGTCGCGGCCCGGGACGGGGACGCAGGCGCGGCCGGGGCCGAGCCCGGGGCCGAAGGCGGGCGTTCTGATCCGGCGGAAGGAGTCGCGAGCTGAGCCGCCACGGAGACCGGACCGGTCTGCGGCCAGGCGAGCGCGGTCGGCCCCTCCGGCTGGACCGAGGGGGCGATGTAGGGGCGTACGAGCAGCCGGTCGTCGGGCAAGGTGCCGCTCTCATCGGGGTCAGGGGACACGGTCGTCTCCCGGCGGGCAGGGGGCCGGCGCGGCGGTGCCGGGGCCCACCCCGCCGGTCAGGTCCTGCGCCGCCGGACGACCAGCACGATACCGGTACCGGCGGCCCGGGCGACGGCGCCGCCGATCACCGCCGATCACCGGCGGCACCGTCAAACCGGCGCCGGTCAGGGCGAAACCGCCGCCCGGGCCGCCGCCGGTACCGGACGTGCCCGAGCTAGCAGGGGTACCCGAGGCAGCAGAGGCACCGGACGCGCCGCCGGTGACCGGCGCGGGTCCGGTGCCGGTGCCGGTGCCGGTGGCTGAGGAAGAGGTGATGGGGCAGAAGTTCCGAGCGCCGCGGCGCATTCCCCGTCCCGTCCACCCCCGTCCACGCACGCGCCCTCCCGGACCGGTGAAACCACCCGTCGCGGCAGAAACGATCAGGGTGACCTTGCCGAACCGATTCGGCAGCGTCCGCGGAGTATCCACGACCCGCTCCGGGTCTGCCCCCGACATCCCGCGCCCCCGCCCACACGCGTGAACGCGGCTCCGGCCGGGGCCGCCCGTGCGGCATGGTGGTCCGATGCAGTTACGCCGGGTCCTGCCCCTCTCCCTCCTCGCACTCCTCACGAGTGCCGGCTGCGTCTCGTGCGTGTCGGTCGGCCCGCAGGATTCCGACGTGCCCGCGCGCGGCCACCTGCCGCACGCCGACGCGCCCGATACCGCCGGCCCGGCCAACGCGTCCGGTCCGCACGGGCTGCCCCTGGGCGCGCTCCCCGCCGGGCCGTCGAC
>NZ_JAGGOW010000226.1 GCF_018614135.1 Streptomyces sp. ISL-66
CACGTGGTCGGCGCACCGACCGAGGCGGTGGCCGCCAGCGACTCGTCGACGACGGTGCGCATCGCTTCCGGGTCCCACGGGCAGTTCAGGAAGCGGAAGTTGAAGGCTTGGTGCAGCTCGTCGGGCCGCACGTACAGCGCGAGCCGCTGCGAGCTGGGCGCCCAGGCCTCGGCGACCCCGATGCGCGGGCCCTCGTAGGAGTCGAGCAGCCGGCGCCAGGAGCGGTGGATCTCGTGGACGCCGTCCTGATCGAAGAAGGGGAGCGGCTCGGTGCCGATCAGCGTGGCCTGCGCGCCGCGGCCGATGTCCGGCAGCCCGGGGGCTTTGACCATGCCGTGGGCCACGTCCACGCGGAAGCCGTCGACGCCGAGGTCGAGCCAGAAGCGCAGGACGGAGGCGAACTCCTCGGCGACCTCGGGATGCTCCCAGTTGAGGTCGGGCTGCTCGGGCGCGAAGAGGTGGAGGTACCACTCCCCGTCGGGGGTCCGGGTCCAGGCCGGGCCGCCGAAGACCGACTCCCAGTCGTTGGGGGGCTCGGCGCCCGCGGGACCCCGGCCCGGCCGGAAGTGGTAGCGGGCGCGGGCGGGGCCCGCGGGGGCGCAGGCCAGTGCCTCGCGGAACCAGGGGTGCTGCTCGGAGGTGTGGTTCGGGACCACGTCCACGAGGACGCGCAGGCCGAGCGCGCGGGCGGCGCGGACGAGGTCGTCGGCGTCGGAGAGGTCCCCGAAGAGGGGGTCGACGGCCCGGTAGTCGGACACGTCGTATCCGCCGTCGGCCTGGGGGGAGACGTAGAAGGGGGTCAGCCACACGGCGTCGACCCCGAGCCGGGCCAGGTGGGGGAGGCGCTCGCGGACCCCGCGCAGGTCCCCGACGCCGTCGCCGTCGCTGTCCCCGAAGGAGCGTACGTACACCTGGTAGATGACGGCATCGCGCCACCAGCCGCCGCTCGCGGTGGCGTTGCTGGAAGCGCTTGCAAGCCGGGAGGCGGTCAACTCGTGGGTCATATCGGGTCAACGCCGGTACACGCCCCCTGGTTGCGGGCCCGGACGGTCGAAGAGGGTTCGAACTAACAGCAAGCTGCGGCAACCGTACGGACACACGGATGTAACGATCAGCCCTTCTTGCAGAAAATTGCCGCAAGCTCTTTCGGACGGCTTTCAGGCTTGTTACGTTCTCGGCAACTCGGGACCGCGAGGCGCGGCCGGGATCATCGAAGGAGTTCATATGCGGCGTGGCATAGCGGCCACCGCGCTGGTCGCGGCTCTGGCGCTCGCGGCGACGGCTTGCGGCGGTGACACCAAGGACGGCAACGGCGGAGCCAAGGCCGACGGGGAGCTCTCCGGCACGGTCACGTGGTGGGACACCTCGAACGACGCCGAGAAGGCGTCCTTCCAGAAGATCGCCGAGGCGTTCACCGCCAAGCACCCCAAGGTGAGCGTCAAGTACGTCAACGTTCCCTACGGTGACGCCCAGAACAAGGTCAAGAACGCCTTCAGCAGCGGCTCCGAGGCCCCGGACGTCATCCGCGCCGACGTCGGCTGGGTCGCCGACTTCGCCTCCCTCGGTTACCTCGCCGAGGTCCCGGCCGACACGGCCAAGAAGGTCGACACCGAGTTCCTGCCCCAGGCCGCGGCCAGCGGCAAGTACGAGGGCAAGACCTACGGCGTCCCGCAGGTCATCGACACCATGGGCCTCTTCTACAACAAGAAGATGCTCGCCGACGCCGGCGTCCAGCCCCCCAAGACGCTGGAAGAGGTGAAGACCGCCGCCGCGGCCATCAAGGCCAAGACCGGCAAGACCGGCCTCTACCTGCGCGGCGACGACTCCTACTGGTCCCTCCCTCTGATCTACGGAGAGGGCGGCGACCTCGTCGACGCGAAGACCAAGACGGTCACCGTCGACAACGCGGCCGGCGTCAAGGCCTTCAAGGCCGCCCGCGACCTGATCACCTCCGGCGCGGCGATCACCAACGCCACCGACGGCTACCCCAACATGCAGACCGCCTTCAAGACGGGCGAGGTCGCGATGATGATCAACGGCCCCTGGGCCGTGGCCGACACCTACGCCGGCGACCAGTTCAAGGACAAGGCCAACCTCGGCATCGCCACCGTCCCGGCCGGCTCCGTCAAGGCGGGCGCCCCGCAGGGCGGCCACGACCTCGCCGTGTACGCGGGCTCCAAGAACATCGCCGCCGCGAACGCCTTCGTCGACTACATGACCTCGCAGGAGGTGCAGGTCCAGTCCGCCAAGGAGCTGAGCCTGCTCCCGACCCGGACCGCCGCCTACGAGCAGCCCGACGTCAAGTCCAACGAAATGGTCCAGTTCTTCAAGCCGGCCGTGGACAAGGCCGTCGAGCGCGCCTGGATCCCGGAGAACGGCTCCCTCTTCGAGCCGCTCAAGGTCGAGTACACCAAGGCGGTCACCGGGGCCTCGAGCCCGGAGGACGCGGCCAAGGCGGCCGGCGTCGAATTCCGCAAGATCCTCAAGGGCTGGAAGTAACGAACCATGGCTGCTCACACCAGCCAGTCGGTGGCGAAGGCCGCGGGCAGCGAGGTCGGTCCTGACGCCGACACCGCCGCCCGCGGCCGGAGCCGCAGGACTGACAGCGAGAACGGGACCCAGGGCGGGAACCGCCCCGGGCTGAGGCGCGCGCTGGCCACCCACTGGTACGCCTGGGCCATGGTCACCCCCGTGGTGCTCGTCCTCGGCGTGATCATCGGCTGGCCGCTCGTCCGCGGCATCTACCTGTCGCTGACCGACGCCACCGAACGCAACGTCGGCCGGACCATCGGCGCCAACCACATCGAGGCGACGTACGAGTTCGTCGGACTCGACAACTACGCCGCCGTCCTCGCCGACCCGGTGTTCCTGCAGCGGCTGGTGTGGACGGTGCTGTGGACCGTCGCCTGCGTGTCGATCACCTTCACGCTCGGCCTGGCCCTCGCCACCATGCTCAACCGGGAGTTCAAGGGCCGCGCCGCCTACCGGATGGCCCTCATCCTGCCCTGGGCCGTCCCCGGATTCGTCTCCGTCTTCGCCTGGCGGTTCCTCTTCAACCGCGACAGCGGCATCCTCAACAAGCTCCTCGAAGGCGGCGGCATCACCGCCGTCCCCTGGCTCGACGACCCGACCTGGGCCAAGCTCGCCGTCATCGCCGTCAACGTCTGGCTCGGCGTCCCCTTCATGATGGTCGCCCTGCTCGGCGGAATGCAGTCCGTGCCCGGCGAGCTCTACGAGGCCGCCGAGATGGACGGCGCCGGTCCGTGGCAGCGGTTCCGCCACATCACCCTGCCGGGGCTGCGCGCCGTCAGCATGACGGTGATCCTGCTCTCCACCATCTGGACCTTCAACATGTTCCCGGTGATCTTCCTGCTCACCCGGGGCGGACCGGGCGACTCCACCGAGATCCTGGTCACCCAGGCCTTCCGCGAGGCGTTCGTGGCCAGCCCGCGCGACTTCGCCGGCTCGGCGACCTGGGGCGTACTGATCCTCCTGCTGCTCATGATCTTCGCGCTGGTCTACCGGCGCTCGCTGCGCAAGCAGGGAGAGGTGTGGTGACCGTGACGACCCCGCCCAAGACCGCCGACCGCCCCGTCCGCCGCCGCGGAGAACGCTCCCCGCTCGCCTCCGCGGGACTGCACGCCACGCTGGTCGGCGCGTCCGTGATCGCCGTCTTCCCGGTGCTGTGGGTCCTGCTGACCTCGCTCAAGCCCGCGAAGCACGCCATCTCCACGGACTTCGTGAAGGAACCGACCCTCGACAACTACCGCTACCTGGTGGAGTCGACCTCCTTCCTCACCTGGTTCGCCAACTCCGTCCTGGTCGCCGGCATCACCACCGTCCTCGGGGTGTTCATCGCCGCCACCACCGGATACGCCGTCAGCCGCTTCAAGTTCCCCGGAATGAAGCCGCTGATGTGGACCCTGCTCATCACGCAGATGTTCCCGATGGCCATCCTCATCGTGCCGCTCTACAACCTGATGGGCGACCTCGGGCTGCTCAACCAGCCCCTCGGCCTGATCATCACCTACCTCACCATCGCCGTGCCGTTCTGCGCCTGGATGATGAAGGGCTTCTTCGACACCATCCCGGTGGAGATCGACGAATCCGGCCGGGTCGACGGACTCAACCCCTTCGGCACCTTCTGGCGCCTCATCCTCCCGCTCGCCAAGCCCGGCCTCGCCGTCACCGGCTTCTACGCCTTCATCACCGCCTGGGGCGAAGTCGCGTACGCCTCCGCCTTCATGGTCGGCGACGAGCACCTCACCCTGGCCGGAGGCCTGCAGACCTTCGTCACCCAGTACACCTCCAACTGGGGTGCCATGAGCGCGGCTTCCGTGCTCATCGCCATCCCCGCGGCGTTCTTCTTCCTCTTCGCCCAGCGTCACCTCGTCGCCGGGATGACGGCAGGCGCGACCAAGGGCTGACGCCCTCGCGAGCACGGGCTGACCCCCGCCGCCTGCCCCCTCTCACCCCCGGCCCGATCTCCCCAAGGACGACATGACCCAGCACCTCGCCGACGCACTCCCCACCTCCACCGGCACGACGCCCGGCTGGTGGAGAGAAGCGGTGATCTACCAGGTCTATCCGCGCAGCTTCGCCGACTCCAACGGGGACGGCATGGGGGACCTCGAAGGCATCCGCAGCCGCCTTCCCTACCTCAAGGAACTGGGCGTCGACGCCGTCTGGCTCAGCCCCTTCTACGCTTCCCCGCAGGCCGACGCCGGCTACGACGTCGCCGACTACCGGGCCATCGACCCCATGTTCGGCAGCCTGCACGACGCCGACGCCGTGATCCGCGAAGCCCACGCGCTCGACCTGCGGATCATCGTGGACCTGGTTCCCAACCACTGCTCCGACCAGCACGAATGGTTCAAGCAGGCGCTGCGCGAAGGCCCGGGCACCCCGCTGCGCGAACGCTTCCACTTCCGCGCGGGACGCGGCGAGGACGGAGCGGAGCCCCCCAACGACTGGGAGTCCATCTTCGGCGGCCCGGCCTGGACCCGGACCCCCGACGGGGAGTGGTACCTGCACCTCTTCGCGCCCGAGCAGCCCGACTTCAACTGGGAACACCCCGCCGTCCAGGACGAGTTCCGCTCCATCCTGCGCTTCTGGCTCGACCTCGGCGCCGACGGCTTCCGCATCGACGTGGCGCACGGCCTGGTCAAGGCCCCCGGCCTGCCCGACCTCGGCCGCGGCGAACAGCTCAAGCTGCTCGGCAACCAGGTGCTCCCCTTCTTCGACCAGGACGGCGTCCACGAGATCTACCGCTCCTGGCGCCGGGTCCTCGACGAGTACGCGGGCGACCGCATCGGCGTCGCCGAGGCGTGGACCCCGAGCGCCGACCGGACGGCCCTGTACCTGCGGCCCGACGAGCTGCACCAGGCCTTCAACTTCCACTACCTGAACACCGGATGGGACGCGCGGGCGCTGCGCGCCACCATCGACGAGTCGCTGGACGCGATGCGCCCGGTCGGTGCGCCGACCACGTG
>NZ_JAGGOW010000227.1 GCF_018614135.1 Streptomyces sp. ISL-66
TCGACAAGACACCAGAGAGCTACGAGGCCGGCCTGCATCTGTGTGGTGCGATGCTCTGGCTCCGCAGCATCGCACCACACCCATGATCTGAACTCCAAACAGGACCTAGCCCGGAACATCCACCAGAATGCGGGGATGGAATCGGGCGGGGTGGCGGAACCGGTGCGTCGGGCGGTGGCGGCAGCACGTGCTGCGCGGGAGACGGGTGGCTGGGACGAGTACCGGGTGCTGCTGGGGCGGGCGGGTGCCGACGGAGTGGGGGCCTTGCGGGGCGGTCTGGAACTGATCGGTTCCGGTGGGGTGTTCGAGCGCGAGGTCGGCTGCGACCTGTTGGGCGAGGCGAGCGAACGGCACGAGGCGGTGCGCGGCGAGACGGCCGGCGCGTTGGCCGCCCTGGCCGAGCGGGAGACCGAGCGGTGCGTGCTGCGGTCCCTGGCGCGCGCGATCGGGAGCACGGGGGACGCGCGCGCCGTGCCCGTCCTGGTCGCCCTCGCCGGACATCCCGACGCCGGGGTCCGCCAGGAGGTGGCGTCCTCGTTCACCGGGGTCATCACGGGCCGGCCGGACGGAGCGGACGTCCGTGCGCTCACCGCGCTGACTCGGGATGAGGACCCGGAGGTCCGGAGCTGGGCGACCTTCGTGCTGGGGTTCCAGGCCGAGGTGGACGGGCCCGCGATCCGCGCGGCCTTGTGGGAGCGGACGGCGGACGACCACGCCGACGCCCGGGAGGAAGGCATCCGCGGGCTCGCCCGCCGGCACGACCCGCGCGCGGTACCGCTGCTGGTGGAACTGCTCGGGAACCCCCAGGGAGCTCACGTCCACACGTTCGCGGCGGCCCAGATCATGGGAGTTCCCGAGCTGCTGCCCAGCCTGCTGGCGTACGAGCCCGACGCGGCGGGGGTGACGGCTGCCGTGAGGGCGTGCGATCCGGTGGCACGCGCCCATCTGGAGGCGTCCGCAGGGGAATTGATATCGGCCCTGTACCGCCTCCGCCCCCGGCTGGATGCCGCGCTCTACCGCGAGCTCTTCGGCCCGGACCTGACCCTCGGCCTCTTCGGCACAGCCGGCTCCTCGAGCTATGACGTGGAAGCACTGCTCGCCCGCGCGGACGGCGACCCCTCGCGCGCTGCGCAGCTCGTGATGCGGGACGCCGACCGAAGCCGATAGCCCCCACACCTCCCTGCCACGGTGGCCGGCCACACCGGGCACGGCGATCGCCTGCCGGCCCACCTCGGCTGGACGGGTCCTCGCGCGGTTCCCCCCTTCCACGGGACACCTCGCGGGACGCGGCCGACGCCGATCCTGGTGAGGCCTGCTGTCCTTACCGGAGCGAGGAGTTCGAGACGGCAGTAGCGTTCTCGCTTGCTGGCGACGGGTCGGTCCTGACGAGTGAACACGCAGAACGTGGCCTGGAGATGTTCCGAGTGGGCGACTTTCCGATCTACACGTTGACCTTTGTGCGGGGTCTGAGCCCTCTCGAGCTGCTCACCCGCATGGGCGTTGACCAGGGGACCCTCGCACTTCGCGACGGCATAGATCTGTCGGACGACTTCGGCGACGACCTTCTCGACGATGAGGAACCGGTCGTCACCACGGGCATCGATGCCTCGTGGACGTGGGCATGGGAACAGGGTGGTGTGCACGGGCTCGAGGAACAGATCCTGAGCGCCGTGTCCGTCGGCACGGAGGCCGTTGCCCTGCATTACAACGAGAAGCCGATGTACTGGTTCAAGTACGCGGTCGACGGCGACGTCATCGTCGACTTTCACACGCTCCAGGAGATCGAGCTGACCGGGCAGGACCCGACACGGCTCGACGAGCACATGCGGCCGCTGGGGCTCGTCCCTGGCGAGTGGCCCCCTCTCTATGGCGTCCTGTCACTCGTCGAGAACGCCTTCGGTATCCGGCTGACGCATCCGGGAGAGGTAGACGATCCGCGTATGAGCGGCCGGTTGGCCCCTTTGCCGGAGTGACTCCTCACGCGACTGGGCTGTCCAAGTCCGGTTAAGAGGGCTGTCAAGCAGCGGCTGCAACGGCGTCGACCTGCGGGGGTACGGGGGCAGTTCGGGGACTGATTCACGCACCGCCGGACCGCGGCCAGCTCCGGTCGGGTGACCGAAGGCACCCCGGGCAACCCGTACCGCGACGGCAGGGAGTCCGCCAAGTGCCCGCGGTCGTGCCCATAACCAGCCGTGCGCCCAGGTTTTGGACCACCTCAGTGCTGTGTAGCAAGGGAATCAATTGCACGCACCGGGACGTGGGGCCCACCACGATCCGGTGACCGACCCTGCTGGGCCCGCCCGCACCGCATGACCCTGGAGGTAATCGACCGCCGCGGGGCCCGAGGCCAGGATGGTCGTCGTGCGGGACAGCCCCTGGCAGCCACTCTCTGGAGGAACCGCGTCATGCCGTACTTCGAGTCCGCCACCGACCGCACCCGCCTCCACTTCGTCGACTACGGCCCCTCGGACGGCCCCGTCATCGTCTTCCTTAACGGCTCCTACTTCGGTACCGAGATGTGGGAGTACCAGATGCTGCCGCTGGCGGCCGGAGGTTTCCGCTGTGTGGGCTTCGACCGCAGGGGACACGGCAGGTCCGAGGACGTCTGGGGCGGCTTCGACCTCGACACCCTCGCCCGGGATCTTGGCTCGCTGCTGGATCAGCTGGACCTGCGCGACGTCACCTTGGTCGGGCATTCGATCGGCGCGGTCGAGGTGGTCCGGTACCTGACCCTTCGCGGTACCGACCGGGTGGCGCGCGTCGCGCTCGTCGGCGCAATCGCCCCCGGGCCGGCCCGCTCCACGGACCACCCGGAGGGACTCGACCCGGAGCTGATCCGCGGATTCAACGCGACCTTCCGGCAGGACCGGGCAAAGTTCTTCGCCGACGGCGCCAACGCGTTCTTCGCCCGCCACCTGCCCGGCCCGAAGGTGTCCGACGCGTACGTGGCGTACATGGTGGACCGCTGCCACGGGGCAACGGCGCGCGCCGCCAACGCCCTGGGGGACCTCCTCCCCTCCCTGAACCTTGTCCCGGAGCTAGTGAAGATCGACTGCCCGGTCCTCGTCATCCACGGATCGGACGACGCCTCCGCCCCCCTCGCCCTCACGGGCCGCCGCGCGGCCGACCTCATCCCGGGGGCGGAGCTGCACGTGTACGCGTACGCGGGTCACGGACTGTTCGCGACCCACGCGGACCGCCTCAACGACGACCTACGCGCCTTCGCCCGCGCCCGTGCCGGCGCCTGACGGTTGAGCCCACGCCCGCCGGTACTGCGTGGGCTTCCGCCCTATCCTGCGACGGCCGCTCATCTGGAGGGTGTCGCCGCAGACCGCCTCCGAAGCCTTGCCCTTCCCGCCGGTGATCGGGGCCGCGGACCTCCGTGCCGTCTCCCGGTGGGGAGAGCAACTGAGCAGGTTTGGGGAAACCACCGAGCACACGGATGAGGACATCCAAGGCTGTGGCGGATATGAGCCGGTGGATGGTGGTGTCACGACGGCTGCGTGGGGTCAGCCGGATGAATGACGGGCTCGATGTGGCTCAGGCACTGGCCGGCGGTTGCCCAGGCCGAGCGGGTGCCCGGGATTTCGTTAGAGAGTTCGCAGCATCCTGGGCCGCCCCTTTGACCTCGACTGATGGGTTCTCCGTCGATGAGGTGAAGCAGGCGGAGGAGCGGCTGGGTCTTCCGCTGCAGGTTGCTCTGCGGGAGGCGTACGGGTTGTTCGGCCGACGCCGTGACCTCGTTGCGCGGCAGGATCCCCTCCTTGAGCCGGATCAGCTGCTCCTCGATCCTTCTGGTCGGGTTCTGGTCTTCCGCGGCGAGAACCAGGGTGGTGCGGGCTGGGGTGTGCGTCTGACCGAACTGTCGAGGGGAGACCCGCCGGTGGCTCTGTTCTCCGATCATCTGCCGCAGCTCACGACGTGCTCGTTCCTGGACCGTGTCTCGCCGGCTTGTGTGGAGATGGTCCTGAGCGAAGCTGTCATGGCTAGGTCAGGCGGGCCAGAAGGACGTGCGTGTCGGGCACCAAGTGCGGTAGTTGCCGTCGTGGAGGCCCAGTTCGCACCGGTTCCGCTGCCGCCGCACCCGGCATGGTCCGAGCCGATGGACCGGCCGTGCGGTGGTTTTCCTCGCCTGGCTCGGTCCTGCGACTCGAACCCGGACTCGTGGGCATGGACCTGGTCGTGATCGGACGGAGAGAGGCTGATCTTCAACACGCTCTCGCCTCGATCCCAGGTGAGTGGCCTGCCGCCTCGCTCGCGCTGACGGACCCCACCGACGCATACGACGTCGAGCTGCCCTTCTGATGTTCATGGCGGCTGAGCGAGAAGGATGCCATCGGCCTGCGACCTGGATCGCGTCGAGCGCCGTGCGGGCGGCGGCCTGGCAGGACCTGCTGCATCGATCCCGACAGATGGCCTTGATGCCGGGATGGGCGGCGGGCCAGGCGGCCACCGTGTCAGCGGTGCGGTCGGGCAGGAGATCGATGGGCCGCCGGGCGTTGGACGGTGATCCCGTGCCCGGCGAAGAACGCGTTCGCCCGCTGCCAGGAGGCGATGGCGGTGTGCTGGCGCTGGTCGGCCCAAGGTGCTGCCGTCGCCGACCTCGAGCAGGATGTAGGGCTCCGGTCCTGACGCCGGCTCCCTTGGGGCTATCAGCCGTATTAATAGGGGAGAGCAGGCACGGCCCGGTCGGCTGTGGCGATCGGGGGCCGGTGCCCCTGCTCTGCCTCGTCTGGCGGCGGGCCGGTGTCCTCTTCGCGATGGTGTGCGGCGGGACCTAGCTACTAGCCGCAGCTGGGCTGGGCCGTGGGCGCATGCGATTTTGACGGTGCGGGGGGCCTCATGTAGAGTCAAACGGTTGCCTGGAACTGGACAAGTTCGGCAACGAGCCCCCGAAGAAGCAATTCCGAGTGGGCACCCTCGACTCCTCATCCAGGAATCTAAAGCCGGGAAATCCGGTGGAAATCTTCTGATAGAGTCGGACTCGCCGGAAAGGGAAACGCGAAAGCGAAGAACTGGAAAGCGAAACCCGCTGACTGGGAATCGGACGCGAAAGAGTCTGATAGAGTCGGAGACACAAGAACGAAGGAAGCGCCCGG
>NZ_JAGGOW010000228.1 GCF_018614135.1 Streptomyces sp. ISL-66
CCAAATCCGCCGACGAGATCTTCGAACGCCTCGCCGGCTACCTGAACCGCCTGCCAGAGCCCAAGCCATAGTTATGAAGTGTTTCCGAGACTCAGGACACTAGTGCGGTGACCGGAAAGGTTCACCGGGTCGCGTCGCCCGGCACGGCACCAGAGCGCTGCGGCGCCCGCGGGGGCCGCGGGGGCCGCGGAGCGAGGCCTTCCCCGCCCCGTACGGAGCCCTACCCGCCCGCCTCGCGCAAGGCCCGGGACAGCACCGCCGGCGCCTCGGCCAGCGAGGGCCCGTACCAGGTCAGGTGCCGTCCGCTGACGAGCGCGGCCGGGATCCGCGGGAACGCCTCGGGGCCGTCGCCGGCGGTGAAACGGTACGGCTCGTCCGGGAACACCACGAGGTCACAGCCCGCCGCGGCCAGCTCGGCCGCCGGGATCCGGGGGTAGCGTTCCGCGTGCGAGGCGTAGGCGTTGCGCACACCGAGGCGGGCCAGCAGGTCCCCCGCGAAGGTGTCCCGGCCGAGCACCATCCACGGCCGCCGCCACACGGGTACGAAGGCCAGGGCCGGCGGCAGCGGCTCCAGCCGGGCCCACGCGGCCCCGGCGTCCGCCAGCCACCCGGGCCGCTCCAGTCCCAGCGCCCCCACCAGCAACCGCTCCAGCTCGCTCAGCGCCTGCGGAAGGTCCCGCACCTCGGTGACCAGCACCTCCAGACCGGCCGCCCGCAGCGCGTCCAGGTCCGGGGCCCGGTTCTCCTCCTCGTTGGCGACGACCAGGTCCGGGCGCAGCTCCACGATCGCGCGGACGTCCGGGTTCTTCGTGCCGCCGATGCGCACCACGTCCCCGAGCCCGGCGGGGTGCGTGCACCAGTCGATCGCCCCGACCAGCACCCCGGGCGCGCTCACGGCCACCGCCTCGGTCGGGGACGGCACGAGCGAGACCACCCGCTTCGGTGTCCGCATCCGGCGGCTCAGTGCCCCGGCGAGGGCGGCTCGGAGGTGGCGTGGATGTGGTCGCCGACCGCGACGATCAGGATCCGGGTGTCCTCCGTGACGGCCCGCCACCGGTGGCGCACCCCGCCGGACAGGAACAGCGCGTCGCCGTTCTCCAGCCGGTAGGCCCGCCCCTCGGCCTCCACCTGGCAGGCACCCGAGACCACGTACATCAGCTCGTCGTTGCGGTGCTGGTACTCGCGGCCGGCGTCCTGGTCCCCGGTGAACTCCAGCGCGTGCAGTTGGTGGTGCCCGCGCACGAGGGGCCGTACGCCGGGCACGAGGGAGAGCCCCGAGCCGTCGCCGGCCCGTACGAGGTCCACGGTGCGGGCGGTGTCCGAGGCGGCCAGCAACTCGACGGCCGTGGTCTCCAGGGCGTCGGCGACCCGCTCCAGGGATCGCATGCTGGGCCGCGCCCGCTCGTTCTCTATCTGGCTCAGGAAGGGGACCGACAGGCCGCTGCGCGCCGATACCGCGGCGAGGGTGAGGTGCAGTGCCCGGCGTCTCTTGCGCACGGCCACGCCCACCCGGAGCGGTTCCTTGGCGTCCTTGTCCTTGTCCCGTTGCTTGTCGTCAGTGCCGCTCTTCGCGCTCGCGGCGCTCGTACCGTCCGTGCCGTCGGTGCCATCCCTGTCGTCCATGGTGGGGCTGCCCTCCCCTTGTCCTGGTCCGTCGCACGTCACACACCGCACATCGGTGTGCTCTAAGCACCTTACGCAGCAACCGGCCCCCGTTTCGCGCTCAAGAGCCGAGGAGGCCGGACCTCCGGCACTTTCCACCGGGCCTCAAGGCATCATCGTGACGGTGACGACGACACGACGCTTGATGCTCCTGGACACCGCCTCCCTCTACTACCGCGCGTACTTCGGCGTGCCGGATTCGGTGAAGGCCCCCGACGGCACCCCGGTCAACGCCGTGCGCGGCCTGCTCGACTTCATCGGCCGCCTCGTGCGGGACCACCGGCCCGACGATCTGGTGGCCTGCATGGACGCCGACTGGCGGCCGCACTGGCGGGTGGAGCTGATCCCCTCCTACAAGGCCCACCGGGTCGCCGAGGAGTCCGCGACCGGCCCGGACCTCGAGGAGACCCCGGACACGCTGGCCCCGCAGGTGCCGATCATCGAGGCCGCCCTGGACGCCTTCGGGATCGCCCGGGTGGGCGTCGCCGGGTACGAGGCGGACGACGTGATCGGCACGCTCACCACCCGCGCCACCGGCCCGGTGGACATCGTCACGGGCGACCGGGACCTGTACCAGCTGGTCGACGACGCGAAGGGACGGCGCGTGCTGTACCCGCTGAAGGGCGTCGGCAGCCTCCAGGTGACCGACGAGGCGTGGCTGCGCGAGAAGTACGGGGTGGACGGCCCCGGCTACGCGGACCTGGCGCTGCTGCGCGGCGACCCGAGCGACGGCCTGCCGGGCGTACCGGGCGTCGGCGAGAAGACGGCGGCGAAGCTGCTGGACACCTACGGGGACCTGGCCGGAATCATCGCCGCGGTCGACGACCCGAAGTCGAAGCTGACCCCCGCGCAGCGCAAGCGGCTGGATGAGTCCCGGCCGTATCTGGCGGTGGCCCCCAAGGTCGTCCAGGTCGCCTCGGACGTCCCGCTTCCCGCCTTCGATGCGGCGCTCCCCGCCGTGCCCGCGCAGCCGGACCTGGTCGCCGCCTTGGCCCACCGATGGGGCCTGGGAGGAGCAGTTGAACGCCTGAGCAGCGCACTGCGCCCGTGAGATGCTAACTTAGGTAATCCTAAGTTTCACGGATGTCAGGGTTGGAAGGTCAGGGGAGACGTCGTGGCAGAAGGACGCGTCCGCACGGTCGGCACCGCAGTCGTCGTGCGCACCGAGCGGTTGACCCCGCACATGGTGCGGGTGGTGCTGGGTGGTGACGGGCTGGCCGGATTCGACGCGGGCGCGTACACCGATCACTACGTGAAGCTCCTGTTCCCCGCGGAGGGCGTCACCTACGCCACTCCGTGGAACCTGGAGCAGATCCGGTCGGCCCATCCGCGCGAGGAATGGCCGCGCCAGCGGGCGTACACGGTGCGTTCCTGGAATCCGGCGCAGCGGGAACTGACCCTCGATTTCGTGGTCCACGGCGACGAAGGACTGGCCGGCCCCTGGGCGGCCCGCGTCCAGCCGGGTGAACTCGTACGTTTCCTCGGGCCGGGCGGAGCCTACGCCCCGGACCCGCGGGCCGGCTGGCACCTCCTCGTCGGCGACGAGAGCGCGCTGCCGGCGATCGGCGCCGCGATGGAGCGGATGCCGGCCGGGGCCGTGGTCCACGCGCTGGTGGAGGTCGAGGGCCCGCGCGACGAGCTGGAGATCAGCACCCCGGACGGGGTCGTCCCGCACTGGATCCACCGCGGCTCCCGTCCGATCGGCGAAGCCCTGACGGAGGCCGTGAAGGCCCTGGCCTTCCCCTCCCCGGACGTGCACGCCTTCGTCCACGGCGAGGCCGGCTTCGTCAAGACGCTGCGCCGGCACCTGCGTCTGGAGCGCGGCATCCCCCGCGAACGCCTGTCGGTCTCGGGCTACTGGCGCCTGGGCGAGACGGACGAGGGCTGGCGCGCGATCAAGCGCGACTGGAACGCCGAGGTGGAGGCGGAGCAGGAACGCCTCGCGGCGGCCCGCTGAGCCACGCGGCGAGGGGGCCCGCCCAGCGGGGCGGGCCCACCACGGGGCGGGCCCCACACGGTCCGCGTCGAGCACCTGGACGCCGACCACCTGGGCACCTTCACCCGGCGCCAGCGGCATAGCCTGTACCCCGATGAAGCGCAGATCGCATGTCCCCGACCCGCCCCTGCCCCAGATCCACGGCATCGACCCGGTCCGCATGCGGCTGCCGCCCGACCCGCAGGGCGCATGGCCGGACCTCGGCTCCTACCTCGCGGCGCGCTACGAGGGCACCCGCGGCGAGGAGTCCATGGCCCGCCTGCTCCGGGACGGCCGGGTGCTGGGCGTCGGCGGACGGGTCCTGGGACCAGAGGACCCGTACGAGCCGGGGGCCTTCCTGTGGTTCCACCGGGACATGCCGCCCGAGCCGGTGGTGCCCTTCCCGATCGGGATCGTGTACCGGGACGAGCACCTGCTGGTGGCCGACAAACCACACTTCCTGGCCACCACCCCGCGCGGCAGCCACGTCTTCCAGACGGCCCTGGCCCGGCTCCGGGTGGAGCTGGGCCTGCCCGCGCTGAGCCCGGCGCACCGGCTGGACCGGATGACCGCCGGACTGGTGCTGTTCAGCATCCGCCCCGAGGACCGGGGCGCCTACCAGCTCCTCTTCCAGGAGAGACGGATCCGCAAGGAGTACGAGGCGCTCGCGCCCCACGACCCGGCGGTGGACTTCCCCCGGACCCTGCGCAGCCACATCGAAAAGGTGCGCGGGGTGATGGCGGCGGTGGAGGTCGAGGGCGCCGAGCCGAACGCCGAGACCCTGGCCGAACTCATCGAAGTCAGGGGCGGCCTGGGCCGCTACCGGCTGACTCCCCACACCGGGCGCACCCACCAGCTGCGGGTGCACATGAACAGTCTCGGCCTGCCGATCCTGGGCGACCCGGTCTATCCGGTGGTCGGCGATCCGGCTCCCGACGACTACCGGCGCCCGCTGCAACTGCTCGCCCGCACGCTGGAGTTCACCGATCCGGTCACCGGGACCGAGCACCGGATCGAGAGCGGTCGGACCCTGCGGGCCTGGGACGACCGGGCCGGCTGGGAAGGGGACGACGGGCCGGGGGCGGGCACGACGCGGGGCCCGGACCAGCGCGGTGACCCGAAAGGTCCACCGCACTAGCCACCCACACCCGCGATCCGCAGCGCCGCGTCGGCGGTGGCCTCCGCGAAGGCGGCCACCGGGCGGGCCGGATCGGCGCGGTGGATGAGCATGACGCCTTCGATGAGGCCGAAGACGAGATCGCCCCGGAGCACCAGCGCGGCCCGGTCGTCCCCGGCCAGTTCGGAACCGGCGCAGGCACGGTCCAGCAACTCCTGGTAGGCGTCCTTGAGTTCCAGGCGCATCCGCAGGAAGCGGGTGAACCGCGAGCCGCCCACCTCGGGCAGCAGGTACAGCGCGCCGAGGTTGTAGGGTCCGCCGCACAGCAGCAGCACGTCCGAGCGGCACAGCTCCCACAGCCGGCGGGTGGCGGGCCGGTCCGCTTCGCGGAGCAGCCGGCGGGCCAGGGCCAGCGAGGGCGAGACCGTGGACTCCAGAAGTTCGGCGAGGAGTTCCTCCTTGCCGCCGAAGTAGTGGTACATCGTGGCCTGGCGCATTCCGGCCCGTTCGGCCACCGCCCGCGTGGTGGTGGCCGCGTACCCCTTCACCGTGAACAGTTCGGCCGCCGCGTAGAGCAGTTCCTCGCGCGGCGGCCGGCCACTGTCGGCTCGCAGCTGATCGGCGCGCGGCCGACCGACCCGTCTCGGCCCTTCTCCCGTTCCCCCAGTCATGGCCCGATCGTCGCACAGGACACGCCGGATCGATCATGGCAAGAGGTGAGATCCAGCCATGGCTACTTTTGGAGGAAACACCAAAGCGCCTTAGCCCACCGAACTGTAGGCCACCACACCCCTCAGGAGCGCGTCCACGGCCTTGCGGGCATTGCGGGCCACCGTGCTGCCGCCCTGCGAGGACGGCGGAGCCGAGGAGGACGGTGCCGCGGCCGCGACCTGCCCCAGCACGTCGATGACCTGCTTGCACCAGCGCACGAAGTCACCGGCCGGCATCTCCGCCTCGCGCAGCACCTCGTCCAGGCTCTTGTCCGAAGCCCACTGGTACGCCGCCCACGCGAACCCGAGGTCCGGCTCGCGCTGGCCCACGCCCTCCGCCTGGTTGATGCCGTGCTCCTCCTCCAGCGCGTCGAGCCGGCCCCAGATGCGGACCATCTCGCCCAGCGCCGCCTTCGCCGCACCACCCGGCACCTTCGGCGCGACCGCGTCGTCGGACTGCCGCGCCTCGAAGACCAGCGCCGAGACGCAAGCGGCCAGTTCGGCCGGGCTCAGCCCCTCCCAGATGCCCGCCCGCAGGCACTCCGACGCCAGCAGGTCCAGCTCCCCGTAGAGCCGGGCGAGCCGCCGGCCGTGCGGGGTCACCTCGTCCTCGCGCAGGTAGTCCAGATCGGTCAGCAGCGCGTGGATCCGGTCGAAGGTGCGGGCGATGGTGTTCGTCCGGCCCTCGATGCGCCGCTCCAGCTGCCGCGTGTCCCGCTGCAACCGGTGGTAGCGCTCCGCCCAGCGCGCGTGGTCCTCGCGCTCGTCGCAGCCGTGGCACGGGTGCGCCCGCAGCGCGGCGCGCAGCCGCGAGATCTCCCGGTCGTCGGCCGCCGCCGCCCGGCCGCGGCCGTGCCGCTCCACCGGGATGTGCCCGGCCTTGGTGCGCAGCTGCGACGCCAGGTCCCGGCGCGACTGCGGGGACTTCGCGTTGAACGTCTTGGGGATCCGCATCCGCTCGATGGCCTCCACCGGGACCGGGAAGTCGATCGCGGCGAGCCGCTTGACCTGCCGCTCCACGGTGAGCACCAGCGGGCGCGGGCCCTCGGTGTACTCGTGCCCGCGGTGCCCGTTGGACCGCCCCGCCGGCACGCCCGGATCCAGGACCAGGGCCAGCCCCGCGAACTTGCCGGTCGGCACGTGGATGATGTCGCCCGGCTTCAGCTTCTCCAGCGAACCGGCCGCCTGCGCCCGGCGCTGCGCCGCGCCCTGCTTGGCCAGGTCCGTCTCGCGGTCCTTGAGGTCGCGGCGCAGCCGCGCGTACTCCTCGAAGTCGCCGAGGTGGCAGGTCATGCCCTCCCGGTAGCCCTCGATGCCCTCCTCGTTGCGCTGCACCTGCCGGGAGATCCCGACGACCGAGCGGTCCGCCTGGAACTGCGCGAAGGAGGTCTCCAGCAGCTCGCGCGAGCGGTGGCGCCCGAACTGCTGGACCAGATTGACGGCCATGTTGTACGAGGGCTTGAAGCTGGAGCGCAGCGGATACGTACGGGTACCCGCGAGCCCGGCGAGGGCCGCCGGGTCCATGCCCCGCTGCCACAGCACCACCGCGTGGCCCTCGACGTCGATCCCGCGCCGCCCGGCCCGGCCGGTGAGCTGCGTGTATTCGCCGGGGGTGATGTCGGCGTGCTGCTCGCCGTTCCACTTGACCAGCTTCTCCAGGATGACCGTGCGCGCCGGCATGTTGATGCCCAGCGCCAGGGTCTCGGTGGCGAAGACGGCCTTGACCAGACCCCGTACGAACAGCTCCTCGACGACCTCCTTGAAGGTGGGCAGCATGCCCGCGTGGTGCGCGGCGATGCCCCGCTCCAGGCCCTCGAGCCATTCGTAGTACCCGAGGACGTGCAGGTCCTCGGTGGGGATGGCCGCGGTCCGCTCCTCGACGATCTCGCGGACCGATCGGCGCGCGGAGTCGTCGTTGAGCCGCAGGCCCGCGTACAGGCACTGCTGGACGGCGGCCTCGCAGCCGGCCCGGCTGAAGATGAAGTTGATGGCGGGCAGCAGCCCGTCGCCGTCCAAGCGGGCGATCACCTCGGGGCGCGACGGGGTCCAGATCCGGCCGCGGGAGCGCCGCTCGCGCTCGCGGTCGGCCTCGCGGACCATCTTTCCGCGCCGCCGGTCCTTCGGGGTGTAGCGGCTGGTGTTCTCCTCGCGCGCCATCCGCAGGAGGTCGGGGTTGACCTCGCGGCGCGCGGAGCCGCGGCCGCCGTGGTCGGACTCCTCCTCGAAGAGGTCGTAGATCCGGCGGCCGGCCATGACGTGCTGCCACAGCGGTACGGGCCGCTCCTCGGAGACGATCACCTCGGTGTCGCCGCGCACCGTGTCGAGCCAGTCGCCGAACTCCTCGGCGTTGGAGACGGTGGCGGAGAGCGAGACCAGGGTCACCGACTCGGGGAGGTGGATGATCACCTCTTCCCAGACGGCTCCGCGGAACCGGTCGGAGAGGTAGTGGACCTCGTCCATCACGACGTGGCCGAGGCCGATCAGCGACTGCGAGCCCGCGTACAGCATGTTGCGGAGCACCTCGGTGGTCATGACGACCACCGGAGCATCGGAGTTGACGCTGTTGTCACCGGTGAGCAGGCCTACCTTGTCGGCGCCGTAGCGCCGGGCGAGGTCGGCGTACTTCTGGTTCGACAAGGCCTTGATGGGCGTCGTGTAGAAGCACTTGCGGCCCTGCTGGAGGGCGAGGTGCACGGCGAACTCGCCGACGATCGTCTTGCCCGAGCCGGTCGGGGCGGCGACGAGGACGCCCTTGCCCGCCTCCAGTGCCTTGCAGGCCTCGATCTGGTACGGATCCAGGTCGAATTCGTACATCTCGCGGAAGGCCGCCAGGGCGGTGGCCTCTTCGGCGGCGCGGATCCGGGCAGCGGCGTACCGCTCGGCGGGTGAGAGTTCTTCGGTCATCTTGTCGTCGAGCCTACCCGCCGCCTCCGACAACAGTCGCGATCTTTATCGGGAGCCCGGACACACACCCACGGGGGTGTACCTGTCAGGAAGAACCCGCGTCGATCAGGTGGCGTCGTCGTACCCGTTGATCCGCCGGCGTCCGCCGTCGGCCTGCTCGGGCAGGGCGCCGGCGGCCGGTACGGACTCGATCTCGCCGAGCTCCGCCGGCGTCAGGTCCAGCTCGGAGGCCTCGTCGTCGTCCAGGGCCGCGTCGGGGTTGTTCCGCGCCCGCCTGCGGTCGTTGAGGAAGCAGATGAGGAGCGCGACGAAGTACAGGGCGACGATCGGCGCGGCCAGCGCCAGCATCGTCAGCGGGTCGCCGGTGGGCGTCGCGAACGCGGCGAAGACCGTGATGCCCAGCACCATGGCCCGCCACCAGCTCGCGAGCCGCTTCGCGGTCAGCACCCCGGTGACGTTGAGCAGGATCAGCAGCAGCGGCAGCTCGAAGGCGAGACCGAAGACGACGACCATGCGCGTGATCAGGTCGAGGTAGTCGTCGACCGGCAGCAGGTTGCGCGCGTTGTCGGGCGTGAACTCGAGCAGGATCACCGCGGTCTGCGGGAGGACCCGGTACGCGAGGATCGCACCGGCCGCGAACAGCGGGGCGCCGATCGCCACGAACCCGACGGCGTACTTCTTCTCGTGGTTGTGCAGCCCGGGCGCCACGAAGCCCCACAGCTGGTACAGCCAGACCGGGCCGGCGAGCACCACGCCCGCGGTCAGCGAGACCTTCAGGGCGATGGAGAACGGCGCGATGAGGCCGTTGACCGTCATGTCGGCGCAGGGATGCCCGTTGCGCTGCTCGACCACGCCGTTGGTGCAGCCGACGGAGTCCAGCATCGGCTTCATGATGAAGTCGATGAGGTCCTTGTAGAAGAACGCGGCCACGATCGTGATCGCGAGGACCGCGAGGACCGACTTCAGCAGCCGGTTTCTCAGCTCACGCAGGTGCTCGATCAGAGGCATCCGCCCTTCGGCGTCCTTCGCCTTCCGATCCTGCTTCTCCTGCTTGCGGGCAGACTTGAGCAACCCACGTCCCTTGTCTCGTTGCAGATGACTGGCGCGACCGTGACCGGCGGAAGTCAGCCCTGGCTGGTGTGGTTGGGCTCGCTCACGGGCCGGGCACTGGTGACGTCACCGGGCGAGGCCTGGATCGTGCGCGGGGCCGCGGTCTGCTGCGCGGGTGCCTGGTCGGCGACGGAAGCGGCGGTGGCGGCGTCCTCCGCCTCGCCCTCCTTCTTCATCGCCTTCGCCTCGCTCTTGAGGATGCGGGCGGACTTGCCGAGCGAGCGGGCCATGTCGGGAAGCTTCTTGGCACCGAACAGCAGGAAGATCACGGCGACGATAAGGAGGATCTCTAGGGGCTTCAGATTGCCGATCATGTGTGTCTTCCTTCTCACCGAAACGGCTGGTTGTGGTGGCCGGACGGCCCCGGACCGAAGTCCATGGGCCGCTCTGACATGGATCGTAACCCCCGGGGGTTAACGCCGGGCAATCCCCCGGGGTATCACCGCTTGCGTGGTCAGACAGTACGACGGTTGTCCCACCATGGCTATGGCCGCACGGTCCGCCCGGCCCTGGCCAGGTCCGACGCCGCCCGCTCCAGGTCGCCCGAGGCGTCCGCGATCCGGCGCCCGGCATCCGCCACCTGGACCGAGAGCCGGCGCACCTCCACGAACACCCGCACGGCGAGCACGGCGAGGACGGCGAGCCCGAAGAAGCCCAGTGCGATCGCGAACATCGGCCACAGCATGGGAAGAGCCTAGGCCACCGCTGACCTCAGACGCTGCGCAGGGTGCTCACGCCACCACCGGTCAGTAGCTCCACGATGCGCTCACCGGCCGGCTTGCGGACCTGGATCCCGCACTCGGGGCAGGTGAAGGAATAGAAGGTGGCCCGACGGCTGCCGCCGATGGCCAGCCGCAGGTCCCCCGCGTCCAGCTCGAAGCGGGCACGGCAGTCGGGACAGGCCGCCTTGAAGGCGACCGGAGCCCCGGAAACGACCGCAACATCCCGCACACTCGGCGAGCCCGGTCCTGACGTCGGCGACATCGCTCGGAGCCCCCTCAGACCTGTTCCCCGGCAGCGCCGTCCTCGTACGCGGCGAGCGCCTCGCGGGCCGCCCGGCGCGCACTGTCCGCCAGCTCCACGGGGGCGACGATGCGCCCCTCGCGGCCCAGCCGCAGCGCGAGCCGGCGCAGCGAGGCCGGATCGGGACTGCGCAGCGTGATCCGCAAGCCCCCGTCCGTGAGCTCCTCAGCGCTGTCGTGCGGGTAGTACTCGGCGACCCAGCGACCGCCGGGACCCACCTCGACCACCACCTCCGGATCCTCGGCGGCCGGCTGGACCAGGCCCTCCGACAGATCGCGGGGCTCGATGGCCGGCGGGTCCGCCCGCTCGTCGAGCAGGCGGATCTCGGCCACCCGGTCCAGGCGGAAGGTGCGCCGGGCCTCCGAGAGGTGGCACCACCCCTCCATGTAGGTGTGCCCCACGGCGAAGAGCCGGATCGGGTCCACCTTGCGCTCGGTGAGCTCGTCGCGCGCGGGCGAGTAGTAGCGCAGCCACAGCCTGCGCCGCTCGGCGATGGCCCGGTCCACGTCCGCGAAGACCCCGCCCTCGGACTCGAAGGTCACCGACAGCCGCGAACTGGCACCGGCCACCTCACCGGCGGCCGCCTCCAGCTTGGCGGTGGCCCGCAGCAGGGCGTCCCGGTCGCTCTCGCGCAGCCCGGGCAGGGTGGCCACCGCGCGGGCCGCCACCAGCAGCGCCGTCGCCTCGTCG
Source organism: Streptomyces sp. ISL-66 (assembly GCF_018614135.1). Lineage (GTDB taxonomy): Bacteria > Actinomycetota > Actinomycetes > Streptomycetales > Streptomycetaceae > Streptomyces. The sequence continues at coordinate 11,192 of NZ_JAGGOW010000228.1, forward strand.
GCGGCCAGCCGCAGCGGCTCGGCGGTGGACTCTCCCGAAGCGTCGGGATTGCGCCACCAGATCCGCTCCCCGTCGGTGTCGATGTCGAGCAGGTCCCCACCGCGGAAACTGGTCCCGCACATGGGAAGCACGTCGAGGTCCGAGATCAGCTCGTCCTCGGTGATCCCGAACGCGCGGGCGACGTCGGCGACGTGCGCACCGGGGCGCTCGCGCAGATACGTCACCAGCGAAAGCATCCGGCGCGTCTGGTCGATGGCGTTGGCAGCCATGCTGGTACGTCTCCCCCTCAGGGCGGTTCTACGGGAATGGGCCGGGCCGGTCAGTCCTTGGCGACGGCACGCAGCCGGTCGACCACATCGGCCCGCAGATCGGCGGGCTCCACCACGACCACGTCGGGGCCGAACTCCACCAGCCAGGCGTCGAGCCCGTGCCCGTACGGGATCTCCAGCTCGTCCCAGCCCTCCCCGCCCGCGCCCTCGCGCAGGGCGGTGGCCTTGGCCCGCAGCGGATAGCCCGCCCCGGCCCGCAGCCGGATCAGCGCGGAGCGCTTCGCGCCCTCCCCCGCCCAGCTCGCCACGGTCTCCCGCACGGTCACCACGTCCGGGACCTCGGCGGTGTACGCGGCCGCGCGCGAACGGACCTTGCCGGTGATGCGGGAGAGCCGGAACACGCGCTCCGCCCCGCGGTCGCGGTCGAAGCCGGCCAGGTACCAGTGGCCCCGCCAGCACTCCAGGGCCCAGGGCTCGACCTGCCGGCTCTCGGGCCGGGCGGCATTGGACCTGCGGTAGTCGAAGACCACCGGGCGGCGGTCGCGGCACGCCAGCATCAGCGGCTCGAAGGCCGCCTCGTGGACCGGGATCCGCGGCTCGATGGCACTGTGCTGGCCCTCGTACGGGTCCCCGGCCTCCGGCATGCCCCCGGCGCGCAGCTTCTGCAGGGCGCCGCTGGCGGCCCCGGCGAGGCGGGCCTGCTGCCAGACCTTGGCCGCGAGCCCGAGGGCCGCGGCCTCCTCCGCGTCGAGGGCCACGGGCGGAAGCCTGTTGCTGTCGCGGCGGGCCAAGTAGCCGGTGTCGCCCTCCAGGTTCTCGACCGTCTCGATGACGAGACCGAGCTCCCGCAGGTCGTCCTTGTCCCGCTCGAACATCCGGTTGAAGGACTCGTCGTTCCCGGCTTCCATGTAAGCCTCGATGGAACCGCGCAGTTCACGCTTGCTCAGCGGCCGACGGGTCCCCAGCAGACACAGCGCCAGATTCATCAGCCGCTCGGCCTTGGCAATCGCCATCGACGCCCATCCGCCCTTCTCGCCCCGCACGCACGACCGCCGCGTGCCCCCGTGCACCCGCGTGCACCCTCGTGACCGCTGACCGTACCGCCCCGCCGGTCCAGGGCAAAAGCGAGGGCCCCCGCCGTCCGGCGGGGGCCCAGCAGCTTCACAGCGGGGCGATCAGGCGTTGACCAGGTCGCACACGAAGATCAGCGTCTCGCCCGGCTTGATGGCACCGCCGGCGCCACGGTCGCCGTACGCGAGGTGGGCCGGGATCGTCAGCTTGCGACGGCCGCCGACCTTCATGCCCTGGACGCCCTGGTCCCAGCCGGAGATGACCTGGCCGACACCGAGCTTGAACTGCAGCGGGGCGCCGCGGTTCCACGACGCGTCGAATTCCTCACCGGTGGAGAAGGCCACGCCCACGTAGTGGACGGAGACGAGGGAACCGGCCTTGGCCTCGGCACCCTCACCCTCCCAGATGTCCTCGATGACGAGGTCGGTCGGGACCGGGCCCTCGGGGAAGTCGATCTCGGGCTTCTTGAGCTGGTCGCTCACGCTACTGCTCCTCAAACGTACGAACAGGGGGACAACCGGGACAGTCTTACATCACCGTGAGGATGTCGAGGCTGAAGACCAGCGTCGAGTTCGCCGGGATGGTGCCCTGCTCCTTGTCGCCGAAGCCCATGTCCGGCGGGATGACCAGCAGGACGCGACTGCCGACCTTCTTGCCGACCAGGCCCTCCTTCAGACCCTTGACCGAAAGCTGCTCCATCGGCCACGTCACCGACTGGCCGGTGGCGTACGTGCTCTCGAAGGACTTGTCGTCCTTCCACGTCTTGCCGTTGAACTTCACCACGACGTTGTCGGTGTCCTTGACGACGGCGCCGTCACCCTCGAGCACGTAGTTCGAGACGAGCTTGGCCGGCGGCGTGGCGTCCTTCGGGACGGTCACGGCCACTTCCTTGCCGTCCGTGTTCGTACCGACCTTGGGCAGATCCTTGTCCTCCTGCGCGACCTCCTTGCCGGTGGCCGACGGCGGGATGGAGGTGCCCTTGACGATGTCCACGACGAAGACCAGCGTGGCGTTCGGCTTGATCTTTTCGCCCGAGCCCTGCTCGCCGTAGCCCAGCTCCGGCGGAATCACCAGCTCCAGACGGCTGCCGACCTTCTTGCCCTCGAGGCCCTGGTCCCAGCCCTTGATGACCTGGCCCGCCCCGATGGTCACGTCGAACGGCTTGCCCTTGCCGAAGCTCTGGTCGAACGGCTCCTTGCCGTCCCAGACCTGGCCGAGGTAGTTGACCTGGGCGACGTCGCCCTTCTTCAGCGCCGGGCCGTCGCCCTCGCTGATGGTCACCACCTTCAGTTCCTTCGGCGGAGTCCCCGACCCCTTGGACAGGGTGGGGGTCTCCCCGAACTTCGCACCCTTCGTGATCGAGGGCGCCCCGTTCTTCGTATCGGAGCCGCTGTCACCACAAGCCGCTGTCGACAGCAGCAGAAGGGGTACGACAAGCAGGCCGGCAAGTCGGCGCACGTGTTCCTCAGATCTCAGACGGCACATAGGTCGTCGCCACTCTAAGGCGTGCACAGGGCCCCGTACGAGCTTCGTACGGGGCCCTGTCTCAGATCACCACCACGTCACACACCGCGACACCGGCCGCAGACGCGGCCCTACATCCCCGCGATCAGCTTCTCCACCCGGTCGTCCACCGACCGGAACGGGTCCTTGCACAGCACCGTCCGCTGCGCCTGGTCATTGAGCTTCAGGTGCACCCAGTCGACCGTGAAGTCCCGCCGCTGCTCCTGCGCACGGCGGATGAAGTCACCGCGCAGCCGCGCCCTCGTCGTCTGCGGAGGCACCGACTTGCCCTCGAAGATCTTGAGGTCGTTGCAGATCCGCGCCGCCTGCCCCTTGCGCTCCAGCAGGTAGTACAGCCCGCGCCGGCGATGGATGTCGTGGTAGGCGAGGTCTATCTGAGCCACCCGCGGATTCGACATGGTCATGTTGTGCTTGGCCCGGTACCGCTCGATCAGCTGGTACTTCATGACCCAGTCGATCTCGGTCCCGATCCGGTCCAGGTCCTCCGCCTCGATCGCGTCGAGGGTCCGGCCCCACAGCTCCAGCACCTGATCGACCACACCGGTACGGATCCCCCGCCGCTCGGCGAAGTCCACCGCCTTGTCGTAGTACTCCCGCTGGATCTCCAGCGCGGAGGCCTCCCGGCCGCTTGCCAGCCGCACCTTGCGCTGACCGGTGATGTCGTGACTGACCTCGCGGATCGCCCGGATCGGGTTCTCCAGCGTCAGGTCCCGCATCACCGTGCCCGCCTCGATCATGCGCAGCACCAGATCGGTCGCCCCGACCTTGAGCAGCATGGTCGTCTCGGACATGTTCGAGTCGCCCACGATCACGTGCAGACGGCGGTAGCGCTCGGCGTCCGCGTGCGGCTCGTCACGCGTGTTGATGATCGGCCGCGAGCGGGTCGTGGCCGAGCTGACGCCCTCCCAGATGTGCTCGGCCCGCTGGCTCACGCAGTAGACCGCGCCCCGGGGCGTCTGCAGCACCTTGCCCGCACCGCAGATCAGCTGCCGCGTGACGAGGAACGGGATGAGAATGTCCGCGAGCCGCGAGAATTCCCCGTGCCGGGCCACCAGATAGTTCTCGTGGCACCCGTACGAGTTGCCCGCCGAGTCGGTGTTGTTCTTGAACAGATAGACGTCGCCCGCGATTCCCTCCTCGTGCAGGCGGCGTTCGGCGTCGACGAGCAGACCTTCGAGAATGCGCTCGCCGGCCTTGTCGTGGGTGACCAGTTCGATCAGGTTGTCGCATTCGGGAGTTGCATACTCCGGATGCGAACCCACGTCGAGGTAGAGGCGGGCGCCGTTCCGCAGAAAGACATTGCTGCTGCGGCCCCATGACACAACACGGCGGAAGAGGTAGCGCGCCACTTCGTCAGGAGACAGTCGGCGCTGTCCCCTGAACGTGCACGTGACGCCGTACTCGTTCTCCAGCCCGAAAATGCGGCGGTCCATGACTGAACATTACGCCTTCTGCTCTGTTCTGAAACCGAGTTCGCGAGCGTCGTTTCGATCATTTTCCCGAGAACCCGCCACCGCGCCGCCCCCGACCCGGCGAGCCAGCACCCGCTGAGTGGCCATCAGAACCACCAGCGCCGCGGCCCCGGCCACGCTCGCCACCGCGAAACCCGCCGCCGTACCGCCCGCCTCCACCGCCGGACCGGCCGCCGCCGTACCGATGGCCGCCCCCACACCGAAGAACGTCACCAGCCACGAGAACGCCTCCGTCACCGTCCCCGCCGGAGCGTGCCGGTCCACCACGATGAACGCACACGCGATCGCCGGCGCCAGGAACACCCCCGCCAGCGCCGTCAGCGCCGTCATCGCCACCGGACCCGGCACCAGCATCAGCGGCAGGTAACAGACCGCCAGCAGCCCCACCAGCAGCCGCAACCGCCGCTCCGCCGCCCCCGGCCACTGCCGCGAACCGTAGAAGACCCCGCCCACCAGCGCGCCCAGGCCCAGCGCCGCCATCAGCCAGCCGTACACCGCCTGACCCCCGTGCCCGTCGGCGTACGCCACCCCCGCCACCGTGATCGAACCCAGCGCCGTCCCCACGAAGAAGAAGGCACCCAGCAGCGCCAGCAGCCCCCGCGACCGCAGGGCCCCCAGCCAATGAGCCTCACGCGGCGCCGAACGCCACGTACGCGACGGCTCGGACACCACCACCGACAGCGCCCCGAGCACACCGATCGCATTGATCACCACCAGCGCGGCCGCCGGATCCCACAGCGCCACGAACAGGGTCACCAGCAGCGGCCCCACCGTGAACATGACCTCCTGGGCCACCGCGTCCATCGCGTACGCCGCGTGCACCCGCTCCTCCTTGCCACCGAGCACGCTCGGCCACAAGGCCCGCAGGCCACCCTCCAGCGGCGGCGTGAACAGCCCCGCCACCACGACCGCCCCGTACGCCGCCGCCACCGACCCGGTACCCGCGAACGCCAGCCACACCATGCCCAGCGCCGAGACCACCGCCGCCGGCAACTGCACCCGCGGCTGCCCGTACACGTCCACCGCCCGGCCCAGCAGCGGCTGCCCGACGGCATTGGCCACCCCGTACACCGCCGCCAGCGCGCCCGCCAGGCTGTAGCTGCCCCCCTCGGCCCGGGTGAACAGCACGATCGCGATCGGCCCCGTGCCGTTCGGCAGCCGGCCTATGAGCGTGCCCACCAGCAGCCTCGCGGCGTGCCGGGTCCTGAGCAGCTCCGCGTAACCCGCGGCCATGTCCGCCCCCCATCTGCCCGGATCCCACCGGGGTAATACGTATAACGTGACGGGTCATACGTACCATGGCCACAACCGGACCGTCCACACCACACCACCCCGCCGAACCCCCCGAACCCCCTGACCTCGCACTACAGGAGCACCGTGTGACGAGACCCACCAGCCGCGACGTGGCCACCGCCGCCGGAGTCTCCCAGGCCACCGTCTCCCTCGTCCTCGGCGACAAATGGCGCGGCCGCGTCTCCGAACGCACCGCCGACACCGTCCGCAAAACCGCCACCCAACTCGGCTACCGCCCCAACCTCGCCGCCCGCAACCTCCGCCTCGGCTCCACCCGCACCGCCCTCCTCGTCGTCCCCGCCCTCACCAACGAATTCTTCGCCCGCGTCTACACCGGCGCCGCCCGCATCGCCGCCGAACACGGCTTCGGCGTCGTCCTCTACCCCTCCCCCGACGGCACCGGCCCCGCCCGCGACCCCTTCGCCTCCGCCCGCGCCGCCCTCGACGGAATCATCGCCTCCTCCATGGCCGCAGACGCCCTAGAAGCCCTCGGCGGCAACGGACTCCCCCTCGTCATGCTCGACAGCGACCCCACCGCCCACACCGCCGCCGCCCACGTCAACCTCGCCATCGCCGACGGCATGCGCCAAATCACCGAACACCTCCTCCACCACCGCCACCGACACTTCCTCCACCTCGCCTCCGCCGTCGACTCCTGGACCTTCGACATCCGCGCCCAAGCCCTGCACACCCTCCTCGACCCCACCACCGAGCTGCGCACCGTACGGGCCCCCCTCACCGTCGACGCCGCCCGCACGGCCGCCGAAGCCGCCCTGACGGCCCCCGGGCCCCGCCCCACCGCCATCGTCTGCGACGACGACATCCTGGCCGCCGGAGCCTGCAAGGCCGCCCGCCGCCTCGGCCTGCGCGTCCCCGAAGACCTCTCCGTCACCGGCTTCGACGACCTCGCCCTCGCCACCGCCGTCGAACCCGAACTCACCACCGTCCGGCTCCCCGCCGAACGCATCGGCGAACAGGGCATGACCGCCCTCCTCGCCGTCCTCGAAGGCACCCCCTGGACCGCCGTCGACATCCCGGTCGAACTCGTCGTCCGCGACTCCTCGGGCCCGGCACCGACCGGCTGAACGTCCCGGGCACACGCGAAAGCGCCCCCGGCCCGAAGGCCAGGGGCGCTCACACTCACGACGAACCTCTGCTCGGCTACTCGGCTTCCTCTTCGGGAGCCTCGTCGTTCGACACGGCGTCCGCCTGGGCCGCCGCCGGAACGTCCGCCTCCAGCAGCCGCGACAGCTGCCGGCCGCGGATCCGCTTGAACTTGCGCTGCTGAGCCCGCGTACGGTCCAGCACCGCCACCTCCAGCCGCTCCACCGGAATCGACTTGTCCGTACCGTTCGCCTGGCTCGACAGCGCCTGCACGGCCAGCTTCAACGCCTCGGACAGGGTCATCCCGTCCTGGTGCCGCTGGTCGAGGTAGGTACTGATCTGCTCGGCGTTCCCGCCGACCGCCACCGAGCCGTGCTCGTCGACGATCGACCCGTCGTGCGGCAGCCGGTAGATCTGGTCACCCGCGGCGGTCGCACCGACCTCCGCCACCACCAGCTCCACCTCGTACGGCTTCTCCCCCGCACTCGAGAAGATCGTGCCCAGCGTCTGCGCGTAGACGTTCGCCAGCCCACGGGCCGTCACATCTTCGCGGTCGTACGTGTATCCGCGCAGATCCGCGTACCGCACACCACCGATGCGCAGGTTCTCGTACTCGTTGTACTTACCGGCGGCCGCGAAGCCGATCCGGTCGTAGATCTCGCTGAACTTGTGCAGCGCGCGGGACGGGTTCTCACCGACGAACACGATGCCGTCGGCGTACTGGATCACAACAAGGCTCCGACCGCGGGCAATGCCCTTGCGGGCGTATTCCGCCCGGTCGGCCATGGCCTGCTGGGGTGACACATAGAACGGAGTCGACACCGGCTTTCCGTCCCTTTCTTCTGGACGACGAGGAGGTCAGAGGTCAGAGCAGGGCGGCGCGCGGACCGTCGGGCTGCTCCAGCCGACGGTTCGTGATCTTGCGGGCCAGCTCCGAGGACTCCTCGTCGGTCAGCCTGCGGAATCCCTCGTCCGTCATGACGGTGACGATGGGGTAGATGTGGCGGTAGAGGTCCGGACCGCCGGTGGCCGAGTCGTCGTCGGCAGCGTCGTACAACGCCTGGACGACGAGCGTCGTGGCCTCCTCCTCCGTCAGCTTGGAGTGGTACAGCTTCTTCATCGAGCCGCGGGCGAAGATCGATCCCGAACCGGTCGCGGCGAAGCCGTGCTCCTCCGAGCGGCCGCCGGTCACGTCGTAGGAGAAGATCCGCCCCCTCTCCTTGGCCTCGTCGTACCCCGCGAACAGCGGCACGACGGCCAGACCCTGCATCGCCATGCCCAGGTTGCTCCGGATCATGGTGGAGAGCCGGTTCGCCTTGCCTTCGAGGCTGAGGGTCGCCCCCTCCACCTTCTCGAAGTGCTCCAGCTCCAGCTGGAACAGCTTCACCATCTCCACGGCCAGACCGGCCGTACCGGCGATCCCGACGGCGGAGTACTCGTCCGCCGGGAACACCTTCTCGATGTCCCGCTGCGCGATCATGTTCCCCATGGTCGCCCGCCGGTCACCGGCGAGCACGACCCCGCCCGGGAAGGTGGCAGCCACGATGGTCGTCCCGTGCGGCGCCTCGATGACCCCGTCGGGCAGCTTCCGGTTGCCCGGGAGCATCTCGGGCTGGTGCGCGCCCAAGAAGTCCATGAAGGACGACGACCCCGGCGTCAGGAAGGCTGCCGGTAGACGCCCTGTGCTACGAGTGTTGGGTTCCACAGGTTTCCTTCCACGTAAGCGGCTGCACGCCTCAAGACGTCCGGCCGATCCTTGAGTTGCCCGATCCCTGCGTTGCAGCCGAAGCAAAGTACGCCTCGGACCTTACCCGTCCGATGATCGTGATCCACGTGCTCCGCCGGACTCTCTTGGCAGAGGATGCAGACACCGCCCTGGGCGGCGATCATCGCGTCTCGTTCGGCCTCGGTGATGCCGTAGCTACGCTTCAGGTGGCCCGCCCGGCCTTGGATGGCCCGGCAGGCCTTGCAGCGAGTGGACAGCCCGTCAGAGGCGGTTGCGTTCTTGTGCCATTCGCTGTGCGGTTTCACCTCACCGCACTGTCGGCAGAGCTTGCAGCCCGCCGGTACTTCCACGTGCTCCCTGACGACCTTGCCTTGGGCTGCCTGGCGGCGCCGGTAGTGCTCCGCGCCATAGGCCGCTACGCATTCCCGACATCTGGGCTGAAGCCCGTCGCTTCGGTTGCGATCCGAGGCGAATCCGCTCAGTGGTATGTCACGGGCACACCCGCGACACCACTTCGTTCCATTGGACATGGAGCACACACTGGCGGATTCACCTTAGATTCGAAGGCTATTCGCCGCCTTTTTGTACGAAACTCCGAACGAAATCCTCGGCATTTTCCTCAAGTACATCGTCAATCTCGTCAAGTACAGAGTCGACGTCGTCGGAGAGCTTTTCCTGTCGCTCCTTGAGGTCGGTCGATTCCTCGACCGCGGCCTCCTCGACCTCCTCGGTCGAGCGCTGCGCCTTCTGCTGTCCGCCGCCGGTGTCCTTGGTCGCCATGTCTACCTCACCCCGCTCGGTTCGCACGCTCATGTCGAGAGACCCCGGGAATTCGGGATCCCTCAAGATCAGACCTTACGTCGGACCCTACAAGGAGGGTCCGACATTCGTCCCCGCAGTTGTCGAAGAGGTCCGGCATAACGTCCGGCTTCCTTCATGATTCCCGGCCCGGGGACCGTTCAGCCGCACTCAGCGCCCCGAAAGCACCCGCACCAGGTCCTCCGCCGTGCGGCAGCGGTCCAGGAGCTCCTTCACGTGGGCCCGCGTCCCCCGCAGGGGTTCCAGCGTCGGGACCCGCTGGAGCGAGTCGTGGCCCGGCAGGTCGAAGATCACCGAGTCCCAGGAGGCCGCGGCCACGTCGTCCGCGTACTGGTCCAGGCAGCGGCCCCGGAAGTACGCCCGGGTGTCCTCCGGCGGCTTGCTCTGGGCCCGCTCCACGGCCGGCTCCTCCAGCAGCCTCTTCATCTTTCCGCGGGCCACCAGGCGGTTGTACAGGCCCTTGTCGGGCCGTACGTCCGCGTACTGCAGGTCCACCAGGTGGAGCCGGGCGGCGTCCCATCCGAGCCCGTCCCGGCGCCGGTAGCCCTCCAGGATCTCCCGCTTCGCGATCCAGTCGAGTTCCCCCGACAGGCTCATCGGATCGGTCTCCAGCCGGCCCAGTACGTCCTCCCAGCGGGCCAGCACGTCCTTGGTCTGCTCGTCCGCGTCGGAGCCGAAACGCTCCTCGACGTACTTCCTGGCCAGCTCGAAGTACTCCATCTGAAGCTGTACGGCGGTCAGTGTCCGCCCGCTGCGCAGCGTGATCAGGTGGTGCAGGTCGGGGTCGTGGGAGACCTCGTGGAGGGTGCGCACGGGCTGGTCCACGGCGAGGTCGACGTTGATGTAGCCGTCTTCGATCATGGACAGGACGAGCGCGGTGGTGCCGAGCTTGAGGTAGGTGGAGATCTCGGAGAGGTTCGCGTCGCCGATGATCACGTGGAGCCGGCGGTACTTCTCGGCGTCGGAGTGGGGTTCGTCGCGGGTGTTGATGATGGGGCGCTTGAGGGTGGTTTCCAGGCCGACCTCGACTTCGAAGTAGTCGGCGCGCTGGCTGATCTGGAAGCCGTGTTCGCGTCCGTCCTGCCCGATGCCGACCCGGCCGGCACCGGTGAACACGATGCGTGACACGAAGAAGGGGGTGAGGTGGCGCACGATGTCCGAGAAGGGGGTTTCCCGCTTCATCAGGTAGTTCTCGTGCGTGCCGTAGGAGGCGCCCTTGTTGTCGGTGTTGTTCTTGTAGAGGTGGATGGGCTGGGCTCCGGGGAGCTGGGCGGCCCTGACGGCGGCTTCCGCCATGATCCGCTCGCCGGCCTTGTCCCAGAGGACGGCGTCGAGCGGGTTGGTGATCTCCGGCGAGCTGTATTCGGGGTGTGCGTGGTCCACGTAGAGGCGTGCGCCGTTGGTGAGGATGACGTTGGCGAGGCCGATGTCCTCGTCGGTGAGCTGGCTGTTGTCGGCGGCCTCGCGGGCGAGGTCGAAGCCGCGGGCGTCCCGCAGCGGGTTCTCTTCCTCGAAGTCCCAGCGGGCGCGTCGCGCCCGGTGCATCGCCGCCGCGTAGGCGTTGACGATCTGGGACGAGGTGAGCATGGCATTGGCGTTCGGGTGCCCGGGGACGGAGATCCCGTATTCCGTCTCGATACCCATTACTCGCCGTACGGTCATGCGGCCCTCCTTGCCCGGCGGCGCTCCCGTTCGGGAGCGGCGCTCAAGTACCGCTGGTGCTCCGGTGCGTCGTGTGCGGTGCCCGTCCCCGCATTGCGCGACCTGCGGTACGGAAGAGCCTAGAACCACTCCACGCTGGTGGGGAGATCATTTCGGTCATTGAATTCGACCGGTCACCGGCTGAAAAGAGCAGTCGGTAAAGCAGTCGGCTGCGGGTGCCCTGGCGGGCTCCCGCAGCCGCCCCGCTTCGTCAGAGGTACTGACCGGTGTTGGCCACCGTGTCGATGGAGCGTCCGGTGTCCGCGCCTTGCTTTCCGGTGACGAGGGTGCGGATGAATACGATCCGCTCGCCCTTCTTTCCGGAGATTCGGGCCCAGTCGTCGGGGTTGGTGGTGTTGGGGAGGTCTTCGTTCTCCTTGAACTCGTCCACGCAGGCCTGGAGGAGGTGGGCGACGCGAAGGCCTCGCTGCTTGTGCTCGAGGAAGGCCTTGATGGCCATCTTCTTCGCACGGTCCACGATGTTCTGGATCATCGCGCCGGAGTTGAAGTCCTTGAAGTAGAGGACTTCCTTGTCGCCGTTGGCGTACGTGACCTCGAGGAAGCGGTTCTCCTCGGTTTCGGCGTACATCTGCTCGACGACGGTCTGGATCATGCTGTGGACGGTGTCGGCCGTGGAGCCCTGGTGTTCGGACAGGTCGTCCGCGTGCAGGGGCAGCGAGGCCTTGAGGTACTTGGCGAAGATGTCCTTCGCCGCTTCGGCGCCGGGGCGCTCGATCTTGATCTTCACGTCGAGCCGGCCGGGGCGCAGGATGGCCGGGTCGATCATGTCCTCGCGGTTGGAGGCGCCGATGACGATGACGTTCTCCAGGCCTTCCACGCCGTCGATCTCGGCGAGCAGCTGGGGGACGATGGTGTTCTCCACGTCCGAGCTGACGCCTGATCCGCGGGTGCGGAAGAGGGATTCCATCTCGTCGAAGAAGACGATGACGGGGGTGCCCTCGCTGGCCTTCTCCCTGGCTCGCTGGAAGACGAGGCGGATGTGCCGCTCGGTTTCGCCGACGTACTTGTTGAGGAGTTCCGGGCCCTTGATGTTGAGGAAGTAGGACTTCCCGGTGGGCTGGCCGGTGACCTCGGCGACCTTCTTGGCAAGGGAGTTGGCGACGGCTTTGGCGATGAGCGTCTTGCCGCAGCCGGGGGGGCCGTAGAGCAGGATGCCCTTGGGGGGCCGCAGTTCGTGTTCCTTGAAGAGGTCGGGGTAGAGGTAGGGGAGCTCGACGGCGTCGCGGATCAGTTCGATCTGGTCGCCCAGGCCGCCGATCTTGTCGTAGTCGATGTCGGGGACCTCTTCGAGGACGAGGTCTTCGACTTCGCTCTTCGGGACGATCTCGTAGACGTAGCCGGAGCGGGGTTCGAGCAGGAGGGAGTCGCCGGGGCGGATGGTGACGTCCAGGAGCGGCTCGGCGAGCCTCACCACCCTTTCCTCGTCGGTGTGCCCGACGACCAGGGCGCGCTCGCCGTCCTCGAGGATTTCCTTGAGGGTGACGATGTCCCCGGCCCGCTCGTACTCCATGGCTTCGACCACGTTGAGGGCTTCGTTGAGCATGACTTCCTGGCCGCGCCGGAGGTCGTCCGGTTCGACGCTGGGGCTCACGTTCACTCGGAGTTTCCGGCCGCCGGTGAAGATGTCGACGGTGCCGTCTTCGTTGGACTGCAGGAAGACTCCGAAGCCGGCCGGCGGCTGTGCGAGCCGGTCGACTTCTTCCTTGAGGGCCACGATCTGGTCTCGGGCCTCGCGCAGGGTGTTCGCCAGACGCTCGTTCTGGGCGGATACGCCTGCCAGGTTTGTCTGGAGCTCGACGATCCGCTCTTCGAGAATCCTCGTGTGTCGCGGAGAGTCGGCGAGCTTACGTCGCAGGACGGCGATTTCCTGCTCGAGATAGGCAACCTGGCCGGCGGGGTCCTCAGACCCTCGCCCGGGCCGGATGCCGCGGTTGATGTCGTCGTCGTGGGCTGCCACGGTCCTCACCTCCTCCAAGGGGAGCTGGACGCTTTCTGACCCTACCTGGGCTGGTGGTGATTGAAACCCCTAGATCACAAAGACGGTAGGGGTGTGTCCGATCTTCACCCTTGCGTACTCCCTCCCCCAAGGAAATACCCACCCATCAACATCGGAAAGCAGCCGGTTGTAAGGTCGAAGTGTTCAACACCCGTCAGAGCTCGTGCGACTTGTCGCGAGTTGTGGCCGGGATGGATCACTCACCGCAGGGAACGGCAGGAGATATGACCGTGCAGCAGGGGGCACCGAGCGTGCAGGCCGTCGGCTCGGGCGAGGCCGGAGAGCCGCTCGAAGTCTGGATCGACCAGGACCTGTGTACGGGCGACGGGATCTGTGTTCAGTACGCCCCGGAGGTCTTCGAGCTGGACATCGACGGTCTGGCGTACGTGAAGGGCGCGGAGGACGAGCTGCTCGTGGAGGCGGGGGCGACGACTCCGGTTCCGCTGGTTCTGCTCCAGGACGTGGTGGATTCCGCGAAGGAATGTCCTGGTGACTGCATCCATGTAAGGCGGGTTTCGGACAGGGTGGAAATCTTCGGTCCCGACGCGGAGTGAGGCTTCAAACACCTGTGGCGGACGAGTCCGTAAGCTCCTGGCGGAATTTTCCGCCGGTCCAGCGCCACTTGGCGAGCTGCTTGGTGTCGGGGCTATAGCGGGGCACTTCGGGTGATGAGTACCCGAGGAGCGTGGCGGTGACGCGTCCGTCGCGCACGGTGACCTCGGTGACGGTCTGCTTGCGGCCGGCTTCGAGCAGGGTGGCGACGACGCGGGGGCGCGCGTCCTTGGCGGCGTCTTGCGCGAGGACGTAGAGGGCGTGGGGCGGGGTTCCGGAGCCGGCGTCGCAGCGGACGGCGGCCACGGTCTCGGGGCGGCCGTCCCCGTCGAGGTCGCCTTCGGCGGTGGCCGTGACGGCTTGCGGGGCTCCTTTGCAGTCCAGGGGGTACGCGGCTGCGTGCGCGTCGGGAGCGGCTGCCCGGGCGCCGTTCGCCGGCCGGGCGGATTGCGCGGGATCCGTAGGATTTACCGGCCCCGCGGTGGCTTCGGTGGCTTGGCTCGGCTGGAGGAGACCCGCGCCGGCTATGACGGCGGCCATGGCCGAGGCGGTGGCGAGCCAGTGGACGGGCCGGGCCCGGTGGTGCGCCGGGGTGTGCGGTGTCGGCGCCGGCTCGGCGGGGCTGTGCGGCACGCGGGGTGTCTCCTGTGCGAGGGGTGACGGGGAGCCAGCATCGTGCCACACCTCACATCGGAGTGGAACGGGTGGGTCCGGGCCGACTGAGCCGGCAACCCGGCAGCCCGGCAACGAAAAGACGCCGTGGCGCAGTTCCCGGATCGTGCGGGGAACTGCGCCACGGCGTCTGTGTGTTGGGTGGCCCTTGCGGGCGGGTTGTCGCGCGGCTCAGTCGCGGTCGCCGTCGGCGGGGGTCGCGGGGTCGGCGGCGGGGGCCTCGGGGGCCGCGGCCGACTTGGAGCCGGACTGGCTGCCGGGGCCGTCGTAGTCCTCGCCGTAGGCGCCCTTGGAGGGGCGGCGGCGGCGCATGGGCGGCTCGACGCCGTCCGCGAGGCGGCGGGCGGTGACGAGGAAGCCGGTGTGGCCGATCATCCGGTGGTCCGGGCGGACGGCCAGGCCCTCGACGTGCCAGTTGCGGATCATCGATTCCCAGGCCTGCGGTTCGGCGTAGCAGCCGAACTCGCGGATGGATTCGACGGTCCGGGAGAGCTGGGTGGTGGTGGCCACGTAGCAGCAGAGGATGCCGCCGGGGACCAGAGCCTTGGAGACGGCCTCCAGGCATTCCCAGGGGGCGAGCATGTCGAGGATCACGCGGTCGACGTCCGTGTCGGACAGGTTGTCCTGGAGGTCGCCGACGGTCAGCTGCCACGCGGGGTGCGGGCCGCCGAAGTAGCGCTCGACGTTGGCCGTGGCGATCTCGGCGAAGTCCGGGCGGCGCTCGTAGCTGTGGAGCATGCCCTGGTCGCCGATGGCGCGCAGCAGGAAGCTGCTCAGGGAGCCGGAGCCCACGCCTGCTTCCACGACGCGGGCGCCGGCGAAGATGTCGGCGAAGGCCAGGATCTGGCCGGCGTCCTTGGGGTAGACCACGGCGGCGCCGCGGGGCATGGACAGGACATAGTCGGGGAGCAGGGGACGCAGCGCGAGGTAGGCGACGTTGCCCGTGGTACGGACAACGCTTCCCTCGGGGGAGCCGATCAGCTCGTCGTGCGGGAAGGAACCCTTGTGGGTGTGGAAATTCTTCCCGGCTTCGAGCGTGAACGTGTAGTGGCGGCCCTTGGGGTCGGTGAGCTGTACCTGGTCCCCGACCTCGAAGGGCCCGCGTCGGCGGGCGGCACCGGTCGGTTCGGACATGTGACCAGTGTATTGGCTTCAGGACTGGGGCCGCGCCATGGCCTTCACGAAGGCCTTCTCGACGTCTTGGGTGGAGAGCACTCCGTAGATCTCGCCGCCGGGTTCCATGACGAGGTATTCGGTGGCGGGGGTGGTGCGGAGGTGGTCGAGGAGTTCTTCGCCGGTGAGTTCGGCGGAAACCTTCATGCCGTCGGTGAGGTCCTGGGAGAGGGTGCTGACGGCGATCCAGGGGCGGCGGTGTTCGGGGACGGAGGCGATGGCGGTTTCGCGGACGATGCCGGTGGGCTCGCCGAGTCCGTCGACGACGACGAGGGCGCGGGCGCCGGCTTCGTTGGCGCGGCGGAGGGCTTCGGAGAGGGGGGTGGAGTTCTGCACGGGGATGGCGCGGCGGGTGAGTTTGCGGGCGTGGAGTTCCGGGAGGTGTTCGCGCAGGCGGGCCATGCGCAGGCTGTTGCCGGCGCCGGTCCAGATGATGGCGGCGAGGATCGCGGCGAGCAGGGCGTCCATGACGGTGTCCATGCCGCCGATTTCCTGGACGGGGTTGCCGAGGGCTCCGGTGTGGGTGAGGAGCGGCAGGCCGAGGAGGACGGCGACGGCGAGGCCGCGGCCGACCCAGGCGGCGGCGATGGTGCCGGTCATGGGTTTGCCGGTGATGCCCCAGATGACGGCGCGGAGCATGCGGCCGCCGTCGAGGGGCAGGCCGGGGAGGAGGTTGAAGGCGGCGACGAGGAGGTTGGAGATCATCAGGCCGGCGAGGAGGACGCCGGGGACGCTGGCGGGTTCGACGGTCTTCATGCCGAGGTAGAAGGCGCCGGCGAGGAGGAGGGAGAGGAGGGGGCCGACGAAGGCGAGGACGAATTCGCGGCCGGGGGTCTCGGATTCCTTCTCGATTTCGGAGACGCCGCCGAAGAACTGGAGCTGGATGCGGCGTACGGGGAGTTTGAAGCGCAGGGCGGCGATGGTGTGGGCGAGTTCGTGGACGAGTACGGAGGCGTAGAAGGCGACGGCGAAGAAGAGGGCGACGAGGTAGCGGGCGGGGCCGAGGTCGGGGAGGATCCGGTCGAGCTGGTCGCCGAAGACCCAGGTGATGAGGGCGGCGACGAGGAACCAGCTGGGCGAGACGTAGACGGGCACGCCGAAGGGGCGGCCCATGAGGAGTCCGCCGCCCGGTCGTGAGCGCCGGCCCGCGCGCTCGCCGGTTTCGTCGGTGTCTGCCACGGTTGTCCTTCGTTCGCTGCTGTCCGGCGCGGTGGGCGCGTCGGCGGTTCTTGCTGCTTCTTCCCATTGTCTTGCAGGTGCGCCGTAGCGCGGTGTGATGCTCTGATCATGCAGTGCGAGGGTGCTTGGCGTCGATGGTATGCGCGTGCTGTCGGTGGCGGGTCGTAGGGTTTTGCGTATGACGACGAGCCTTGGCAGCGGTCCGGACGACGCGGCGGACGATGCCGTGCCCAGTGGTGTGCCCACTCCTGGGGAGGTGGCCCCGGTCGCGGCGGTGGCCGTGGCGGTGGCGCCGGCTTCGCTGTCTCCGTCGCGGGCGAGCGATTTCATGCGGTGTCCGTTGCTGTACCGGTTTCGGGTGATCGACAAGTTGCCGGAGAAGCCGAGTGCGGCGGCGACCCGGGGGACGCTGGTGCACGCGGTGCTGGAGAGGCTCTTCGACCATCCGGCGCAGGAGCGGACGGCGCCGCGGGCGAAGGCGTTGATCCCGGGGCAGTGGGACCGGCTGCTGGAGTCGAAGCCGGAGCTGACGGAGCTGTTCCCGGAGGGTGACGGGGGGGCGGGTTTGGCGCGGTGGCTGACGGAGGCCGAGGCGCTGGTGGACCGGTGGTTCACGTTGGAGGACCCGACGCGGCTGGAGCCGGTGGAGCGGGAGTTCTTCGTGGAGACGGAGCTGGATTCGGGGCTGCGGCTGCGCGGGATCATCGACCGGGTGGACGTGGCGCCGACGGGCGAGGTGCGGATCGTCGACTACAAGACGGGCAAGGCGCCGCGGCCGGAGTACGCGGAGGGCGCGCTGTTCCAGATGAAGTTCTACGCGCTGGTGGTCTGGCGGCTGAAGGGGGTGCTGCCGCGGCGGCTCCAGCTGGTGTACCTGGGCAGTGGGGACGTGGTGACGTACGACCCGGTGGCCCAGGATCTGGAGCGGATGGAGCGCAAGCTGCTGGCGCTGTGGGACGCGATCCGGGAGGCGACGGAGACCGGTGACTGGCGGCCGCGGGCGACGAAGCTGTGCGGCTGGTGTGATCATCAGGCGGTGTGTCCCGAGTTCGGCGGGACTCCCCCGGTGTATCCGCTGGCCATCGTGGAGCGTGGTGCGGGGGGTTCCGCGTTGCCGTAGGCCGTCGGTTTCCGCGTCTTGTGGGGCCCGGGGAGGGATCCTGATCTTCGGGTCAGGGCAGAATGGGCGGCGTCCCCCGATGCGTCCGACGAATACGAGGTAGACCCTGTGGCGATCCGCGTACTGCTGGTCGACGACCAGCCGCTCCTGCGCACCGGTTTCCGGATGATCCTGGAGGCCGAACAGGACCTGGCGGTGGTCGGTGAGGCCGGGGACGGTCTGCAGGCGCTGGACCAGGTGCGGGCGCTACAGCCCGATGTGGTGCTGATGGACATCCGGATGCCGCGGATGGACGGGGTGGAGGCGACCCGGCAGATCACGGGTCCGGGCCGGGACGGTCCGGCGAAGGTGCTCGTGCTGACGACCTTCGATCTGGACGAGTACGTGGTGGAGGCGCTGCGGGCGGGGGCGAGCGGCTTCCTGCTGAAGGACGCGCCGGCCGTCGAGCTGGTGCAGGCGATCCGGGTGGTGGCGGGCGGCGAGGCGATGCTCGCGCCGAGCATCACGCGGCGGCTGCTGGACAAGTACGCGGGTCATCTGCCGTCGGGCGAGGACAACGTGCCGCACGCGCTGGGGACGCTGACCGAGCGCGAGCTGGAGGTGCTGAAGCTGGTGGCCCGTGGTCTGTCGAACGCGGAGGTCGCGGCGGACCTGTTCGTGTCGGAGACGACGGTGAAGACGCATGTGGGCCACGTGCTGACGAAGCTGGGTCTGCGGGACCGGGTGCAGGCCGCGGTGTACGCGTACGAGAGCGGTCTGGTGCGGCCGGGCGCCGGCCAGTAGCCGCCTCCCTCCGGCTAAGGGAAGGGCCCGTCTCCGCGGCCTTGGGTTCTAGTAGTCGTCGCAACACCCCAGCTCAGGGGATGCGATGGACTTCCAGATCCGTAAGGTGCGGAGCCCTCAGGGGCGCATAAAGCTCTCTGCGGAGC
>NZ_JAGGOW010000022.1 GCF_018614135.1 Streptomyces sp. ISL-66
GAAAGCCCCGCACCAGCCCTTATAGGGTCCGGTGCGGGGCTTTTCTGCGTTTACGGCCAGGCTGCGGGCACGCTCCCCGCTGTTACCAGTCGGCTGGGTAGCTCTTGAGGCTGCTCGTGTCGAGCGACCACCGGCCGGCGGTAACGGCATCCCCGAAGGCGTAGGGAACCTTCTTGCGGTAGCGGATGCCGTCGGGCCCTTCCGAGGGGTCGCTGTGCACGGTGACGGTCCTCTTGTCCTTGCGGGGGTCGACCACGACATACAGAGGGACCCCCATCCTCGGGTAGTCGTGCAGCTTGTCGCGGATATCGGTGAGGGAGTTCGTGCGGGAGACGACCTCCACGACCATCAGGACGTCGCGGGCGTTGACGACCTTCGCCGTGTCGTCGGTGTCCTCTTCCGCGATCACCATGAGGTCGGGGACCTTGGTCAGTCCGGTGATCGGATCGCCCATGTTCGTGTCGTTGAGGGCCATGACCTCAGGCGTCTGGGTCTCGATCTGGCGGCGCAGGCGCACCACGTTCAGCCCGTGGGGCGCCGTGGGGCTCATCATCGTGAGGAAGATCTGACCGTCGGTGGTCTGCACCTTCCACTGGTCCTCCTGGTGCTCGGCCAGCTCCGCGAGCTGCTCCGCGAAGTCGTGCAAACGGCGCATCTGCTCGGGGTCGAGGTCGGCCATGGTGTCCTCCTGGTGAGTGCCCCGGCCAGCGTATCCAGCGGAGACGGCACGTGCCCGCGCCACGTGAACAGGTTCCGGGAGGCTACAGCCGGCCGGCGGCCTTGAGGGCGAGGTAGGCGTCGGCCAGGGCCGGGGCCAGGGTGTCGGGGGTGGCGTCGACCACGTGGACGCCGTGGCGGGTGAGTTGCTCCGCCGTGCGGTGGCGGGCGGACTGGGACTGGGTGCCGGCGGCGGCTTCGTAGACCGCTTCGACGGTGCCGCGGGACGTGGTCATCTCCGCGATGTGGGGGTCCGCCACGGAGGCCAGCAGGACCGTGTGGCGCTGGGTGAGGCGGGGGAGGAGCGGGAGGAGGCCCTCTTCGACGGGAGCCGCGTCCAGACCGGTCAGGAGGACCACCAGGGAGCGGCGCGGGGCGCTGCGCAGGATGGTGGAGACCAGGGTGCGGGAGTCGGTTTCGACGAGCTCCGGTTCCAGGGTGGCCATGGCGTTGACGAAGGCCGGGAGGGTGTCGGCGGCCGAGCGGGCCTGGACCTGGGCGCGGGGGCGGCGGTCGTGGGCCAGGAGGTCCACGCGGTCGCCGGCCCGGGTGGCCAGTGCGGTCAGGAGCAGGGCCGCGTCCATGGCGGCGTCCAGGCGGGGGGCGTCGCCGACGCGGCCGGCCGAAGTCCGGCCGGTGTCCAGGCAGATGAGGATGTGGCGGTCGCGTTCGGGGCGCCAGGTGCGGACGGCCACCTTGTTCTGGCGGGCGGTGGCCCGCCAGTCGATGGAGCGGGTGTCGTCGCCCGGCACGTAGTCGCGCAGGCTGTCGAACTCCGTGCCCTCACCGCGCGTCAGCACGCTGGTGCGGCCGTCGAGTTCGCGCAGTCGGGCGAGGCGGGATGGGAGGTGCTTGCGGCTCGCGAAAGGCGGCAGGACGCGCACGGTCCACGGG
Organism: Streptomyces sp. ISL-66; assembly: GCF_018614135.1. Taxonomy (GTDB): domain Bacteria; phylum Actinomycetota; class Actinomycetes; order Streptomycetales; family Streptomycetaceae; genus Streptomyces. Next base: position 1,612 of record NZ_JAGGOW010000022.1, read on the forward strand.
ACGGTGTGGTGGCCCTGGCGGGCGAGGAGGCCGAGCGGTCCGTACGAGCGGATGGTGACGCGGGCCGCCTGGCGGTCGCCGCGGCGGGTGGGCCGCAGTCGGGTGGTGAGGCGGCGGCGTTCGCCCGCGGGAATGCTCAACGCGTGGCGGGAGGCCGCGACTTCGGTGCCGGGGACCCAACTGCTGGGGGGCCAGGCGTCGCGGATCCGGGCGCGCAGGGTGCGGGTGGAGGTGTTGGTGACGGTGAGGTGGACGTCCGCGGCCTCGCCGAGGCGTACGGAGGTGTCGCCGGAGCGGTCCAGCCGGAGCGTGCGGACGGGCGCCGCCAGGGCGTAGTCGACGACGCAGGCCAGGGCGATGGGGGCGTTGACCGCCAGCATCCCCGTCCAGCTCGGTTCGACGATGCCGACGGGGATGCTGCCGAGGGCCGCGAGCAGGGCGGCGCGTCCGGTGAACGCCATCAGCGCGGGACGGGGACGTGGGAGAGGATCGCGGTGATGACCGCGTCGGCCGTGACGCCCTCCATCTCGGCCTCGGGACGCAGTTGGACGCGGTGGCGCAGGGTGGGCAGGGCGAGGGCCTTCACGTCGTCCGGGGTGACGTAGTCGCGGCCGACGAGCCAGGCCCAGGCGCGGGCGGTGGCCAGCAGTGCGGTCGCGCCGCGCGGGGAGACGCCGAGGGTGAGCGAGGGTGATTCGCGGGTGGCGCGGCAGATGTCGACGACGTACGCGGTGATCTCGGGGGAGACGCTGGTGGCCTCGACGGCCTTGCGGGCGGCTTCGAGCTCGGCGGGGCCGGCGACCGGGCGGATGCCGGCGGCGTGCAGGTCGCGGGGGTTGAACCCGGCGGCGTGGCGGGTCAGTACGCCGATCTCGTCCTCGCGGGAGGGGAGGGGCACGGTGAGCTTCAGGAGAAAGCGGTCGAGCTGGGCCTCGGGGAGCGGGTAGGTGCCTTCGTACTCGACCGGGTTCATCGTGGCGGCGACGAGGAACGGCTCCGGGAGCTTGCGGGGGGTGCCGTCGACGGTGACCTGGCGCTCCTCCATGGCCTCCAGGAGGGAGGACTGGGTCTTGGGGGGCGTGCGGTTGATCTCGTCGGCGAGGAGGAGGTTGGTGAAGACCGGGCCGTTCTGGAAGGAGAACTCGGCGGTGCGGGCGTCGTAGACGAGCGAGCCCGTGACGTCGCTCGGCATCAGGTCGGGGGTGAACTGGACGCGCTTGGTGTCGAGTTCGAGGGAGGCCGCGAGGGCGCGTACGAGGAGGGTCTTCGCGACGCCGGGAACGCCTTCGAGGAGGACGTGGCCGCGGCACAGGAGGGCTACGACGAGACCGGTGACGGCGGAGTCCTGGCCGACCACGGCCTTGCCGATCTCGGTGCGGAGCGCCTCCAGGGCGGAGCGGGCGCTGCTGTCCGTGGTGGCCGTCATGAGGAGCGGACCTCTCTTTCGAGGGCGTCGAGGTGGTCGGTGAGCGCGACGAGTGCCGCGTCGGTTCCGGGGGTGGGGCCGAAGAGCAGGGCGGTGAGGTCGCGGGGGCCGGTGTCCGCGCCGGTGCCGGGGCCCGTGCCGGGGCCGGCGTGGGTGAGGCGGGCGGAGACCGGTGGGACGAGGGAGGCGGGGTCGTGGGCCAGGGTGGCCGGTACGCCGACCAGTGCGGCCAGGCGTTCGCGGGTGGCGCCGCGCAGCACGGTGGCGGCGCGGTCGCGGGCCCCGGCCTTGCGGTACAGGCGGGCGCGGCCCTCGGTGGCCTCGGACGCGCGGACGCGGACGGGCAGCCGTTCGGTGACGAGCGGACCGAGGCGGCGGGCGCGCCACAGGGCCGCGACGGCGGCGGCGAGGAAGAGCTGGAGCAGGGCCCAGCTCCAGCCGGCGGGGATCAGTTCGAGGAAGTCCTTGTCCTGGGTGCCGGCGTCCGCCGGGTCGGAATCGGCGAGGGACGGCAGGTACCAGACGAGGTGGGGGCGGGAGCCGAGGAGTTGGAGCGCGAGGGAGGCGTTGCCTTCCTTGGCGAGGGTCTTGTTGAGGAAGACGGCCTCGGAGCCGAGGAGGACGGTGTCGCCGCCGGGGGTGCCGGTGGGCAGGACGAGGAGGGTGGGGCGGCCGCCGCTGGGGTAGCAGGCGGTGGCCCCGGGTGTGTCGTCGACGTAGCGGTAGCCGCCGCCGGTCGCGGCCCGGCCGGCGGAGGTGGCGGCGGGCAGCCCACAGGGGACGCCCGGGCCGCGCGGGTCGAGGTTGCCGTCCGTGCCGGTGGCACCGTTTCCGGAGCCGGGGTTCAGGGCGCGGGTGCCGGGGGCCAGGGTGGGGAGGCTGAGGGAGCTCGGGGCGATCAGGACCGTGCGGCCGCCGGAGAGGTCGATGGCGGAGCGGATCGCGCGCAGCCGGCCGTCACCGAGCCGGTCGGGGTCGGTGACCAGCAGGGTCGTGTCGGGTCCGGCCGCGCGGGCGGCCTCGTCGGCGGTGGTCACGACGCGGGTGTCGACGCCGCGGGCCTTGAGCAGCTCGGCGACGGCCCGGCTGCCGGCGGGGTCGGCGGAGCGGGGGTCGAGGTACCCGTGCCGGGCACCGGAGTTCAGGGCGGCGAACGTGAGGCCGGCGGCGAGGAGCACGGCGAGCGCGATGAGGAACCCGCGGGCGCGGTTCCAGAGCGCGCCGACGGTGGGGGCGGCCGCGGCGGTTTGCCTCGGGGTCTCGGGGCGGGGGGCGCCCGGGCCGGTGGGCCTGAGTGCCTCGGGGCGGGCTGCGGCCGGGCCGGTGGGGCTCGCGGCCTCGGGGCGGGGGTCGGCCGGGGTCATGGGGTGGGGCCTGCCAGGAGCGGCTTGGTTCGGGTCAGGGCTTGGTCCAGGGCGCGGAGGGAGGCGTACATGGCCTCGTTGGCCGGGCGGGCTCCGTAGGTGACGTCGTCGAAGGTGCGGGCCGCCGCGCGCAGGGCGGCGGCCTGGGAGGGCAGGGACGCCGCGGCCTCGGCCGCCGCCTCGTCGGCCGTGCGGCCCGGGCGGGGGTCGAGGAGGGTGCGCTCCTCCAGGGAGCGGACCACGGCACGCATGCGTTCCTGGACGGCCTCGTTCCAGCGGCCCTCGGCGGCCAGGGCATCGGCGGCCGTGCGGTGGTCGGCGGCGCTGCGGATGCCGTCGTCGAACAGGGCGCCCACCGCGCTGCGAACGGCCCGTCGGGGGGCGCCGAGCCGCCACCACAGGGCGGCGACGACGAGGAGGGTGAACGCCGCGACGGCCACCAGGCCCAGGGTTCCGCCCGGGGTGGCGCCGGAGGCGTGGTCGAAGAGGTCCCCGACCCACTCCCAGAACCGGTTCAGGACGCGCTGGAGCAGCCCCGGATCGTTTCGGTGGTACTCCGGCTTCGACAGCTCCTCGCGCGCCGCCTCGCGGGCGGCATCACGGCCGGTCGTGACCGGTGGTGTGGCTGATCCCGTCCGTGCGAGCAGGCCCCCCGTGCCCCTCATCCCGCGTCAGCCTCCGGTGGGCGGCGCGGTGGCGCCCGTGCCGTAGTTCTCGATGCCGGCGGCCCGCGCGAGCTCCAGGTCGAGGGCCTCGCGGCGGATGCGCTGGTCGACGTAGAGCAGGACGGTGACGCCCGACTGCATCGGCATGGTGATGGTCAGGCCGATGATTCCGCCGATGCCGGCGAGGATCAGGAAGCCCCAGCTGTTGCTTCCGGTGCCGCCGGCGAGGCCTTCGAGACCGCCGCCGAACAGGGCCGCGCCGAGGAAGGTCAGCGGCACGACGATGATCCCCGCGACGAAGCCGGTGATGAGGTTGGTGAGGAAGGTGATGCCGAAGATGCGCCACCAGGAGCCCTTGACCAGCTTCCAGGAGCGGGCGCAGGCCTTGGCGAGCGTGGCCTTCTCCAGCATGAGCGCGGGCGACGCCAGGGAGAGCTTGATCCACAGCCACAGAACGAGTCCGACGGCGGCGAAACCGCCCAGGACGGCGAGGCCGACGCTCTCGGTGAGGATGGCGGGCAGGAGCAGTACGCCGACCAGGAGGAGCGTGCCGACGCCCAGGAGCAGGGTCAGGGCGAACAGCCGCGGCAGCTGCGAGCGCGACTCGCGCCAGGCCCCGCCGATCGAGGAGGCGTGGCCGAGCACGGCGCGGCTGAAGATCATCGTGAGCATCGCGGTGGCCGCGATGGTGCCGACGAGCTGGATGAACATTTCAGCCAAAGTCAGCGAAGCGGTTGCGCCCACGGCATTGATCTGATCCTCGACGGAGGCCGTTTCCGACTGGTCGAGGACGATGTCGCCGAACGCGAACTTCTGGATGAGCACCGAGGTCAGCTGCACGACGACGGCCACGACCAGGGTGATCGGCAGCACCGAACGCCAGTGCTTGCGCATGGTGGCGACCGCGCCGTCGAGGATCTCGCCGAGACCGAGGGGGCGCAGCGGGATCACGCCCGGCTTGACCGCCCGGGCCTGGTTCCATCCGCCCTGGCCGCCCGGAGGGGCCGGGTAGCCGCCGTGGCCGAGCTGCTGCCCGCCGGACGAGCCCCAGCCCTGCGGCGCTCCCGCGGGCGGCTGCCCCGGTCCGGGGGGCGGGGTCTGGCCGGGCGTGGGGCTCGACCACTGGCCGGGCGGCGGCTGCTCGGCGGACCATTTGGGGTCGCCGCCGTCGCCGCCCTCGCCGCCGGAGGGCTGCGAGGCCGGGGCGGGCGGCTGCGTACCGTGGGAGCCCTCACCGTCGGACGGGGAGGATCCGGGCGTAGCCCAGCCCGGAGAGTCGTTCATCGTCGCTCCTTCACGTGCACTGCGGGGTGCGGGCGCTTGGTCCGGCTGCCATCGTGCCATGTGACAACCTCGAACGGACCAAGCGTCCTCTGGATCCCGGCCGGCCCGCACCTTCATTTGTCAGGCGGATCCGGGGCACACTGGGCGCCTTGATCTCCACGCAGGTCCGAGGGGCGATTTCCAGCCCCTGGGGCTGTGGGACAGATCACCGCCAGGTAACGATTAGCTAATGGGATGATGTCAACCATGAAGGGACGCGTCCTTGTCGTCGACGACGACACCGCGCTGGCCGAGATGCTCGGCATTGTGCTGCGGGGAGAAGGTTTTGAGCCGTCGTTCGTAGCGGACGGCGACAAGGCACTGGCTGCCTTCCGTGAGGCGAAGCCGGATCTGGTCCTGCTCGACCTCATGCTGCCCGGACGGGACGGCATAGAGGTGTGCAGGCTGATCCGCGCGGAGTCCGGCGTACCGATCGTCATGCTCACCGCCAAGAGCGACACCGTGGACGTGGTGGTGGGCCTGGAGTCCGGCGCCGACGACTACATCGTCAAGCCGTTCAAGCCGAAGGAGCTGGTGGCCCGCATCCGCGCCCGCCTGCGCCGCTCGGAGGAGCCGGCTCCCGAGCAGCTGGCCATCGGTGACCTCGTCATCGACGTGGCCGGGCACTCGGTCAAGCGGGACGGCGCCTCCATCGCGCTGACCCCGCTCGAATTCGACCTGCTGGTCGCACTCGCCCGCAAGCCCTGGCAGGTGTTCACCCGCGAGGTGCTGCTGGAGCAGGTCTGGGGCTACCGCCACGCGGCGGACACCCGCCTGGTCAACGTGCACGTCCAGCGACTGCGCTCCAAGGTCGAGAAGGACCCGGAGCGCCCCGAGATCGTCGTGACGGTGCGCGGTGTCGGCTACAAGGCCGGACCGAGCTGACGTGCAGCCCGGCAAGCCCCGGAGCGGCTCCCGCTGGGGAGCGCTGCGGGGCGGCCGGCAGCTCCGTCCTGACGCGGTCGGAGCTCCCGGCGGCCCCGTGCTGCGGCTGTTCGTACGCCTCGTACGCCGGCCGCTGCTTCCGGCCGTCCGGCTCTGGCGGCGCAACATCCAGCTCCGGGTGGTCGCCGCCACCCTGCTGATCTCGCTCGCCGTGGTCCTCGCCCTCGGCTTCGTGGTCATCGCCCAGGTCAGCAAGGGCCTCCTCGACGCCAAGGAGGAGGCCGCGCAGAGCCAGGCCGCGGGAGGGTTCGCGGTCGCACAGGAGAAAGCCAACACGCCCTACACGGCGGACGGGCCCGACGCCTCCGACAACAAGGTCGGCCGCGACGCCAGCACCTGGATGAACTCCCTCGTAAAACAGCTCGCCAGCGGCGGGCAGAGCGCCTTCGAGGTCGCCGCCCTGGGCGCCGGCACCGGCACCGGCGAGGAACAGCCGCCCGCACGGGGCGCCCTCGGCGTCCGCGGCGCGCGCGCCTCCGGCAACGTGGATCCGAACGCCAGCGTCCCGCAAGGACTGCGCCGGGAGGTCAACCACGCCACCGGCGCCTTCAAGACGTTCTCCGAGGTCCGCTACACCGCCGGCGCCGGGGCCAAGGCGCCCGAGCCCGCGCTCGTCATCGGCAAGCGGCTCACCGACATCAACGGCGACCCCTACGACCTGTACTACCTCTTCCCGCTCACCCAGGAGGAGGAGTCCCTCAACCTGGTCAAGGTCACCATCGCCACCGCCGGGCTCTTCGTCGTCGTCCTCCTGGGGGCCATCGCCTGGCTCGTCGTGCGCCAGGTCGTCACCCCCGTACGGATGGCCGCGGGCATCGCCGAGCGGCTCTCCGCGGGGCGGCTCCAGGAGCGGATGAAGGTCACCGGCGAGGACGACATCGCCCGCCTGGGTGAAGCCTTCAACAAGATGGCCCAAACCCTCCAGAACAAGATCCAGCAGCTGGAGGACCTCTCCCGGCTGCAGCGCCGCTTCGTCTCCGACGTCTCCCACGAGCTGCGCACCCCCCTCACGACGGTACGCATGGCCGCGGACGTCATCCACGACGCCCGCGCCGACTTCGACCCGGTCACCGCGCGCTCCGCCGAGCTGCTCGCCGGACAGCTCGACCGCTTCGAGTCGCTCCTCGCCGACCTGCTGGAGATCAGCCGGTTCGACGCGGGCGCCGCCGCGCTGGAGGCGGAGCCCATCGACCTGCGGGACGTCGTACGGCAGGTCATCGACGCCGCGGAACCGCTCGCCGAACACAAGAGCACCCGGATCCGCGTCCTCGGCGACACCCAGCCGGTGATAGCCGAAGCCGACGCCCGGCGCGTGGAACGGGTCCTGCGCAACCTCGTCGTCAATGCCGTCGAGCACGGCGAGGGCCGCGACGTGGTCGTCCGGCTCGCCTCCGCGGGCGGGGCCGTCGCCGTCGCCGTACGGGACTACGGAGTCGGGCTCAAGCCCGGCGAGGCCACCCGCGTCTTCAACCGCTTCTGGCGGGCGGACCCGGCGCGGGCGCGCACGACCGGCGGTACCGGCCTCGGCCTGTCCATCGCCGTCGAGGACGCCCGGCTGCACGGCGGCTGGCTCCAGGCCTGGGGCGAGCCCGGTGGCGGCTCGCAGTTCCGGCTGACGCTGCCGCGCACCGCCGACGAGCCGCTGCGCGGATCGCCGATCCCGCTGGAGCCCGAGGACTCCCGGGCCAACCGGGCCAGGGCCGCCGCGGAGCGCGGGGCGCCGGCCCGGC
>NZ_JAGGOW010000229.1:0-742 GCF_018614135.1 Streptomyces sp. ISL-66
GCGCGGGCCCGCGCCGGGCTCCCGGCGGGCGCGCCGGGCGGCACGGCGTCCTTGGACCGCGTCGGCTCCCCGGCGCGGTCGGCCGTGGGTTCCCCGGCCGGTTCCCCGGCCGGGATGTCCGCCACGGCGATCGACGGCGTACGGTCGTCGGCCTCGGCCAGCAGCGTTCCGCCCGGCGCCCACACGGCAGAGCCCCCGCAACCGGTCCACGGGCCGGCGGCTCCGACGTGGTTGGCGAGCGCCACGTACATCCCGTGGTCCCGGGCGATCCCGGGGTGGACGGCGGCCCGTTCGGCGATCCCTGCGCCCGTCCCGTAGAGCGAGCTCGCCAGGTGGACCCGGCAGCCGGCCGCCGCGCCCGCGGCGGGCACCCCGGCGAAGTGGTTGTCGTAGCAGATGCCCAGGGAGAAGCCGACCCCGCCGAGGGAGAAGCGGCCCGCCACCCCGCCCGCCGTGAAGACGTCCTGCTCGTGCCGGTACAGGTGCTGCTTGAGGTACGTGGTCACGTGCGCGCCGTCCGCGCCGTGGACCAGGGTCGCGATGACGGGCCGGGGGCCGTCCACGCGCAGCGCGACGTTGACGGCGGTGGCGATTGCGGTGGAGCGGATCGCGTCCAGCCGTGGATCCTCGGGCCCGGTCAGCCACAGCCCGGGGTCAGCCACGAGCGCGGGCAGCTCGTAGCCGGTCAGCACGAGTTCGGGGAACAGCACCAGCTCCGCGCCTTCGGCCCGGGCCCGGCCGG
>NZ_JAGGOW010000229.1:847-18081 GCF_018614135.1 Streptomyces sp. ISL-66
GCGGGGCCACCAGCCGCGGGGCGGTGGTCAGCCGCGCGGGGCCCCGGTGTCCGCGGGGCCGTGCAGGAGGGTCAGGAAGGAGCGGAAGGCTCCGGGCATGTCCACGGCTTCCGGGGCGAGCAGCCACTGGTACTGGAGCCCGTCCATCACGGCGGTCAGCAGCGGAGCCGCCTGCTCGGGCGTGAGGCCCGAGGGCAGGCGCTCGCCGAACTCGGCGCGCAGCACCGCCGTCATCTCCCCGCGCACCTGCGCGTACCGCTCGGCGAAGAACTCCCTGGCCGGATGCCCCTCGGTGACGCTCTCGCCGAGCAGCGCGGAGAAGGTCTGCACGATGCCCGGCCGCATGGCGTTGTAGTCCACGAGCGAGGCGAGCAGGTCCAGCCGCCAGGCGCCGGCCGTGGCGCGCGGGCCGCCGCCGGTGTCCCAGCGGTCGCGCTCCTCCAGGACGGCGACGAGCAGCGCCTCCTTGGTCGGGAAGTAGTGCAGCAGCCCCTGCTGGGTCAGGCCCACGCGCTCGGCGACCGTGCCCAGCGCGGCGCCGCGGTATCCGCGTTCCGCGATGACCGCGACGGCCGCGCGGACGATCTCCGCCCGCCGTTCCTCACTTCTCGCCCTGGCCATCGCCCCGCCACCCCTTCCGCTGTCACCTGCCAGCAGGACCGTACGGCATCCATGCATTACGAATAGATCACGAACCCTACCGCTCTACAGGTATCGGGTCCACGATGGAGCCAGCCGCACCGCACAGCCGCACCGCCCGGCCCGAACCGCACGGCGGGCGCGCGGCCACGCACTCACCCACCCGCACTCCACGAGGAGGCATGGCCGTGACCGATGCCGATCAGGTCCGCAACGACGCCGTAGAGGCGGCGCTGGGCAAGCTGGATCTCGACACCAAGGCCCGGCTCCTGGCCGGCCAGGACATGTGGTCCCTGCCCGCCGTCCCCGAGATCGGGCTGCAGTCCCTGGTCATGTCCGACGGCCCCATCGGGGTGCGCGGCGTGCGCTGGACCGCCGACGACACCTCGATCGCCCTGCCCTCGCCGACCGCCCTCGCCGCCGCCTGGGACCCCGCGCTCGCCCGCCGGGCCGGCCGCCTCCTCGCCCAGGAAGCCCGCCGCAAGGGCGTCCACGTCCTCCTCGCGCCCACCGTGAACCTGCACCGCTCGCCGCTCGGCGGCCGGCACTTCGAGTGCTACTCCGAGGACCCGTACCTCACCGGCGCGGTCGGCGGCGGCTACGTCAACGGCGTCCAGGACGGCGGGGTCGCCACCACCGTCAAGCACTTCGTCGGCAACGACGCCGAGACCGAGCGCTTCACCGTCGACAGCGTCATCGCCCCGCGCCCGCTGCGCGAGCTGTACCTGGCGCCCTTCGAGGCCATCGTCGCCCATGCCCACCCGTGGGGCATCATGACCGCCTACAACCGGGTCAACGGCGTCACGATGACCGAGCACACCCACCTCGTCAACGAGGTGCTGCGCGCCGAGTGGGGCTTCGACGGCTGCAACGTCTCCGACTGGATGGCCGCCCGCTCCACCACCGGCGACATCCTCGGCGGCCTCGACGTGGCCATGCCCGGCCCCGCCACCGTCTACGGAGCCCCGCTCGCCGAGGCGGTCCGCGCCGGGGAGGTCCCCGAGTCCGCCGTCGACGAGGCCGTCCGCAACGTCCTGCGCCTCGCCGCCCGCGTCGGCATCCTGGAAGGCGCCCCCGCCGTCGTCGGCGAGATGCCGGCCGCCGTCGACGGCCGGGCACTGGCCCGCGAGATCGCCGCCCGGGGCTTCGTCCTCGTGCGCAACGAACCCGTGTCCGGCGAGCGCCGCGCCCTGCCGCTGGATGCCTCCGCCGGCCGCACCGTCGCCCTCATCGGCGCCGCCGCCCGCGATGCCCGCGTCCTCGGCGGCGGCTCCGCCACCGTCTTCCCCGAGCGGATCGTCTCCCCGCTGGACGGCCTCAGCGCCCTCCTCGACGGCTCGTCGACGGCCTCGCTCACCTTCACCCTCGGCGCCGATCCGACCGACGAACTGGCCCCCGCCGACAAGGGGTTCGAGCTCCGCGCGATCTGCCGCGACGCCTCCGGCGCCGTCCTCGGCGAGGGCGGCCTGCCGACCGGCCAGGTCCAGTGGATCGGCGACGACCTGCCCGCGGGAGCCACGTACGAGACCATGGCGAGCATCGAGGTCACCGGGACGTTCGTCCCGCGCGAGAGCGGCGAGCACGCCTTCGGTACCCGAGGACTCGGCGCCTTCGCCCTGTCAGTCGGCGGCGAGGACGTCTGGGACGGGGTCCAGGAGATGGGCGACGAGGCCGACCCCTTCGAGGCCTTCTTCGGCGCACCCAGCGAGCGGGCCCGGATCACCCTCACCGAGGGCGAGGCCGTCCAGGTCTCGCTGACCTACCAGGTCCCCGACATGACCGCCCTGCCGCTCAAGGCGATCATGTTCTCCTTCCTCCACCTCGGCCCGCAGCGCTCCGCCGACGAGCTCATCGCCGAGGCCGTGGAGGCGGCGCGGGCCGCCGACACCGCCGTCGTGGTGGTCGCCACCACCGAGCGGGTGGAGTCCGAGGGCTTCGACCGCAAGGACCTCGCCCTCCCGGGCCGGCAGGACGACCTGGTCCGGGCCGTCGCCGCCGTGAACCCGAACACCGTGGTCGTCGTCAACGCGGGCTCCCCGGTGGAACTCCCGTGGCGCGAGGAGGTCGCCGCGGTGCTGCTGACCTGGTTCCCCGGGCAGGAGGGCGGGGCCGCGCTGGCCGACGTACTCCTCGGGGACGCGGAGCCGGGCGGGCGGCTGCCCACCACCTGGCCCGCCCGGTTCGCCGACGCGCCGGTCACCGAAGTCGCCCCGGCGGCGGGCCGCCTCGAATACGCCGAGGGGCTGTTCATCGGCTACCGGGCCTACGAGAAGCACGGGATCGTCCCGGCCTACCCCTTCGGGCACGGCCTCGGCTACACGGACTGGGCGTACGAGTCCCTGGAGGTCACCCCCGCGCGGGCGCGGGTCCGCGTCACCAACACCGGCACCCGGCCGGGCCGCGAGACCGTCCAGGTCTACCTGGCCCCCGTCGCCACCGCGCACGACGGCGCGCGGAGCGCGGCGGCCGAACGCCCGGCGAGCTGGCTGGCCGGCTTCGCGAGCGTGGAAGCCGGCCCCGGCGAGAGCGTCGAGGTGGAGATCCCCCTGCCCGAACGGTCCTTCGAGATCTGGGACGAGGCCAATCGCGCCTGGCGCCGGATCGGCGGCGGCTACGAGGTCCGCGCGAGCCGCTCGCACGGCGACACGCGGCTGACGGCGGCCCTCGAACTGTAATGGCCGGAAATCACCCGTGCTGAGGTGATTCAAAAGCCGGAACCGGGGGCGGGCCCTGACACCCGCCCCCGGTTCCGTACGTCCCGGCGCGTCAGGACGTCAACGCGGCGGCTCCGGGGACGTCACCTGTCGGTGCGCCAGTTCCGCGAGCCGCGCCTGGCCGATCTTGCCCGGGTGGAACCAGTCCCAGTGGCTCAACTGATCGGCGGCGAAGGGGTACTGGAAGACCGCGCCGCCGTCGTAGCGGCACAGCGGATCCTTCCCGCAGACCTCGCGCAGCACCTCGTTGTACTCGACCACGCGCGCCCGCACCTGCTCGCGCCGGGCCGTCGCCCCGGTGGCCGCCGAGACCGGATCGGCGAGCATCGACTGGCAGATGCCGAGCTTCCAGATCTGCCGCACCATCGGGTCGTCCTTGCCCTGCAACCACAGTCGTTGCAGGTCCGGCACGCTGGAGACGTACACCTGGGAGGCGGGCGAGGCGGCCCGCAGACCGGCGAGCGCCTTCTCGAAGCCGGCGCGGAAGGCGGCCACGGGAGTCATCGAGGAAGCCGTCGGACGGCAGGCGTCGTTCGAGCCCACCATCACCGTGACCAGGTCCGGCTTGTGCGCGGCCGCCGAGGCCAGCTGCCCCGGAAGGTCCGCCATCCGGGAGCCGGTGACCGCGTAGTTCCAGCTGCGCGCCGGCGCCTCGGCCTCTCCGAGCAGCCGGGCGGCCAGCGAGTGGACCTGGGGATCGTTGCCCGTGGCCCAGGAGGCCTCCGGGCAGTCGGCCAGCACCGAACAGGCGTCGAAACCACGGGTGATGGAGTCGCCCACGGCGGCGACCGAGGCGGGCGCCGTGTTCCACCGCGGCGCTGCCTGCGCCCCCCGCTCGCCCCCGGGCTTCGCCCCGTCGGCCGAACACCCGGCCAGCGGGCCCGCCACCGCGATCACCAGGGCGAGCACCGCGCCCGCCCCCCGATGCGTCCGACGCGCGCGGCGGCGTGGGGCGGTGGTGCGCATGCGGGAGGTCCCTCCTCGTCGCCCCGCGTCCCTCGGGGGCGTCCTGCTGAGTGAATGGTCTGTGTTTACGGGCTTGGGAGCGACCGTACGTCACACCATGACCCCCGGCGCACGGTAGCTTTTTCCCGTGGCGTTTCGGCCGCAAGTCCCGCAACGCAATGTCAAATAATTTCCGTTACATTGCATCACGTCACATTCTGTCCGTTTTCTGGAGTTTATTCCCGACCTCGTCCCACACTGGAGGTCCCGGTGACGACACGTGGAGTCCTGTACGTGCATTCCGCACCGCGTGCGCTCTGCCCGCACGTGGAATGGGCCGTCGCGGGCGTGCTCGGGGTGCGGGTGAACCTCGACTGGATCCGTCAGCCCGCCTCCCCCGGCACCTGGAGAGCCGAGTTCTCCTGGGAGGCCGAAGCGGGCACCGCCTCGAAACTCGCCTCCGCGCTGCGGGGCTGGCACCTGCTCCGCTTCGAAGTGACCGCGGAACCCTGCCCGACCGCAGAGGGAGAGCGCTACAGCTCCACCCCGCAGCTCGGCATCTTCCACGCCGTCACCGGGATGCACGGAGACATCCTGATCCCCGAAGACCGGCTGCGCGCCGCCCTCGCCCGGTCGGCGCACGGAGAGACCGATCTGGAGGCGGAGATCGCCAAACTGCTCGGCAAACCCTGGGACGACGAGCTCGAACCCTTCCGCTACGCGGGCGAGGGCGCCCCGGTGCGCTGGCTCCACCAGGTGGTCTGAGCATTCCCTGCCGACGCGGCGGGCGCACGAAGAAGACCCACCCGGATCCCGGGTGGGCCTTCTTCACGGAGCGGGGTTCAGACGGTGGTCCAGACGACGGCTCAGACGGTTCGGAACGCCAGCGTGACGTTGTGGCCGCCGAAGCCGAACGAGTTGTTGATCGCGGAGATCGGGCCCTCGGCCCGGAGCTTGCGCGGCTCGCCGGTCACGATGTCGGCGTCGATGTCGTCGTCGATCTCGTCGAGGTTGATGGTCGGCGGGGCCAGGCGGTGGTACAGCGCCAGCACCGTCGCCACCGTCTCGATACCGCCCGCGCCACCCAGCAGGTGACCCGTCATCGACTTGGTCGCCGAGATCGCGATGTGGTCGAGGTCGTCGCCCAGCACCTTGCGCAGGGCCTTCAGCTCGGCCGTGTCACCCTGCGGGGTGGACGTGGCGTGCGCGTTGAGGTGGACCAGCTCGGCCGGGTCGAGACCCGTGTTGTCGAGGAGGTTCTGCACGGCGGCCGCGACGCCGCGGCCGGTCGGCTCCGGCTGCGCGATGTGGTGGCTGTCCGCGGACAGGCCCTGGCCCAGCACCTCGCAGTAGACCCGGGCACCGCGCGCGGCGGCGTGCTCGGCGGATTCCAGGACCACGACGCCGGCGCCCTCGCCGAGGACGAAGCCGTCACGGCCCTTGTCGTACGGGCGCGAGGCCTGACCGGGGTTGTCGTTGTTCTTGGACATCGCCATCATGTTGGCGAACGCGGCGATCGGCAGCGGGTGGATCGCCGCCTCGGTGCCGCCCGCGACGACCACGTCGGCGCGGCCGGTGCGGATCATCTCGACGGCGTAGCCGATGGCTTCGGCGCCCGACGCGCAGGCGCTGACCGGAGTGTGCACGCCCGCGCGGGCGTTGACCTCCAGGCCGACGTTGGCGGAGGGGCCGTTGGGCATGAGCATGGGAACGGTGTGCGGGGAAACCCGGCGCACGCCCTTCTCCTTCAGCACGTCGTACTGGTCGAGCAGGGTGGTCACGCCGCCGATGCCGGAGGCGATGACGGTCCCCAGGCGCTCGGGGGCGATCGAGGCACCCGTGGTGGTCTCCGCGCCCGCCGGGTCGGTGTAACCGGCGTCGGCCCACGCCTCGCGGGCCGCGATGACCGCGAACTGGGCCGAGCGGTCCAGCTTGCGGGCCAGCGGCCGGGGAAGGACCTCACTCGGGTCCACGGCGGCAGTGGCGGCGATACGAACCGGGAGTTCGGCGAAGCGCTCACCCTCGAGGGGCTTTACGCCGGAACGGCCGGCAAGCAGACCTTCCCAGGTCGAAGCGCTGTCGCCACCCAGCGGAGTGGTTGCGCCGATACCGGTGACGACCACGGTGCGATTGGTCGGGCTCACAGGAATTCTTTCTCCACGTCTCAGGGGGTGCTGAATTGTCACGGCGCCACCGCCAGGTGGCGACAAACGCTCGTCAGGCTTAGACCTGGTGCTTCGCGATGTAGTCCGCGGCGTCGCCGACCGTCTTGAGGCCCTTGACGTCCTCGTCCGGGATCTTGACGTCGAAGCGCTCTTCGGCGGCGACGACGACCTCGACCATGGACAGCGAGTCGACGTCCAGGTCGTCGGTGAAGGACTTGTCGGTCTGGACGTCCTCGACGGGGATGCCGGCGATCTCGTTGACGATCTCGGCGAGACCCGCGACGATCTCTTCCTGGGTGGCGGCCATGTGGCGCTCCTTCTCTAGCTAACTGGGTTGATCAGGCTTCGGAATGTGGATCCCGGGCCCTAGGGGAGGGTAACGACCGTCGCGGCGTAGACGAGTCCCGCCCCGAAGCCGATGACGAGCGCGGTGTCGCCGCTCTTCGCCGCTCCGGTCGCCAGGAGCCGCTCCATTGCGAGCGGGATCGAGGCGGCCGAGGTATTGCCGGTGGTTTCGACGTCACGGGCGACCGTGACGTGCTCCGGCAGCTTCAGAGTCTTCACCATCGAGTCGATGATCCGCATGTTTGCCTGGTGCGGGATGAAGACGTCCAGGTCGTCCGCGGTGATCCCGGCTGCGTCGAGCGCCTGCTGGGCCACCTTGGCCATCTCGAAGACGGCCCAGCGGAAGACCGCCTGACCCTCCTGCGTGATGGCCGGGAACTTCTCGGCGCTGTCCGTGCTGCGGTACTCGTCCCACGGCACGGTCTGCTTGATGGTCTCGGACTTGTCGCCCTCCGAACCCCATACGGAGGGGCCGATGGCCGGCTCGTCCGAGGGACCGACGACCACGGCGCCCGCACCGTCGCCGAACAGGAAGGCCGTCGCGCGGTCCTCCAGGTCGGTGAGGTCCGAGAGCCGCTCCACGCCGATGACGAGGACGTACTCCGCGGAACCTTCCACCACCAGGCCCTTGGCCAGGGTCAGGCCGTAGCCGAACCCGGCGCAGCCGGCGGAGATGTCGAAGGCCGCGGGCTTGCCGGCGCCGATGCGGTGCGCGATCTCGGTCGCGACCGCCGGCGTCTGCTTGAAGTGCGACACCGTCGAGACGATCACGGCGCCGATCTTCTCCGGTGCGATCCCGGCGGCGGCCAGCGCCTTGCCCGAGGCCTCCACCGACATCGCGGCGACGGTCTCCTGGGGCGAGGCCCAGTGCCGCGTCGCGATGCCCGAACGGGAGCGGATCCACTCGTCGGACGAGTCGATGGTCTCGAGGATGACCTCGTTGGGCACCACGCGGACCGGGCGGTAGCCGCCGACCCCCATGATGCGGGCGTACGGGGAGCCCTTGGCAGGCTTGATCTTCGACATGCTGTGTGGGCTCCTTCTCTCAGACCGCGTGCTCGGCGACGAGCGCCGCGGCCTTTTCGAGATCGTCCGGGGTCTTCAGGGCCACGCTCGGTACGCCCTTGAGCGCGCGCTTGGCCAGACCCGTCAGGGTGCCGCCGGGGGACAGCTCGATGATCCCCGTGACGCCCAGATCGGCGAACGTCTCCATGCACAGGTCCCAGCGGACCGGATTGGCCACCTGGCCCACCAGCCGGGCGACGACATCGGCGCCCGTGGTCACGACCTGACCGTCCTTGTTCGAAACGTACTTCAGCACCGGGTCGGCCGGGGCGAGGGCGCGAGCGGCCTCTTCCAGCCGGGCGACGGCCGGGGCCATGTGGTGCGTGTGGAAGGCGCCCGCGACCTTGAGGGCGACGACCTTCATGGAGCCCTCGGGCTTGTCGGCCTCGAGTGCGGCGATCTGCTCCATCGTGCCGGCCGCGACGATCTGGCCCGCGCCGTTGATGTTCGCCGGGGTCAGACCCAGCTTCTCCAGGTGCGCCACCACGACGTCCGGTTCCCCGCCGAGGACCGCGGCCATACCGGTCGCGGTGACCGCGGCGGCCTCGGCCATGCCGAGCCCGCGGGTCCGTACGAACGCCAGGGCGTCGGCGTCGGAGAGCACGCCGGCGAAGGCGGCGGCGGTGATCTCGCCGACGCTGTGGCCCGCCACGGCACCGAAGGCCGTGGGGGCGCCCAGCGCGGAGGCCGAGAGCAAGCCGGCCGCGACCAGCAGGGGTTGTGCGACGGCCGTGTCGCGGATCTCTTCCGCGTCGGCCTTCGTGCCGTAGTGGGCAAGGTCGAGCCCGATGGCGTCCGACCAGCCGGCGACGCGGTCAGCGGCGCCGGGCAGTTCGAGCCAGGGAGTCAGGAAGCCGGGCGTCTGTGCGCCTTGGCCGGGAGCGACGAGTACGAGCACCCTCACACTCTCTCTTGTGTTCGGTCCGCGCCGCCCGTGGGGACAGGGACGAAGAACCTTCGGCGTAATTGTTGATGTCCGACAAAAGTCTAGGACTGAGGATCGCCGACGGCCAGACGCCCGAGGATCAGGGCGATCCTCAGAGTGAACGCGGATCGGACATCTGAGGGCGACCAGCCGGTGACGTCCGTCACACGTCGCAGCCGGTAGCGCACGGTGTTCGGGTGTACGAACAGCATCCGAGCCGCACCTTCCAGGCTGCTCGCCTGCTCCAGATAGACGCTGAGGGTCTCCAGGAGGGCCGAGCCCGCTTCTTCGAGCGGTCTGTAGATCTCCTCCACCAGCTGCTCGCGGGCCGCAGGGTCGGAGGCGATCGCGCGTTCGGGCAGGAGATCATCCGCCAGCACCGGGCGCGGAGCGTCCTGCCACGCGGTGCACGCCTTGAGCCCGGCCGCCGCGGCCTGCGCCGACTTCGTGGCGTTCAACAGGTCCGGGACCACCGGGCCGGCCACCACGGCGCCCGCCGCGAACGGGCCGATCAGCGACTTCGCCACCTGCATCGGATTGTCGCTGCCGCCCGCGATGACCACGAGCCGGTCCCCGAGCACCCCGGTGAGGACCTGGAGCTTGTGGTGGCGGGCCGCGCGCCGGATCGCCTCGACCGTCAGCTCGCTGTCACCCTCCGGAGCGGTGCCCAGCACCACGCACACGTGTTCCGGGGAGTTCCAGCCGAGTGCCGCGGCCCGCGACAGTGCGCCCTCGTCGGCCTCCCCGGACAGCACCGCGTTGACCACCAGCGACTCCAGCCGGGCGTCCCAGGCCCCCCGCGCCTCGGCGGCCTGCGCGTAGACCTGGGCGGTCGCGAAGGCGATCTCGCGGGCGTACACGAGCAGCGCCTCGCGCAGGATCGACTCGTCTCCCGGCGCCGCGACCTCGTCGATGGCCGTCTCCATGACCTCGATGGTCGTCCGCACCATCTCGACGGTCTGACGCAGCGTGATCGCCCGCGTCAACTCGCGCGGAGCCGTCCCGAACACGTCGGTCGAGATCGCCTGTGAGGCCTCCGGGTGCCGGAACCACTCGGTGAACGCGGCGATGCCGGCCTGGGCGACCAGGCCGATCCAGGACCGGTTCTCCGGGGGCATCGCCCGGTACCACGACAGGGTCTCGTCCATGCGGGCGATGGCGTTCGCGGCGAGCCGTCCGGAGGACTTCTCCAGCCGGCGCAGCGTCGCGGCGTGCGGATGGGCGGGAGCCGGATGCGCGGGATGGATCGCGGGGGAATGCTCACGTTCGGGTTGGGGCACGTGACAAGACTGCCTTATCGGGGAGGCTGCGCGGAGTCGGGTCTCCCCGGGGCGCCCGCGGACGCCCCGGTGGCGGCGGGCCGCCCGGCGGCTACGGTGGCCCCCATGATTGACGTACGCCGAGGCGCCGACCGCTACGAGGGCGGGGACCCGGGAGCCGGGATCGCCACCCGGCACGCCTTCTCCTTCGGGTCGCACTACGACCCCGACAACCTGCGCTTCGGGGCGGTCGTGGCGTGCAACGAGGAGAGCCTGGCCCCCGGCGCGGGCTTCGACGAGCACCCCCACAGCCACACCGAGATCGTGACCTGGGTGGCCGAGGGCGAGCTCACCCACAGCGACGGCGCGGGCGCCACGGCACGGGTCCGGCCCGGCGACGTGCAGCACCTCGGCGCCGGAACCGGGGCCCGGCACGCGGAGCGCAACGAGGGCCCCGCCCCGCTGCGCTTCGTCCAGACCTGGCTCGCGCCGCTCGATCCGGCCGGGGAGCCCTCGTACGCCCTGGTCAGGGGCATCGCCGAGAGCACGCCCTACGCCGTGCCCGCGGCCGGCGCCGTCCTGCACGTCCGGCGTCCGGGCGCGGGCGAGCGGGTCGCCGTACCGGCGGCCGAGCGCGTGTACCTGCACGTCGTACGGGGAGACCTGCGCCTGGACGGCAAGGGCGCCGAGGACGGCGAGGAGCTGGGCCCCGGGGACTCGGCGCGGATCACCGGCGAGCGGGACCTGGAGCTCGTCGCCGGATCCCCGTGCGAACTCCTGATCTGGGAACTCTCCTAGTGCTGTGACCCGGCCCGGTGTCCTTCCAGCTCGGCGAGCACCGCGTCGGTGAACGGGGGCCAGGCCTCCACGGCCCACGGGCCGAAGGCGCGGTCCGTCAGGGCCACGCACGCGGCGCGGGCGTCCGGGTCCACCCACAGGAAGGTTCCGGCCTGCCCGAAGTGTCCGAAGGTGCGCGGCGAGGAGCCGGCGCCCGTCCAGTGGGGGGACTTGCCGTCGCGGATCTCCAGGCCGAGGCCCCAGTCGTTGGGGGACTGGTGGCCGTAGCCGGGCAGCACGCCCTTGAGCCCCGGGTGGACCACGGAGGTGGCCTCGGCCACGGTGCGGACGTCCAGCAGCCGGGGCTGCTGGAGCTCGGCGGCGAACCGCACCAGGTCGGCGACGGTGGAGACGCCGTCCTTGGCCGGGGAGCCCTCCAGGGAGCTCGACGCCATGCCCAGCGGCTCGAAGACGGCCTGGTGCAGGTACTCGGGGAACGGGATGCCGGTGGCCTTCGCGATGTGGTCGCCGAGCACCTCGAAGCCCGCGTTCGAGTACAGCCGGCGCTGTCCGGGCGGGGCCGTCACGCGGTGCTCGTCGAAGGCCAGACCGCTGGTGTGCGCCAGCAGGTGGCGCACGGTGGAGCCCTCGGGCCCGGCGGGCTCGTCCAGCTCGATCGCGCCCTCCTCGTAGGCGACGAGGGCGGCGTACGCGGCGAGCGGCTTGGTGACGGAGGCCAACGGGAAGCGGTGGTCCACCGGGCCGTGGCCGGCGAGCACGGTCCCGTCGGCGCGGACCACGGCCGCGGCGGCGGTCGGTACCGGCCAGTTCTCGATGATGCGCAGACTCTGCAGGCTCTCCATGCGGCCGAGCGTACTTGCTTCGAGTGCACTCCAAGGTTTTAGCGTGGGAACCATGAGCCTGACGCAGACGCGGTACACGATCAGCGAGGTCGAGGCACGGACCGGACTGACCCAGCACACCCTGCGCTGGTACGAGCGGATCGGCCTCATGCCGCACGTGGACCGCTCCCACTCGGGGCAGCGGCGCTTCAGTGACAAGGACCTCGACTGGCTGGCTTTCGTCGGCAAGCTGCGCACCACCGGAATGTCGGTGGCGGACATGGTCCGGTACGCCGAGCTGGTCCGCGAGGGCACGCACACCTTCGCCGAGCGGCGCGAGCTGCTGGAGCGGACGCGCCGCGAGGTGCGGGCGCGCATCACGGAGCTGAACGACGCGCTCGCCGTGCTGGACTACAAGATCGACACGTACGCGACGGGCACCGTTGCGATGCGCACCGTAGCGGAAGAGGCGGACCGGACATGACGGAGAACACGGTGGGCACCGAGAAGATCGAGCAGACCGAGAAGATCGAGAAGGTCGAACTGGGCAAGGGTGGCCCGCTGGTGGGCGTCCAGGGCCTCGGCTGCATGGGCATGAGCGAGTTCTACGGCGACACGGACGAAGCGGTCGCCCGCCGGACCCTCGACGCGGCGCTGGCCACCGGGGTCACCCTCTTCGACACCGCCGACGCCTACGGGCGGGGAGCGAACGAGGAGTTCCTCGCGCCGTTCGTGGCCGCGCACCGCGAGGAGATCACCCTCGCCACGAAGTTCGGCATCGTGCGCGGCGGGGACGAGGCGTACCGGGGGATCGGCAACGACCGGGAGTACGTACGGCGCGCGGTCGAGGGCAGCCTGCGCAGGCTCGGCACCGACGTGATCGACCTCTACTACATGCACCGTCGCGACCCGGCGGTACCGCTCGCCGAATCGGTCGGCGCCATGGCGGAGCTGGTGCGCGAGGGCAAGGTGCGCCGCCTCGGGCTCAGCGAGGTGACCGGCGCCGAGCTGCGCGAGGCGTACGCGGTGCACCCGATCGCGGCCCTCCAGTCGGAGTGGTCGCTGTTCAGCCGGGACGTGGAGCGCAGCGCGGTGGGCGCGGCGGCGGAGCTGGGCGTGGCCCTGGTGCCCTACTCCCCGCTCGGACGCGGCTTCCTGACCGGCGCGTTCACGGACGCGACGGCCGAGCTGACGCCCGGGGACTACCGCCGTCACCAGCCCCGTTTCACGGGGGAGAACGCCAAGGCCAACGGGGCGCTGCTGGAGCCGGTGCGGGAGATCGCGGCGGCGCGCTCCGCCACGCCCGGACAGATCGCGCTGGCATGGGTGCATCAGCGGGCGCTGGTGCACGGGCTGACGGTGGTTCCGATCCCGGGCACGCGCAAGCCGGCCCGCCTCGCGGAGAACACCGCGGCGACCCGGATCGTCCTGACGGAAGCCGAGCTGGCACTGCTGGAGCCCATCGCCGGCCGGGTCGCGGGCGACCGCTACCCGGACATGAGCTCCACCTCGGCGGCGCGCGAGGAGTAGGCCGCGGCCATGGTCGCGGCCGGGAGGGCTCCGGCTCGGGGCTCCGGTTTCGGGCTTCGGGCTTCGGGCTTCGGGGCTCCGGCTCCGGCCTCCGGATTCGGGACTCCGGCTCCGGCCCTGGCTCTCCGGCTCCTGCTCTCAAGCCCCGGCGCCCTCCGGCTCAGGCTCCCGCCGTGAACCGGTCGCGCAGGGCGGCGTACTCCGCGTCCGTCAGCAGGCCCGCGCTGTGCAGTTCGCCCAGGTGCTCCAGCCGGTCGCCGGAGCGGGGCCGGGGCACCGCGGCGACCCGGGAGCGCTCGCGCAGGGCGGCGAGGAGGGCCGCCGCGAACGGCAGCGATTCGTGCACCGCCCCGTAGCCCACGCCGAAGACCGCCGAAGCGAGGTCGTGGTCGGGGCGCGGATCGCCCGTATGGCCCCGGACGAGCAGGCGCAGGTGGCCTCCGGGGCGGTCCGGGGAGTGCCATTCGACGCCGGTCACGTCGGCCAGCGGATACCGCTGGTCGCCCGCCTTCCACTTGGCGCTCGTGGCCCCCGTGCGGGACCAGCGGAAGGTCACCGCCGCGCCGTCGAAGACGAGCCGGGCGTCGTACGCCTTCAGCGTGAGCGGGGGCCGCGGCGCCGCCGTCACCAGGAACCGCCCCGTCGGCTCCGCCGGGCCGCGGCCCAGCCGCTCCCGTACGGCGTCCACGAAGGCGGCCGCCCGCGCGGCCCGGTCGCCCGGCAGGACCAGCCGGTACGGATCGCAGGCCTCCTTCAGCTGCCCCGCCGCGGCCTCCATCAGCGGATCCGCGCCGGGCCGAGCCGAGGCGCGCAGCACCACGGTGTCCCGCCGCCCCACGGTCAGGCTCACCCCGGACAACGCTTCGAGGGGGATCCGGCGCGCCCCGAGGGCATGCCAGAGCCTGGGCGTTCGCATCCCCCGTGCGAAGCGGATGAGCATCGAGTCCGTGGTGCGGTCGAACTCCCAGACGGCATGGCTTCCGGCCAGTACGTCACCCATGCGGCACATGGTAAAGGGACGCACCCCCGCGCGTCCCCCTGCTGTGAAACCCGTTTTCGGTCCGTCTACGCGTGTCAGGGACCGTTCGTGCCGGAAATTCCACGCCGACAGGCGTCGTCCCCGGTGGAACACACCATGGAAGCGAACGCGCCGGTTCCGATTTTGGCGAAGTTGTCCAAAGAGTCGGTCCCTGGCTCGAAATAGCCGGTGTGGCTCTTGGCGCCGGAGGCGGACAACACCCGTGCGCCGAAGCCCGTGGAGACCGGATCCGCGCCGTGGCCCAGGCCACCGAGCTCCAGGTGCGGCACGTCGGCGATCCAGTCGCCGGAGTCCCGCATGGCCCACACCCGCGCCGAGGTCCCCAGCTCGCCGACGTTCTCGGCCCGCATCCCGGGGCTGCCCGCGACCGCGATGTCCGTGACCCGGTCGGGCAGTTCGTGCGCGGCGACCCCGCACACCACCGAGCCGTAGCTGTGGCAGAACAGCGCCACGCCGGCGCGGCCGGGCAGCGAGGTGGTCAGTGCGCGCAGCTTCTGCGCGCCGTCCACGGCCATGCGGCCGGTCGCGGCGTCCATGCCGACCCCGGTCGGCGCGGTGTACCCGGCCCACGCGATGACGGCCGTGCGGCTCCCGGGTGAGGCCGCGCGCTCGGCCTCGTACAAGGACTCCGCCATGCCGGCGGGGGCGGTGAGGCGGCGTTGGGTGCGCTCGAAGGTCAGCGCGTCGGTGTCGACGCCGGGGACGATCACCGAGATCCGGCGGGCCGCGTCGAGGTCGCCGAAGACCTCCGCGACGAGGGCGCCGCCGGTCGGGTCGAAGATGAGGATCTGCCGGTCCGGCTCGGCGAGGGAGTCGAAGCGGTGGGCGCGCCGGGCGGCCGCGGCGCGGTCGGCGGGGGCCAGCGTGACGTCGTGCCCGGCGGCCTCCTCGGCGCGGGCGGCCTGCCGCAGGGCGATCCGGTTGGCCCGGTAGCGGGTGGTGACCGGGACGCCCTCCAGGTTGCCGACCACGAGGGGGTGCCCCTCGGCGAGCCGGGCGCGCTGGGCGCCGTCGAGGCCGGCGAAGAAACGTGCCACCACCGGCGCGGGGGCGTCGGCGGCGGGCAGCGCCCGGCCCTCGAACCGGGCCTGGGCCCAGGAGACGAGGGCGGCCGCGCGAGGGGAGGCGCCGCTCTCGGGCCGGTGCACGGCGGTCCAGCCGGTGGTCGCGAGCATCAGGAAGACCACCGCCAGCGCGAGCAGGGTGCGCAGGGCGGCCGGACGCGCGACGGGATCGGCGGCGGGGGGATGGGCGGGGGCGGGGCCGGGCAGGTTCACTGCGTCCCAGCCTATGAGACCGCCGAGGCCGGTGGCGCGCCGGGTGACGGGAGTCACCGCCGGCCGTGCGGAGCCGCCGGGCGCGGGTGATCTCGTACGCGTCCCGTACGTACCTGCGCGCGCGGGCGCTGGTCAGGCCTGCCGGGCCGGGCCGCCCCAGTCGGTGGCCAGCGCCGGGCCGATCTGGTCGAGGTGGGCCTCGGCCATCCGCCGGATGGTGGCGACGCTGGTGTCCTCGCCCTGCCCCCAGAGCCGGCCGGTGACCCTCATCACGCCCGAGAAGGCGGCGACGGCCACCCGGGGCCGCGGATCGGCGTCCACGTCGAGGCCCTCGCGCTCGGCGATCAGCCGGGCGATCCGCTCCTCCAGCTCGGTGGAGCGGCGCAGGTGCAGGGCGAGCAGGGCCGGGGTGGACTCGATGAGCCGGTAGCTGCGCATGTAGAGGTCGACCGGGACCACCTCGGAGAGGGCCTCCTCCACGGTGTCCCAGGCGCCCAGCACGGCCGCGCGCATCGCCGCGAGGGGGCCCTCGGCGGCCGGCCGGGAGCGCAGCGCGGAGACGAAGTGCGATTCCACCAGGTCCTGAACGGCGAAGGCGGCCTCCTCCTTGTTGGCGAAGTACCGGAAGAAGGTGCGCTGCGAGACGTCCACGGCGTCGGTGATCTCATCGACGGTGGTCTCTTCGTACCCCTGCGAGACGAAGAGGAGCAGGGAGGCGCGCAGCAGCGCGTCACGGGTGCGCCGTTTCTTGCGTTCGCGCAGGCCGGCCGCCGGCGCGGACGGCGCGGGCCGTCGGTCGGTCATCACGGGTGCTCGGGCTCCTCGTCCGTCGGCGGCGCGGTGGGCGGTCAGGTTACCTGTGACGGACCTTCCCAGAAGGCGCTCCCGAGCGGGTCGCGCAGCGGGTCGCGCAGGTCATCTCCGGCATCGCGAACGACACGTTCGTGTCAGGGACGAGCACCGCGTTCTTCCTCGCGGACGCGGGCGCCGCGCACCTTCAGCAGGGCCGCGGAAGCGTCAACTCCAAGGCTCCGACAGCCCCGCCGGCCGTTCCGGCGGGGCTGTCGCCTATCCGGGTGGACCCGCCCGGGACCCCTTCCGCCCGCCCGTCGCCGCAGGTCAGCGTGGTGTCGTCGGAGCTCCGGAAACGGTTCGGGGCCCGTTCGTCCACAAGGAGATCGATCCGTCATGCGTACGTGGAACACCGTCCGTCCCGGACGCGCCGCCGTCTCGGCCGCCGTCCTCGCCCTCACCCTGCTGGTCCCGGGCACCGCCGGCTCCGCCCACGCCGCGGGCCGCGGGGCGGGCCGCGCCTCGGGGCCGCCGCCGCTGGGGGCCTGCGCCACCGGGCAGTTGTGCCTGTGGGCGAAGCCCGAGTTCAAGGGGACCCGCAAGACGCACGAGCTCAGCACCCTCGACATCAACAGCTGCACCGCCCTGCCCGCCGGGACCACCGCCCAGTCGGTCTCCAACCGCACGGGGCGCCCGGTCACCACCTACCAGTCGGCCGAGTGCGCCGAGACGGGAGAGTTCCAGACCTATCCGGGCGACGGGGTATGGCTGCCCCAATCGCCCTACCAGATCAGGGCGTTCAAGGTGTGGGAGCGCTGAGGGCGCCGGCCGCGGGAGCCGCCCCGGCCGCCGCGGCAGCCCCGGGGCCCGGGAGCGCTCCGCCCCGGGTGCGGACCTCCGCACCCGGCGCGGTCCCGGCC
>NZ_JAGGOW010000230.1 GCF_018614135.1 Streptomyces sp. ISL-66
TTTCCCACGACGCGGAGCTGTACAAGGAGCGCAACACCGTGGAGCGGTGCATCAACCGGCTGCGGAACTGGCGCGGCATCGCGTTCCGCTTCGACAAGACACCAGAGAGCTACGAGGCCGGCCTGCATCTGTGTGGTGCGATGCTCTGGCTCCGCAGCATCGCACCACACCCATGATCTGAACTCCAAACAGGACCTACGGCGGGGGCGGGACCTCGTCAGTCCCGAGCTGTTCGAGAAGGTGTCGGAGTTCTGCGCCGAGGAGTACGGACACGAGCTGGCCACCGCCCGCCGGATCGTGGACCAGGCCCTTGCCTTCCTCAAGGTCATGGGCGACACCCGTGCGTTCGACATGACCCCGTCCGACGCCGTGGACCCCGGATGGCACTCGTTCGTGCTCCACACCCAGGCGTACGCCACGTGGTGCGACGAACAGTTCGGGTTCTTCCTCGGACACGAGCCCAAGGCCACCGTCCGCACCCGCCCGCTGATCGGTTCCGTGGTGGACCGCGTCAGGGCCGCCGGGTTCTACGTGGACGACCGCCTGTGGGGCGCGGCGAAGGACTGCAACCCGCCCGCGTGCTGCGGTGACGGCGACGGCTGCTGATCCACTCTCACTGAACGGAAGCGGTCCGGGCGTGGCTAAGGCGCCCGGACCGCCACAGCCAAGGGTTCCAAAGATGAGCAGCAATGACGAGGGCCTGACCGGACGAGGTCGGGTCACGGTGTTCGCGATGTTCGGCACGGTCTTCGGCTACGCCACACACCATCTTGACGAACGACGGATCGGGGACGTGGCCGTGATCGGCCCCCTGACCCCTGGTGTCGAGTGGCCACGGCTGTGGCAGATGGCCCGTTCCTGTGGCAGGCCCGCAGCCAAGGACACCGAACTCGCACAGTGGATTCTGATCCAGGCAACCCGAGCGTTCGTCTGTGGCAGCGACCGTGTCGCCCAGTTCCATGACCAAGGCTGGAAGGTGGAGCCCGGTGGGAAGCGCGCCAGCTTCGAAGCCACCTACGCCAACCGAGACCACCTGTGGACCGGCAACCTGACCGTGGACGGTCTCAGCCCTGGCCAGGTAGCCGAGCGCCCTTCGCTCTACCGAGCCTAGCTCGGTAGCCCTGGCGTCCTGCTTCCCAAACGGCTCCAGTCCCGAACTGCCCTGCTCGCTGGCATAGTCGAAGCAACGAATGAGCCCGGCCTGGGTAGGCCGGGGCTTTCTTGGTTAGGTCGGGCGCTCAAAGCAGTGAGCGGAACGGGTTCTCGCTCGTGGGTCCGGCCGGACGGACCGGGGGCTGTGCCGGGGCAGCGCGGAAGGAGTCGATGCGGACGACCTTCGCTCTGTTGCTTTCCATTACGGTCCGCTTCGCCGGCGCTGACTCCTCGTGCTGGGAACTGTCACTGCGGAGTGTGAAAACGGTGGCCGGGCGGCCGGTCCTCCCGGACCGGTCCATGGTGACGACGATTCCGGGCAGTGCCTTGACCTCACTCGCGCTGGCACCGACGTAGGGCAGGACCTGAGAGGACGTGGCCCGACCGCCGTGCATCTTGATCCGTGCCCTCACCTTGTCCGCCAGGCTGAGTGACTGCCGCTGTGCGTCAGCCCCTTTGGTGATCCGGACCGCATCCTGAACAGAGCGGCGAACGAGAGTGAAAGCGGCCGACAGAATCTCGTCCGTGATGGTGGTGGAGCACTCGGAGGCTGCCAGGCAGGCCGCGACCCTGAGCGTCTGCTCTGCGGTCCGCTCGATGAACACGGCCTGGGCCTCGGGCAGCGTCTCACCCAGGATGCGCGCGTACCGCCGGACCATCGGCCACAGCGGACGAGCGTCTTCCCCGAGGGTGATCACACGGGGCCGGGCAGTGGCCCAGGCGTAGGCGTCGGACAGCTCCATACCGTCCACCTCAGGCAGGCTCACCCGGTCGTCATCCAGCATCGACACCGAGCCAAGAAGGAACGGCAGGATGCGGTTGTACGAGCCGCCTGCCGCCTCAGAAGCTCCCACGTACCGCTGCCAGTCGGAGGGTGTCACGTGAGCGTGCAGCACCATGGCGGGGGCCTTGACCTCCTGGGGTCCCTCCTTGGTCGTGTTCCGCAGCGTGGCCCCGTCCCAAGCGGTCCGCAGCTTGGTGGTGAACGACGGATCCCGCTTCACCCGGCGCAGAACCTCGCTCCATTCCTCCTCACAGACCAACAGGCGACGATCCGTACCGGCCTCGGTTTCGGTGATCGCTTCCTGCTGTTCGTGCAGCAGGTAGACCAGTGCCGCGCCGGAGGTGATTCCGGAGGTGGTGTGTGTTGCCAGGAAGCGGCCCAGGGCAGGACTGACCGCGCGCTGAGCACCCCGCAGCGCGGTTCCCTTCCCGCGTCCAGTTCCGGCGACAAGCGCTGACCAGCACCGGGCTACACGACGGCCCGGTACGGGCACTCACGTAAGGACGGAGCGCGGAAGCTCGCCGCCTCCGGAGCGGGCCGACTCGGCCTGTCATCCCTGGTCTGACCTGGGGATTCGCTCGGCTGTTGGTCACGCCAGAGCCTGGAAAAGCAAAAAACCCCACGTGAAGTGGGGTCTCAGCTGGTGTCCGAGGGGGGACTTGAACCCCCACGCCCGATAAAGGGCACTAGCACCTCAAGCTAGCGCGTCTGCCATTCCGCCACCCGGACAAGGTGTCTGTCTCGCGTCCCTCGCGGGCCGTTCCGACGTGGAAAACATTACCAAACATTCCGGGGCCCTCGATCACACCCCCCGGCGGCCGGAGATCCCCTTGGGCGGAGCGGTCCGGAGCGGGAGGATGGGGGCAGTTCGATACCGATCAGTGGTCAGTGGGAGGAAGCAGCGTGAGCGACTCGAGCGCGGGCAGGACCGTATCCGGCGAGGACGAGGTCGTCGACCTCTGCCGGGACCTCATCCGGATCGACACCAGCAACTACGGCGACCACTCCGGACCCGGCGAACGCAAGGCGGCCGAGTGGGTCGCCGAGCAGCTCGCCGAGGTCGGGCTGGAGCCGCAGATCTTCGAATCGCACAAGGGCCGCGCCTCGACCGTGGCGCGGATCGAGGGCGAGGACCCCTCGCGGCCCGCCCTGCTGATCCACGGGCACACCGACGTGGTCCCGGCCAACGCCGCGGATTGGACCTACGACCCCTTCGCCGGCGAGATCGCCGACGGCTGCCTGTGGGGCCGCGGCGCCGTCGACATGAAGGACATGGACGCGATGACGCTGGCCGTCGTCCGCGACCGCATGCGCAGCGGCCGCAAGCCTCCCCGTGACATCGTGCTGGCCTTCCTCGCCGACGAGGAGGCGGGCGGCATCTACGGCGCCCGGCACCTCGTCGACAAGCACCCCGGGCTCTTCGAGGGGGTCACCGAGGCGATCGGCGAGGTCGGCGGCTTCTCCTTCACCGTGAACGAGAACCTGCGGCTGTACCTGGTCGAGACCGCCCAGAAGGGCATGCACTGGATGCGCCTGACGGTGGAGGGAACCGCCGGCCACGGGTCGATGACCAACAACGACAACGCCATCACCGAGCTGTGCGAAGCCGTCGGACGCCTGGGCCGCCACACGTGGCCGGTACGCGTCACCAAGACCGTGCGGGGCTTCCTGGACGAACTCTCGGACGCGCTGGGCACCCCGCTCGACCCGGACGACATGGACGCCACTCTCGCCAAGCTCGGCGGCATCGCCAAGATGGTCGGCGCGACCCTGCGCAACTCGGCCGCCCCGACGATGCTCGGCGCGGGCTACAAGGTCAACGTCATCCCCGGGCAGGCCACCGCCCATGTGGACGGCCGCTTCCTGCCGGGCTACGAGGAGGAGTTCTTCACCGACCTCGACCGGATCCTGGGCCCCCGCGTGAAGCGGGAGGACGTCCACGCGGACAAGGCGCTGGAGACCGACTTCGACGGCAAGCTCGTGGACGCGATGCAGACCGCCCTGAAGGCGCACGACCCGATCGCGCGCGCCGTCCCGTACATGCTCTCCGGCGGTACGGACGCCAAGTCCTTCGACGACCTCGGCATCCGCTGCTTCGGCTTCGCGCCGCTCCAGCTGCCGCCGGAGCTGGATTTCGCCGGCATGTTCCACGGCGTGGACGAGCGGGTGCCGGTGGAAGGCCTGAAGTTCGGCGTGCGCGTGCTCGACCGGTTCATCGACGAGTCCTGAGAGGAGTCCCGGGAGGAGTCCCGAGGCGAACGGGACGAGCCGGGCGCCCGGGAATCGGGAAGGTGTGCGAAATCCACTGAGAAGAGTGAATGCGCTCATACGCTCGTAGCCCTGGTGATCCCTCCTCGTTACAGGTGGTGCGGTCCGCGGCTGGGACCGCACTTGCCTACTAGGAGGAACAATGCTCAAGAAGGTTGTCGCTGCGGCGGCTGCTACCGGTGGTCTGATTCTCGCGGGTGCGGGTCTCGCCGTCGCCGACGCGGGTGCCCAGGGTGCGGCCATCGGTTCGCCCGGTGTCGCGTCCGGCAACGTCATCCAGGTTCCCGTTCACGTCCCCGTGAACGTCTGCGGCAACACGATCTCCGTGATCGGCCTGCTGAACCCGGCTTTCGGCAACACCTGCGTCAACGCCTGACGCCTCTGAAGTTCTGGGCCCCGGAGCGCATACCAGCGCTCCGGGGCCGCCGGGCTTTTACGGCCCGACCACGATCTTTCGGCGCACCGGGCAGGAGAGCCCGTGCGGCCGTGCGGCCGGTGCGCCGACCCGCCGTGCGCGTGCCTGCGCGCGCACTACGCACACCAGGGGACGAAGTACAGATGCGACGACAGGCACAGGTCACCGGCAAGAAGACGTTGATCACCATGGCGGCCGCGGGGGGTCTGCTCGCGTTCGGCGGCGGCCACGCGCAGGCCGACTCCACGGCCTCCGGCCACGCCGCGCACTCGCCCGGCCTGCTGTCCGGGAACGCCC
The DNA here is from genome assembly GCF_018614135.1 of Streptomyces sp. ISL-66. GTDB lineage: Bacteria > Actinomycetota > Actinomycetes > Streptomycetales > Streptomycetaceae > Streptomyces. The sequence goes on from NZ_JAGGOW010000230.1 coordinate 4,917, forward strand.
TCGAGGCACCCGTGGACACACCGGTGAACGCCTGCGGGAACACGGTGAACGTGGTGGGGGCCCTGAATCCGGCCTTCGGCAACCGCTGCGCCAACGTCTCGGGCCGCCCCGGACACCAGAGCCACCCCGAGCACCAGAGTCACCCGGAACACCCGGAACACCCGACCCACCCCGAGCACCCGAGCCATCCGCGAAACCCGGACGAGCCGTGTGACGAGGACGAGCAACCGAACCACCCCGGCCACCCGAACCCCCACCCGGGCGGGCCCGGTGACCAGGGAACCCCGGGCGATCACGGGACTCCGGGCCAGCCTGGGCCTGGTGACACCGGGACGCAGGCCGGGTCCGGCGATCACGGGACCGGGAGCGGATCCGGTGACAACGCAACCCCCGGCGGGCCCGGTGGGAACGCAACCCGCGGGCCCGGCACCGTGCCGGTCGTGTCCGTCGCGCACCCCGCGCAGGGGACCGGCTCGACCCCGACGGGGGGCCTGGCCGCGACCGGGGCCGGTGACACCCTCACCGCCGGAGTGCCCCTCGCCGCGGGCATGCTGCTGGCGGGCGCCGTGCTCTACCGCCGGGCGCGCAACGCGGCCTGACGGGCACGCATGGCGACGTGGTCCCCGGTGCGGGTCCCGGTCCCGGCTCCGGGGTCCACGTCACCAGGTCGCGCGGACCTGACGGATGATCCGGCGGCGCAGCCGCACGCGGCGGCTGCCGTCCCGGAGGAGCGTCAGTCGGTCGAGCTCCCAGTGCCCGTACTCGGCGTGATCGGTCAGCAGGCGGGTCGTTTCCTGGCGCGGCACCCCTCGGGGCACGTACAGGTCGACAAATTCGTATTCCGGCATCGCATCTATTGTGCGGGCAGAGCCCTGCTACGGATAGCGTCTGCACTATGTCTGATGCCGCTCTGCCCACTGTTGCCGAGGTACGCGCCGCCGCCGAGGCGGTCAAGGCCGCACTCGACCGTCACCTCGCGGCGGTCGAGAGCAGGATCGGGGACGATGATCCGGACGTCTACGCGGCGTTCAACGAACTCGCCGCCGCCGCCGAGGAGTACGACGAACTCCTCTACGACCGTTACGACGAGGTCACCCCCTTCGAGATCCCCACTCCCGAGGACGGGCTCCCGTACACCGGGCCCGCCGAGCCCGCCGCCTTCAGCGTGCTCGTCCGCCGCGACTACGCCGTCGTCGAACCGGCCCGCCTGATCGCCCAGGCCGAGCGGATCGTCGCCCACGACCGTGAAGCCGAGCTCTCCCAAGACGGGGGCACCGCCGACGCGCTCGGCGTGCTCTTCGGCGAGTACGAACCGGACGAGATCGCCTCCCGCGCCAAGGACTTCGGCCTGGAGGAGGGCGACTCGACGCTCTGGATCACCGCCTCGGAGGAGATCGCGGAACCGGGGGAGTGGCTGAGCATGCCCTTCGCGCACACCGATCCGCAGGACGTGATGCACCGGTTCGACGTCAGCTCGGTCTTCGACGAGGAGACGGACGACGGAGAAGACGTGGACGGCGTGGCCGGCGTGGACGGCGAGGATGCCGACGACGAGGCGGAGAAGCCGGGGCTGACCCCGGCCTGACCCCGCCGGCCCGCGAAAAGGACCGCGGCCCCCGTCCCGCCCGGGACGGGGGCCGCGGCGCGTCCCCGCGCTACTCGGGCCGCGCCGGCACCTGCGCCCGCGCCGATTCGGCGAGCGTCCGCACCAGGGCCGTCAGCCGCGTCGTACGGGGCTTCGCCGGCACCTCCGCGACCGCGCGCGGCAGCGCCTGGTCCACTCCGTGCACCACCGACAGGTGCCGCGCGGCCCGCCCGAACGCCGTGTACACCCAGTCCCGGGACAGGGCCTGCGCCGCGTCCCCGGGCAGGACGACGACCACGGCGGGCCAGCGCGCCCCGACGGCCTGGTGGGCGGTCACCGCCCAGCCGTGCCGGACCTGGGACTCCACCCGTTCCTTGGGTACGACGGTCCGCGCGCCGGTGGCCCCTTCCAGGTGCAGTCCTTGGGCGTCCGCCGACACCACGCGGGCCGGCAGCGCCCGCCCGGGGGAGGGCACGTGGACGACCCGGTCGCCGGGGTCGAAGCCGCCGAACCGGCCGGGGCCCGGGTTCAGCCGCTCCTTGAGGGCCGCGTTGAGCGCCCGGGTGCCCGCCGAGCCGCCGTGGCCCGGGGTGATGACCTGGACCGCGTCCGCCGGGATCCCGAAGGCGCGGGGCACCGAGTCGGCGACCAGCTGCACGGTGCGGTGCACGGCCTCCCCGGCGTCCTTCACCGGGACGATGACGACCTCCTTGCCGGGGGCGTCGACCTGGTTCAGCTCCCCGATCCCGATGCCGGAGACCAGTTCGCCGATCGGGCCGGGATCCGGGACGCGCGAGACGAGCTGGGGGAAAGCGCGGGCCGCGAGTACATCGGCGAAGACCCGGCCGGGGCCGGCGGAGCCCAGCACCGCGGGGTCGCCGGACAGCACCAGGCGGGCGCCGTCGGGGACGGACTCCACCAGCGCCGCGGCCGTTTCCACGTCCAGCTGCGGGGCGTCGAGGACGATGAGCAGGTCCAGCGCGAACTGGCCGTCCCGGTCCCGGCCGGGACCCTCGGCGCCGGCGAGCAGTCCGGCCACCGTGACCGCGCCGTCGGCCGGGGCGTGCGCGGCCAGACAGGCCCGCAAGCCGGCCCTGCGCGCGGCCGCGAGCAGGGCGAAGGGCTCCGCGCGGGCGGCCTCGCCGCCGGTGTGGGTGACCAGGCCGTGGCCGGAGACGGCGCGGATCAGCTCGGCGCCGGTGCGGGTGCCGGTGCCGGCGGCGGCGTTGGCGGCGGGCTTGTCCCAGTCGGCGGGGTCGGTGAAGGTGTTGGCGATCCGGGCCAGGCCCTCGGCGAGGCTCTCCTCGGCCATGGCGGAGCCCTCCAGGCCCACGAGAAGACGTACGGGCTGCTCCTCGCCCTCCGCGGCGGGCGGGCCGACGGGCTCCTCGAAGACGAGCACGGCACCGTCGCCGACGGCGGACTCCAGCGCCCCGGCGGGGTCCGGTACGCCGTACTGGGTGAGGGCGGACTCCAGGGTGGGGGCGTCGAGGACGGTGTGCCCCTTGGCGGCGGCCTGAGCCAGCAGCCAGCCCAGCAGGGCGGCGGCCCGCCGCTCGTCCCCGGGGCCGGTGGCTTCGGCGCCGAGCAGGGCGCGGGCGAAGCCGTCGGCCTGCGTCGGGCGGACGCCGGCGACGGCGAGCAGCCGCCAGGGCGACTCGGCGAGCTGCCCAGCGGCGTCGTCACCGAGCGCGGCTGCCGCCTGCGGGGCCAGGGACTCGGGGGCCCCGCCGCGTGCGAGCACGGCGTGGACGGCCTGGAC
>NZ_JAGGOW010000231.1 GCF_018614135.1 Streptomyces sp. ISL-66
GTCGGACTTAACACCCACTAAGAACAACGTCTAAAGCTCACGAACCCCGCCTACGCAACGTCAGCACCGCATCTCACCACCAGGGCACTTGTCGTGGCGGCCTCACAAACAGGCACTCAGAGGTCGTTTTCACCTGTCTTGGCTGTCTACAGGCTGATTCTTGGAGGGGACAGTGGTGGCGCGGAAGAGGCGGCAGATGGGGCTGGGGTCTGTGGGTCCAGAGGTGTGATGGGTGGGGCAGCGTCACCGCGTACCTCACGTACTGGCTGGAGAACGTCGCCATCCACCACCTCCGCGAGAACACCCACACCCGCTACACCGCCGTCGTCCACCGCTACCTCATCCCTGGCCTCGGCAAGAAGAAGCTCACCAAGCTCACCGCCAAAGACGTCCGCACCTGGCTCAACCAGCTCCGCACCACCTGCCAGTGCTGCACCCGTCGCCTCGACGCCCAGCGCGACCAGCCCCGCTGCTGCACCGTCGGCCAGTGCTGCCGCAAGCTGCTCTCCCCGCTGACGCTGACCTACATCCACTCCGTGCTCAAGTCCGCCCTGGAGCACGCCGTCCGCGAGGAGGAGATCCCGCGCAACGTCGCCCGTAACGTCCGCACCGGCACCCCACGGCCCCGGCGCTTCGAACCCCTCACCGCCGACGAAGCACGCCAGTTCCTCACCACCGCAGAAGGCCACCGGCTGCACGCGCTGTTCGAACTCGCCCTCCACACCGGACTCCGCAAAGGCGAACTCCTCGGCCTGCACTGGGAAGACCTCAACCTCCACGCCGGCACCGCCGCCATCCGCCGCACACTCCAGCGCACCACCGCAGGCGGCCTCACCACGCTGCCCACCAAGACCCGGGCATCCGAACGCCGCATCGCCCTCCCCACCCGCTGCGCCCACTCGCTGAAGCACCACCACGAACAGCAGCAGCGCGAACGTGAGGCCGCAGGCACGGGGTGGCAGCAGAACGGGCACGTGTTCACCACTGCGCAGGGCGGACCGCTCGACCCGACCAACCTCACCCGCACCTTCACCACACTCCTCCGCAAGGCCGGCCTCCGCCGCATCCGCTTCCACGACCTCCGACACTCGACCGCCACCCTGCTGCTGGAACAGGGCGTCGAACTCGTCGTCATCAAGGAACTCCTCGGCCACGCCCACATCGGCATCACCGCCACCGTCTACGCTCACGTCCGACTCCGCCTCCAGCGAGACGCCATCGACACCCTCAGCACCGCGCTCAACGGCCCGGCGATCACCGAGACGGCCAACGGCGACGAACCGCCACCCTGCGCCGCCCTCGTCCGCTGACGTTGCCGCTGAAGTTGAAAGGTGGGGGTGACGGCGGGCGTTGGCGGTGCTATGTCGTCATCATGAGGTATGCGGATGGCGGCGGGTTGTCCGCCGTGGGGCGGGCGAAGCGTGAGGTCGTGCGCTTCGAGGCCGCGGAGATGTTCGGGCAAGGGGTGCGGCCGCCAGAGGTGGCGCGTCGGCTGCGGGTGTCGCGGAAGTCGGCGTACGCGTGGCATGCCGCGTGGCGTCAGGGCGGCAGAGCGGCCCTGACCTCGAAGGGGGCCGGCGGGTCCCGGTGCCACCTCGGTGAAGCCCAGCTGGTCAGGCTCCAGGTCGAGTTGGAAGCCGGTCCTTGTGCGCACGGCTGGGGTGAGGACCAGCGGTGGACTCTGGCGCGGGTCGCGGAGTTGATCCGTCGGCTCTTCGGGTGCCAGTACACGCCGCGCGGGGTCTCATACCTGCTGCACCGGCTGGGCTGGTCTCCGCAGATCCCTGCCCACCGGGCGGTCGAGCGCGATGAGCGGGCGGTTGTGCGGTGGCGGGAGGAGCAGTGGTCACGGGTAAGAGGACGGCCCAGCTCCTGGGCGCATGGATAGTGTTCGAGGACGAGGCCGGGCAGGACCTGCGTCCTGCGAAGGGACGCACGTGGTCACCGCGTGGCCGGACCCCGGTCCTGCGGGTGACGGGGAAGGGCTCGGGCCGGGTCCTGATGGCCGGCATGGTGTGCGTCAAGCCCGGCCGTGAAACCCGGCTGATCTACCGGACCCAGCTCTACCGGGGTCGCACCGGAGAGAAGAAGGGCTTCCGCGCACGGGAGTTCGCAGACTTGCTGACCACTGCCCGCCGACAGCTCGGCGGAGCCCCACTCATCGTGGTGTGGGACAACGCCAGCACCCACCACTCCAGAGCGTTGCGGAAGTTCTGCGACCGAAACAGTGACTGGCTCACCATCGTCCGGCTCCCGCCCTACGCACCCGACCTCAACCCCGTCGAAGGCGTCTGGGCGCACCTGAAGAAACCTTGCACCGCGATCGATCGAGGACCTCGCCCTGCTGGTGAAGAACCGACTCCGTCAGCTTCAGAAACGAACCCACGTCCTCAACGGCTTCGTCGCCGAGACCGGGCTGACGCTGGAACCTCCATAGTCCGTCACCCCAGCCTTTCAACCTCAGCGTCAACTACTGCCGTCACGCCACGCAAAAGCCCCGTCAGGACGAACCTGACGGGGCTTCAAGTTTGCTACTGCTACCCAACGCAATAGGCGTGGTCTCGGACAGCGGGACTACGCCTTACCCGCCAGCCAACGCGGGAATGGCGCCACATCCAACAGCTCGGAGTTGATCGCCTTCAATCCTCTGGCGAAGTCCTGAGCCAATTTCGAGAGCATCGAGACAAGTTCGCTCTGTGCGAGGCTCTCGAATTCCGGACTTGGAACCCACTCGGTCCGCGACTCGCAGTGAATCATCACGCGATTCTCGACTGAACGAAAGGTCAAAGTCCGCTCGATGCCCTGCGAGTACATGTCCACTTCGACTTCGCGACGCTCGCGCACGCCTGCCAAAAGCAATGGGAGTTGCTCCATGAAAGCAGACAAGTCATACGCGACATCGAGCGGCCATTCATCGCTCCCAAAGCCGCCGATGTGGAAGCTGCCGCCCTCAGCGTCAGAGAGGGCGCTACACGCCTCCATGACCAGGGTGTCGTAGTCGTCAGCCAACTCGTTGCCCACTGGAGCAGTGCCCGTAGCGCCAGATGGCGTAGCTGGATGGAATGACACAGAGAAGCCCATCTCTCCAGCCTCCTAGTTCGGGCCAATAATCGGGAATCCGGTCTTGTACAGTCCGTTGGGACTTGGGACGACAGTAGCCGACCGCGCTTGGACGATACTCCCATCCGGCATGATCACCTGCCCCATTCCGTCTGGAATGCGCACCGACCTGGGACCGGCTCCTTCGACATGGAGTCCCTTCAAGAAATCTGCAGCGGCGTCATTATCCAGCCATTGCCCCTGCTGATTCCCGGTGCTACGAGCCCGATCGGTCAGAGCCTTCGTGTTCTTCGCTCCGGCACCATGAGTCTTGAATGTGTGACCCCACGTTTTCACACTATTGGAGGCCCAGTTCACGCACCCGTTGCTGTTGTGAACCAGGACCGGCGTGGCCCCCGCCAGCACATAGTACGTGTGGAGGTCGTCGATGGTGAGGTTGTAGGTGCGGGCGTGCTGAGTGTAGGGCTTGTTGGCCGTGACGATGACGGTGGTGTTCTGGTCTGTCAGTAGTGTCGAGCCGGGTGTGAGTTCTCGTGCCTCTATCCATGTGTTGGCTGAGGGTGACCAGAAGGGGTGTTCGTGGGTGGCGGTGAGTTCTTCGATTCCGTCTTCGGTGGCGATGGATAGGGTGTTGAAGTGTTTGTCGTTTTCGGTGACGATCAGGCGGGTTACTTCGCGGTCTCCTGTTTCTCCTGTTTCGGGGTCGGTGGCGCGGACTCGGTCGCCGAGTTTGATTTCTTCGATGTTTTTGGTTGTGCCGTCGGCCATCAGGACTTTGGTTCCGGCGAGGAAGCATTGGTTGCAAGTGGAGCCGGGTCCCTTATTTGGGCTCTTCCCCGGCCCCCGGCCCTTTGAGTCGGCTCCCTTGATCCCGCCCAGCCCTCCGCCGATTTCAGCGATTGCCCCGGATTCGAGGGTATGTTGCCATTCGGCAGTTTTTAGGGCATCTAGCATTGATTTCGGGCAGTAGACGGCGTCAGGCCCGAAGCATGCGTTTGCGGCAGCCGCGTCTACGTCGCCTTCTGTGAAGACTTCAAGTCCGCTTTCGCTCTCCATCTTGATGTAGCCGTTGAGGTTTTTTTGGTATTGGGAAAGCCATGTGGAATATGTTTTGTCGTCCATGTTGGCACGGGCGAGGCTCGTGTAGGCCGATTGGCGTGTTGTCACTGACTGCGAGACGGCGCCGGCGCTGTTGCTTCCCCTGTTGCTGGTTCTGCAGTCGGGGTCCTTACTCCCGCTGCAGCTCGGTGGCGTACCACCCGGGGTCAGCGGCTGCGTGGGGGAGGTGCCGTCGGGCCTTTCGGAGTGGCCGGTGCCGTCGTCGAGTCGGAGTCCGGTGGGGTCGCTGAAGGTGGTGGGGTTGTTGTTGGCGTAGTTGTAGCCGTTGAGGGATTGGGGTTGGTCGAGGCTGAGGAGTGGGTCGACGCTGATGAATTGGCCGGTGGTGGGGTCGTATTCGCGGGCGCCGATGTGGGTGAAGCTGGTGGTGGTGTCGGTGTCGCCGCCGATGAAGCCTTTCTGGCCGGGCCAGAAGGCGGGGGTTGCTCCGCGCTCACTGCCGTAGGGGAGGGTTTTGCGGCGGTTGAAGGAGAGGGTGGTGGCGCTGATGGAGAGGGTGTTGGTGTTGTGGTGGTCGGCGATGAGGAAGCGGAGGCGGCCGTCGCTGCTGGTGCGGATGGCGGTGCCGCCGGGGAGGCTGTAGTAGCGGTTGCCGGTGACGGTGTTGCCGGCTTTGGTCAGGATGAGTTCCTGGCCGCCCGGGAGGTAGAGCGTGGTGGTTGCGGGTTCACGCTTGAGGATGCGGGTGCCGGCTGTGTCGTAGAGGAAGGAGGTGGTGGCACCGGAGACGGTGGAGGTAGCGAGTTTGCCTTCGTCGTTCCACGTCAGGGTTTGTGCGGCGGTGGCCGCGGGGTCCTTGGTGGTGAGGTTTCCGGTGGTGTCGTAGGCGAAGGTGTCGGTCCCGGTGGTCCCGCCGGTGGCGGTCACGCTCAGGAGTTCGTGGCCCGGGGTGCCGGTGGGGTAGGTGTGGGTGCGGGTGGTGTCCGCGGCGACGGGTCCGGCCTGGTGCTGCTTCTCTGTTGCGCGTTGGCCGGTGTCGGTGAAGGTCCAGCTGGTCCAGTACGGATCAACACTGCCCAGATTCGGAGTGCCGGCCCCGTTGACGGGCTGGCTGGCGCAGTCGTCACCGGACGTCCAGGCCTCGGTCATCCGGCGCGCCCAGTCGTAGGCGAAGCACTGGTCGTCCTTGACGGTGAAGTCGTTTTGTTTGTCGGTGATGCGGGTGATGTTGCCGGCGGCGTCGTAGGTGTAGGTGGTTGCCGATAGGTTGCCCGGTCCGGAGGAGACTTCCCGGTCGGTGTCCGATCTCATGACCCGCCGGGTCAGCTCGTCGTAGGTCTGGGTGGTAACGACCCTGGAGCCGAGGTTGCCCAGGCTGGCCTGCTGGAGCTCACCGAAGACTGTGTAGCTGGCGCCTCGGAGGTAAGCCTGGTTGAAGGTGCCGGTACTGATGATGCCGAGCTGGTCCTGTGCGCCGTAGCTGTTGGCGAGGGTTTCGGCGGGCAGGGCGGTGGTGGCGTTGGTGTTGGTGGTGCTGTAGGCGGTGGTGGCGGGCAGGCCGCTGACCGGGGTTGTGGTGCCGGAGACGGTGTAGGTGCCGGCGAGCTTTTCTTCACCTGCGACCGTGGGAACGGTGACTGTGGTGCCGGTGGGCCGGCCGCCGGTGTCGTAGCCGGTGACGGCGCTGGTGTAGGCGGCGGTGCCGTCGTAGCGGGTGGTGGTGGCGGGCAGGCCCTTGCCGCCGGTGGCGGTGTCGTAAGTCCAGTCGGCCAGCTTGGTGCCGGTGAGCGCGTTCTTGCGCAGACTCGTGGGCCGACCCAGCTCGTCGTAGGTGGTGGCGAGAGTGACACCCCGCGCGTCTGTGCTGCTCTCGGGACGGCCGTCGGCGCCGTAGACAGTAGTGCTCGTGCCCTTGTCCGGGTCGTAGCTCTCGGTTTTGCGCCCACGCAGGTCGTAGCCGTAAGTCCACGAGTTCCGACCGGAGTTATCGGTCATCTTCGCGAGCTGACCGGCGCGGTCGTAGCTGTAGGTGTGCTTCTGGTACTGCGTGGCCGCAGCGCCGATGACGGGGTTGCGGTCCTTGTAGTCGCGCCGCTCTACCGTGCGGCCGCGAGCGTCGGTGACGGCCAGGGTGGCGGTTCCACCCTGCGGCGGGACGACGGCCTGCCAGTCCGGCCCGTAAGTGGTGGTGCTGCGCCACTTTTCGTTGTTCAGGGACAGCTGGATGGAGTCGGTGACACGACCGCGTCCGTCATAGAGCGTTTCGACGGCGCTGGGGATTTGATTGTCGGGGACGACGAACATCGTCGTGCCGGTCGACTGGCTGTTGTAGAAGAGGGCGTTGCTCAGCCGGACCCGACCGTGGTCGTCGTAGAAGGTGTCGGCGATGACCCGTCCCGCGATGCCGACGGCGTCGGTCTGGGTTTGGCGCGGGCGCAGCAGAGAGTCGTAGAGGGTGACCGAGGTGCCCCAGGTTCCGTCTTCGTAGAGCTTCTTCGTGGTGACGGTGGAGGGGGCGGTCGCGGACAGGTTGTAGGTGTAGGTGATGTTGGGCTGCTGGCTGGTGGGACGCCCGGTGGCCCATCCCTTGACGAGGCGCCCGAGGGCGTCGTACTCGGAGGCCGTGGTGCGGCTGTTCGCGTCAGTGGTGGTCAGGCCCAGGCCGCGCAGGCCATCAAAGGTGCTGGTGGCAGTGTGGCCCTTGGGATTGGTCACGGTGAGGCTGGCCGGCTGTGCGTCGGCGGCCGGTGTGTAGGCCATGCTGGTGGTCTGGCCGTCCTGGCCCTTGGTGGTCAGAGCGCGGCCGTACTGGTCGTGCGTGGCTTGTCCGGTGGTCTCCCAGACGAGCTGGCTGTTCGCATCGACCTTGGATGCAGTCTCGGCTTTGGTAGGGAGAGCCAGCCCAGCCTTCGGCGCGGTCCCGACGCCCTGTCCGTCGTAGGACGTCCGGCCGGCGCTGGTCACGGCCGGAGCCGAGATCGTTGTCGTGCACGGCTTGGCGGTCGTGGAGAAGGTCTGGCTGGGGTAGGCGATCAGCCAATTTGTCGTGTCAGGGGTCGTGTACTGGGTGACGGTGCAGGTGGCCTCAGTGGTGTTCGCACCATCGTTGCCCTCGGTCAGGGCCAGGCCGTAGGTGTTGTCGTAGGTGCGGGTCGCCCAGCGCCGCGCCCAGGGCGACCTGCTCGAGAGTCAAGCCGGCGGCCTTGCGATACCCCCGCATGCGCCCGCCCAAAAGCCGGCGGACCGTACTCGAAGGCCGGGCCCTCTTCCGGGACTCCGGAAGATCGGCCCGGCCGACCACATCCAAATGCCGTGCGGCCACGTGCGACTCCTCGTTCACGATGGCGATCATGTGCCGGAGCACATCGTGAAGTCTGCAAACCGCTGCGGCAACCCTAGGCCATGCTTTTTCAGACAGTCATGCCGTCGAACTCACCCTTCTTCGCACCATCGAGGAACGCGATCACTTCCGACGGTGTGAACACGAGAGCCGGACCGCCCGGGAACCGCGAGTTCCTCACCGCCACCTCCCCGTCGGCCAGCCGTGCAAATTCCACACAGTTCTCGAAAGGGTTGCTCGCGGAGGCCTTCCGCCACACCGCACCAGAAATCGAATCCGCTGCAATCCCGTTCGCGAAAATCCCGGTCATCGGTCTGCCCTTCCCTAGTTGACCAGCACACCTACACGCCTGACGGTGCGAGACGGCCCCACCGCCCACTCGAACAGGACCACCCGACCCCACACCCGTGAAAATTTCACGAACCCGTCAGGAAACGCAGAGCCTAGCCCGCACTGCTCCCGGGTGCCGTCCCCCACAAGAGCCCTCCCTGCGGTAGGAAAACCATTCGAATCCGTGGGTGCGCTGGCCCTCGCCACAGGCCATCGTGGAGCTCGGAAACAATGGCTCAACTGCAATGCACCTTCAGGTCAAGGAACCACTCAAAAAAGGCGGCACGGCCCCCGGCCGCCCGCGCGGACTACTATTTGCAACCCCCACCTATACGGCGTGCGCAAGGCGTCGCACGCCCCCGGGACACTGCTCCACGCCCTCCCGCACCGCCAGGTCGGCACAGCAATGCCCAGAACGACACGACGCACCGCACGAGGCGGACGTCATCACCGTCGCAGTACACAGCCGCACTGGCCATGTCGGTCGCCCCCGCCCCGCAGTGGCGCGGGCACTCAGCAGCACCCAGGGCCCTCGTCCTCGGCCGCCAAGGATGCGACCGGACGCCTCCGCACCGTCGGCCGCCGCCAAGCACCTCACCCCGGCCGACACCGGCCACCCTCGGACCGGCGCGAGGTCCTCCTCGGCTTGGGGCACGCGCGACGGGGCGCGGCCACCAAGAAGGTCCTCGGCGCGCGGCGTGGACGAACCGCGCTTCGTCGCCGGCATCGCCACCCTCATCGGCCAGCACACCATCCACCGCGGCTCCTACAGCAGAGCCGCGACGCCGGGACCCGTCTGCCATGAGGACTTCGGTTCCTGGGAGGAAGGATTGGCATATCCTGCGAACGGCTCGTTTTTCGGCAGCGACTGCGAGGCCTTGGCGGTGGCCGTGTGGAGCTGCTTGGGGATCCAGATGCGCCCGTGCCGGGCGGCCTGGTAGAGCGCTTTGCGGAAGAGGGTCTTACGGTTGCGCACCCCGCCGGGGGTCGTCTTGAGCCGCTCCGCGATCTCTGTGTCGGTGAAGCCCGCGACGGTCAGTCGCACCACCGCCTGGGTCACCGGCGGCTGCTCGGCCAGGATGTCCTCGAAGTTGGTGGCGAAGACGATGGCCTCGGGCTCGGCCAGGTAGCCAGGAGCCTGCAACAGACCGGCGATCCCGGTCGCCGAGCCATCGGAGAAGTCGTACTCCAGGTGGATGCTCGTCCAGGCCATCTGCTTCTTCGCCCACGTCTCGTACACCCGCCGGAACTCCCAGATGCACTGGCCGATGAAGTACGTCATCAGGCAGCCGGCCCCGCGGGCACCGGCGTGCTCCGGGTTCCACTCGCCCCCGAGCAGGGCTGCGGCGGAACGTCTTCAGCGCCTTGATCTGCACCTCGATGAGGATCCCGTCGCGGGCCTCGGCGTCGGGACCGCACGGCCTTGGAGTCCTGGGGGTGGATCCAGAACTTCATGCCCCGCTCCCGGCACCGCCGCAGGGCGAGGTGGCCGAGCTTGCCGCTGCGCAGCATGCCCTTGAGGATCGGCTCGCTCTGCGCCCACAACTCGTCCCGGAACATCGTGTACGCCGGCCCCTCGAAGCCGTCAAGGCGCAGCTCCTCGACGCGGGCAGCGTCCCGCCGGATCCGGGCCGCCCGGTCGCTGAGCAGACCCGCGTCGTCAGCCCGGAAGGATAGGGCTGACGGTTGCCATCATTCGTTGCTGTAAAGATGCCAAGAAGCCCCGACCGCATCATTCCGGCGGGGCTCCGTGGCGTCTAAGTTATGGAAGTGCTGGGAATACTTCCCTCCACGATTTCAAGCGCTGATCTAGCGCTTCGTTGGGCACCAGACTGGCGAGTCTTAGCGCAGGCGACAGGAGATTTTTAGCTGCTCGCAAACTCCGGATCTGTGTGATATCTAGAGAGCGCCAGTTTTCCGCAAGTCCTAGAGCCTGGTCGGCTGACATTGGGAGTTCTTGAAATAGTAGGTCAACGAGGTGGGTTGGATCTAGAATATCAACTTCAGCATTTGGTGGGATCTTCATGAATAGGGAGACGGCGATATTTAGGCGTCGAATTACGCTCTCGTGGTGATCGATCGATCCCGAGTTCATGGCGGCTTCGAGGGTGTATGCGAGAGCGTTCGAACAGGTAACCCAGGACTCCGCCGGAAGGTCAGCGCATTCATCAGTCAGGCGCAGGGTCAGCAGCTCAACGACGCCCAGCCACTGCCCGGCCGGCAGTTCCGAGACCGCCGGAGAGTGGGAAGCCAGCGCTTCGGAGAGTGATCGGAGGTCGAGAAGGGCCAGATCCTTCAGGTAAGTCATTAGAAGTGAACCCCCGCTGCAGCAAATGCGTCCTTGCCGACTTGCAGGCTCTCACTCGACGGCAGGAAGTGGCCACTGTGATTGTTGATACCTAGCCCGAAGAAGCCGTCTTTCGAAGAGCCGGCGATCTCGGCCTCGCCGGCCGCGCGAACCGGTGCACCTCGAGTTAGGACCGAGTGGTATATTTCCTGGCCGTCGACGAACTTAGGAATGATCACGAGTTCTCCGTCCTCCCTGACTGCCCACTTGACCGACCCGGAACTGACTGCGGAATCAAATCCGGCAGATCCAGGGCGAGACGGCGTTACGCCCAACCCGTCGGCTATGGACAGCTCTCTAGAGAGAGCTCCTGGCATCTTGTTGGGGAAAACGTCGCAACGGTTGTGTACGAGGATCGGCGTGGATCCCGCCAGTACATAATACGTGTGCAGTTCTTCGACGGTAAAGTTGTAGGTCTCGACAGTTTTGGTGTATCGGCGGTTATCAGTCACGCGGACGGTCTGGCCGTGGTCCGTGAGCAGAGTCGTGCCGGACTGAAGGTCTCCTGCGATGATCCACTTCTGTTCTGACGGGGACCAGAACGGGTGTTCTTGGGTGGCTGTGATCTTTTCAATTCCGGTGGGCGTCTCGATGGAGAGCTCGTTAAGGTTCTTCTCTCCTTCAGGCCGGATGAGCTCAGTTACTTGGCGAGCGCCCGTCTTGCCTGACTCTGGATCGGTGGCGAGCACCACATCTCCGACTGCAATGTCTTCGATCTTTTTTGTGGTGCCATCTGCCATCAGGACAAGGGTGCCGGCAAGGAAACAACCTCCGCCGGCCTTACCCTTACCCAGCCCCAGGCCGGGACCTTGTACACCTTGT
>NZ_JAGGOW010000232.1 GCF_018614135.1 Streptomyces sp. ISL-66
GGGGCGTACAGCGCGCGCTCCACCGCGGCCGAGACCCGGTGCACGGCGTCCGCGGCCCCCGGGTCCAGCCGGCCGAGCGCCGCCACCCGGTCCGCGGCCCCGCGCGGGGACAGCGCCTCGTCCGGGGCGATCCCGACGTCCCACGCCGAGTCGCCCAGCTCCCGCCACGCGGACAGCACGTCGCCCGAGCCGAGCCGCCGCGCCCGGAGCCGCCTGCGCCACGCGAACGGCAGGAACGGGAGGGCGAGCAGGGCGAGGGACCCGGCCGTCCAGGCCGCGACCGTGGCAACCGACGGGCCGCCGCCGCCCGATCCCGCGTCCGGCTTCGGCGCGACCGCCCCGCACTCGCCCAGCTTCTTCTGGTCCGGCGGGCAGTCGTCCGCCTTCGACGGCTCGGCCGAGGGGCCCGCCGCACTCGCGGACGGAGCCGCCGTCGGCGCCGTCGGCTGGGACTCCGGGGCCGCCGGGCGGCTGTAGTCCGGCACCGTGATGCCCGACCGCGGCGTCGGCTCGAAGCGGGTCCAGCCCACGCCCTCGAAGTACAGCTCCGGCCACGCGTGCGCGTCCCGCATCGAGACGTTGACGCTGCCGTCCGACTGCCGCTCCCCGGGCGTGAACCCGACCGCGACCCGCGCCGGGATCCCCAGCGTTCGCGCCATCGAGGCCATCGAGAAGGCGAAGTGGACGCAGAAGCCCTCCTTGTCGGCGAGGAACCGGGCGATGGCCTGCGAACCCGTACCCGAGGACACCTTCGTGTCGTAGCGGAATCCGCCGTTCACCGCGAAGTAGTCCTGGAGCTTCACGGCCCGCGTGTAGTCGTCCTTCGCGCCCCGCGTGACCTGCCTGGCCGTCTCGGCGACGACCGGCGGCAGGTTGTCCGGCAGCCGCGTGTACTCGGCCCCGATCGCCGCGTTCGGCTCCGGAGCCCTCCGCAGCTGCTCCGCCGTCGGCTTCAGCAGCAGGCTCCGTACCGTGTACTGCACGCCCTGGGCGTTCTGGAACTTGTCCTTCCCCAGCTGGTCCCCGACGAGCGTCCGCCCGACCGGCTCGAACCGCCACTTCCCGCCGATGTCCACCTGCACCGCCGGATACGGCATCGGCAGGTAGCGCTGCGCGTACGTCTGCGCCGAAGAGATGCTGGTGCGCACCTCCGCCGCGCCGATCAGGACGTCACCGCTCACACCCGGCGGGTTCGGCAGCCGCTCCGGGACGTCGGTCAGGGGCCGCCCGGAGGCCTCCCACTTGACCCCGTTGAACTCGTCCAGCGCCAGGATCCGCAGGTACTGCTCGCCCAGCTGCGGGCTGTCCGTCCGGTACTTCAGCACCACCCGGTTGTCCTGGGTGTTCAGGCTGCTCTGCAGCGAGACCAGCGGGTTGACCGCCTGGATCGAGGGGCCGATGCCGCTCCCGCCGTCGCCCGCGCCGCCCGCGCCCAGGAGCCCGTCACCGAGCGAGGGCAGTGCCGCCGGCACCACCAGCGCCAGGCCCAGTGCGACCGCGCCGATCCGCCGCCCGCTGCGCACCGGGGCGACCGCCTGGCCGCCGCCCGAGTAGCCGGCCGCCACCCGCCCCGGCGGGGCCCCGCCGAAGACCCGGCCCCACTGCGCGAGCCGGTCGCGGCCCTCGGAGAGCAGCAGCAACAGGTAACCGCAGCCGGCCAGCAGGAAGGAGAACCAGGAGCCGCCCGAGCCGGACGTCGCGCCCGCCAGGCCCGCCGCCACCGAGTACAGCGCGAGCAGCGGCAGTCCGGCCGCCGCGGCCATCCGCAGCGTCACCGCCACCAGGTCCACCAGCAGCCCGATCAGCAGCACCCCGGACACCAGCAGCAGCCGGATCCCGTCCGTCAGCGGAGCGGGGATCGCGAACTCGCTCACGTCCCGGGCGCCCTGCCCGTACAGCGAGCCGAAGTCCGTCACCAGGTAGTCCAGCACCCCGTCACCGGACGGCGACTGGGCCTTGCCGCCGAACAGCAGCATCAGCGCCAGCATCGAGACGAGCAGCTGCGCCGCCACCGTCAGCGACCGGGGCAGCGGCACCCGCCGCGCCCCCGCGCCCACCCCGCTCTGCAGGGCCAGCAGCAGCGCCGCCTGTGGCAGCCAGCTGCCCGATTCCACCAGCGGATCGAGCGACCACGCCGTGAACAGCGTCGCCAGTGCCGCGAAGACCGTCAGCCTCGCCCGTCCGCTCATCCCCAGCCCCCCGCCGCACCCGAAGCGGTGCCCGTGCCCATGCCCGTCGCCGCGCTCCCGGCCATCCGCCACAGCTCACCGAAGGCCACCCCGGGCGGGGCGGCCAGCGCCGTCCAGCCCGCGTCGCGCAGCCTCGCGAGCCGCTCCTCCAGCGGAGGCAGCCCCCGCGACGTCACCCGCGCGAGCCCGGGCGGGCGCCCGGTCCAGTTCGCGGAGTCCATGACGAACGCCACGGCCCCTCCGCTGCGCCGGCACATCTTGGCCGCCAGCTCCGTCTGTACGTCGTCCAGGTCTCCGAAGAAGGCGATGAGGAGCCCGTCACCGCCGGCTCCGCCGAAACCGCCGCCGATGCCGGTGCCCCGGACCGCGTCGTGGGCCCGGGAGAGCCCCGCGCCGTCGGAGTGGCCGATCACCGCGAGGGTGTCCATCATCAGCCCCGCCGCCTCTGCGGACTCCTGGCCGCCGGAGGTGAAGCCGCCGCCCTCGCGGGGCAGGCAGTCCCCCGTGTCGGTCAGCAGCCGGACCGCGTAGCCCTGCTCCAGCAGGTGCACCAGCGTCGACGCGGCTCCGGAGACGGCCCATTCGAAGGCCGAGTCGGGGCCGGCGTCCTCGTAGGCGAGGCCGCGGGTGTCCAGCAGGACGGTGGCCCGGCTGCGCTGCGGCTGCTCCTCGCGGCGCACCATCAGCTCGCCGTAGCGGGCCGTGGAGCGCCAGTGCACCCGGCGCAGGTCGTCGCCGCGCCGGTAGCCGCGCGGGATCACGTCGTCCTCGCCGGCCAGGGCCAGTGAGCGGCGGCTGCCGTCGCCGTAGCCGGAGGACTCGCCCGCCAGGCGGACCGCGGGCAGCGCCTCGGTGCGCGGGATGACCGTGAGGGTGTCGTGGGCCGAGAAGGACCGGGTCAGCTCGACCAGCCCGAAGGGGTCGGTGAGCCGCAGCTGGAGCGGTCCGAGCGGATAGCGGCCGCGCAGGTCGGAGCGGACCCGGTAGGACACCTCGCGGCGGCCGCCCGGTTCCACCCGGTCCAGTACGAAACGGGGCCGGGGCCCCAGTACGTAGGGCACCCGGTCCTGGAGCATCAGCAGGCCGGTCGGGACCCGGGAGGTGTTCTCCAGGCGCAGCTGCACCCGGGCCTCGGAGCCGGCGGGCACCCGCATCGGGGTCAGCCGGCGGCTGCCGGAGACCTGGTAGCGGGTGCGGTGCAGGGCGTAGACGCAGATCAGCGGCAGCACGGCGAGCAGCAGCCCGACCCGCAGCAGCCCGGACTGGCCCAGCACGTACGCGCACAGCGCGGCGGCGAGCCCGGCGGCCAGGAAGGACCGGCCGCGCGTGGTCAGCCCGGACAGCGAAGCACGCAGCCCGCCGCCGTCGTCGGGCCCCCGGCCGCCGGCGCCGTGCGGGGCACCGGCGCTCATCAGAAGCCCCGGATGCCCGCGCCGGGCGGCATCTCGCCGTGCGCGGGCGCGGCCGGTACCGGGGTGCGCTGGAGGATGTCGGCCACGACCTGCTCGGCGGTGCGCCGGTTCAGCTGGGCCTGCGCGGTGGGCAGCAGCCGGTGCGCGAGGACCGGGCCGGCCAGCGCCTGGACGTCGTCGGGCAGGACGTAGTCCCGGCCGGCCAGGGCGGCGGAGGCCTTCACGGCGCGCAGCAGGTGCAGCGTGGCGCGGGGCGAGGCGCCCAGGCGCAGGTCCGGGTGGCTGCGGGTGGCGGAGACCAGGTCGACGACGTAGCGCCGGACCGGCACCGCGACGTACACCTCGCGGACGGCCTCGATGAGCTTGACGATGTCGTGGGCGTGCGCGACGGCCGTCAGGTCGTCCAGCGGGGAGAGCCCGCCGTGCACGTCGAGCATCTGGAGCTCGGCCTCCGGGCTGGGATAGCCGACGGAGACGCGGGCCATGAAGCGGTCGCGCTGGGCCTCGGGGAGGGGGTAGGTGCCCTCCATCTCCACCGGGTTCTGGGTGGCGACCACCATGAAGGGACTCGGCAGCGCGTACGTGGTGCCGTCGATGGTGACCTGGCGCTCCTCCATCGACTCCAGCAGCGCGGACTGCGTCTTGGGGGAGGCCCGGTTGATCTCGTCGCCGATCACGATCTGCGCGAAGATCGCGCCCGGCTTGAACTCGAACTCGCGGCGCTGCTGGTCGTAGATGCTGACGCCGGTGATGTCGGAGGGCAGCAGGTCCGGCGTGAACTGGATGCGCTGCACCGAGCAGTCGATGGACTTGGCGAGCGTCTTGGCCAGCATGGTCTTGCCGACGCCGGGGACGTCCTCGATGAGCAGGTGTCCCTCGGCGAGCAGCACGGTCAGCGCGAGGCGGATGACCTCGGGCTTTCCCTCGATCACGCTCTCGACCGAATCGCGCACCCGCTGCGCCGTGCTCGTCAGATCCGCGAGGCTCGCTCGGTCGTCATACGTGGTCACCTGGTTCTCCTCGACCCTTTCCCCGGGCCGGCGTCATGCGCATGACCGGCCCACCCCGAAACACCTCAGAAATGCAAGCGTGGACACCGGCCCGGAGGTCCTCCGGGTGACGTCTCCCCGCATTCTTGACGGCGTTGAGGCCGTGTGTCACTCAGGAGGTGGGGTCGATCTCCCGCAGGAGCCCGGTGTGCACGTCGAAGACGAAGCCTCGCACATCGTCCTTGTGGGGCAGGAAGGGGTTCGTCCGGACCCGCTGCATGGACTGGCGGACGTCCTGGTCCACGTCGCGGAAGGCCTCGACGGCCCAGGCGGGGCGCTGGCCGACCTCGTCCTCCAGCTCGTGCCGGAAATCCTCGGTCAGGCTTTCGAGGCCGCATCCGGTGTGGTGGATGAGTATCACCGTGCGGGTGCCGAGCGCCCGCTGGCTGATGGTGAGGGAGCGGATGGTGTCGTCGGTGACCACGCCGCCCGCGTTGCGGATCGTGTGGCAGTCGCCGAGTTCCAGGCCGAGGGCGGCGTGCAGGTCGAGGCGGGCGTCCATACAGGCCACCACGGCGACGTGGAGGACGGGGCGGGCGTCCATGCCGGGATCGGCGAACTTCGCGGCGTAGGCGCGGTTCGACTCCACCAGTCGGTCGGTGACGGAACGGTCGGCGGGTTCGGTGACCCCGGGGGCGGACGCGGCGGGCACGGGTGCGGAAGTCGTCATGCATAAGACGTTAGTGGTCACAGGGCGTCCCGGCATTGAGTGAGGGTGGACAAAGAAGGTCACTACATCCTGTTGTGAGCTAACCCACAGGGGTGAGGGAGCGGGGTCCGTCCGGGTGATTCGCGGCATTTGCCGCTTCGCGGGGAGAGGCCCGCCCGGCGCGCGGGGCGGTTCGTTGACCGCGGCGACCGTTGCACTAAAGTGACGCGGACCGGCCGGAGCCCGGCCCTGACCGGCCGCCCGGCCCCTTTGGTAAGACTCCGCGTGCGCGGCGCGGCGCATGCCTGCCGCGCCGTTATCTGAGAGGGCGCTTTGACTAGCGAGTCCCGACACGTCCCGGTGATGCTCCAGCGGTGCCTGGACCTGTTGGCCCCGGCACTGGAGAGGCCCGGGGCCGTCGTCGTCGACTGCACCCTCGGCCTCGGCGGCCACAGCGAGGCCCTGCTCACCCGGTTCCCCGAGGTCCACCTCATCGGCCTCGACCGCGACAAGGAAGCCCTGCGCCTCTCGGGGGAGCGCCTCGCGCCCTTCGGGGACCGGGTCACCCTCGTCCACGCCATCTACGCCGACCTGGCCGACGTACTGGACGGCCTGCGCATCCCCACCGTCCAGGGCATCCTCTTCGACCTCGGCGTCTCCTCCATGCAGCTGGACGAGGCCGACCGCGGCTTCGCCTACGCGCAGGACGCGCCCCTGGACATGCGGATGGACCAGACGACCGGGATCAGCGCGGCGGAGGTCCTCAACACCTACCCGCCCGGCGAGCTCGTCCGGATCCTGCGCCAGTACGGCGAGGAGAAGCAGGCCAAGCGGATCGTGTCCGCGGTGGTCCGCGAGCGGGTCAAGGAACCCTTCACCAACAGCGCGCGGCTCGTCGAGCTGATCCGCGACTCCCTGCCGCAGGCGGCGAAGCGGACCGGCGGCAACCCGGCCAAGCGCACCTTCCAGGC
>NZ_JAGGOW010000233.1 GCF_018614135.1 Streptomyces sp. ISL-66
GGCCGGGGCGGCCCGCGCCGGCGGGGCGGCGCACGCGTGCGGGCGGGCGCCGGGCCTCGCCCGCCGGGGCGATCGGCTGTTCTGTCACGGGCATGGACCGGTGCTCACTTCTGCATCTGCTGCTGGGCCTTGGTCAGGCGCGCCTTGACCGATTCCTCGGTCACCGGGCGGCCGGCGGCGGCCTCGGCGAAGAGTTCCTTGACGGCCGTGCCGACGGCGGTCTCGAACTGCGACTCCTCGGGGACCTGCGGGAGCGGGGCGGCGCTGGTGGAGAGCGTCTCGCGCAGCACCGTGAGGTCGGCGTTGGAGAAGGCGGGGTCGGTCTGGGCGGCCTTGACGGGCGGGATGGAGCCGTAGGTCTTGTTGAGGAGCTTCTGCTCGTCGTCGCTGGTCATGAACTTCACGAACTTCAGGGCGCCGTCGATGTTGTCGGTGTTCTTGAAGACGGCCATGTTGATGCCGGCGACCATGGAGTTGACGTTCTTGCCGGCGCCGGGGGTTCCTCCGGCCGGGACAGGGACGGGGGCGACTCCCCAGTCGCCCTCCTTCATCCCCTGGGTCTTGAAACTGCTGGCCGCGCTCTGCCACAGGACCATCGCGGTCTTGCCGTTGGCGAAGTCCTGGAGGGATTGGTTCTTGTCGTACTCCGCGTTGCCCGGCGCGATGATCTTGTCCTTGGCCATCAGGTCGACGTACTGCTTCACGGCCTCGACGTTGGCGGGTGTGTCGAAGGTGGGCTTTCCGGAGGCGTCGAAGAAGCTCGCGCCGTGCTGCTGGGAGAAGACGAAGGCCTGGTGGATGTTGTTGGAGAGGTTCGAACCCTCGGCGCCGAGCGCCCACTTGCCGTCCTTGGACAGCTTCTGGCCGATGGTGACCATCTCGTCCCAGGTGGCCGGGGGCTTCTCGATGCCCGCCTCCTGGAACATCTTCTTGTTGTAGTAGAGCGCGTAGGACATCGAGTACAGCGGGACGGCGGCCGGATCCTTGCCGGCGGCGCCGGCCGAGCCGATCGCCGATTCGACGAAGCGGTCCTTGCCGCCGATGGCGTCGAAGTTCTTGGCGTCCCAGGGCAGCAGGGCGCCGGTGGCCTGCAAGGAGGAGGACCAGGTGTTGCCGATGTTCAGGACGTCCGGGCCCTGCCCGGAGGCGGTGGCCGCGAGGATCCGGTTGAGCAGGTCCGACCAGGGGACCACTTCCAGCTTGACCTTGATGCCGGTCCGCTCCTCGAACTTCTTCAGCTCCGGGCCGAGGGTCGCCTGGTCCGCCGCGATGTCGGGACCCTGGTTGGAGGACCAGTAGGTGAGCTCCTTGGGGGCGGTGTTGGATCCGCCCTCGTTGGCCGATCCGCCCCCGCAAGCGGTCGCGGCTGCGAGCATGGAGACGGTGAGGGCGGTGACGGCGGCGGCTCGGGTTCTGCGCATGGCGGCTCGGTCCCTTTCGGCAAGGCTCGGACAGAAAGGCCTGCGGGACGGCGCGAGTACCAGGCCCCAACCGGGTACTTGGCCCCTCCATTTGATCCAGGCCTTAAATTAGGACGTGAGTTAAGCCTCGTGAAAGGGTCGCGTCAAGGGGTCGCGCAAGGGTA
This sequence comes from Streptomyces sp. ISL-66, assembly GCF_018614135.1. Taxonomy (GTDB): domain Bacteria; phylum Actinomycetota; class Actinomycetes; order Streptomycetales; family Streptomycetaceae; genus Streptomyces. The sequence continues at coordinate 1,586 of NZ_JAGGOW010000233.1, forward strand.
TGTTGCGATCGACGTCAGGGCGGAAGGAGCCACATGACCACGGCGCGCAGTGGACGTACGGTGCGGGACCTGCGGAGGGGCAACCGCAGCGCCGTGCTGCAGCGGTTGTACTTCGGCGGGCCGATGAGCCGGCAGGAGCTCGGCCCGGCGACCGGGCTGAGCTCGGGATCCGTCAGCAACGTCGTCGGCGAACTCGTCGCGGACGCCCTGCTGGAGGAGGCCGGCATCGTCGACTCGGACGGCGGCCGCCCGCGAACACTGCTGCGCGTCGCCCCCGGCAGTGCGCACATGATCGGCATCGATGTCGGCGAAACCCGGGTCAGGGTCGAGCTGTTCGATCTCACCCTCACCGAACTGGCCCGCACCGAGCTCCCGTTGCAGCCGCGCGGCTGCTACGACGTCGGCCCGATCGTCGACCACGTGCGGACCGGGATCGCCACCGTGCTCGCGGAGGCCGGGGTCGGCACGGACCGGCTCCTCGGGGTCGGCATCGGCGTACCCGGCATAGTGGACCGCGACGCGCCGGGCGGCACCGTGGTGCACGGCCAGACCATCGGCTGGGAAGCGGTCCCGCTGGAGGCTCTGCTGCGCGCGACGAAGGCCGTGCCGGACGAGGTCCCGTACATCATCGACAACGGCGCGCGCACGCTCGGCCAGGCGGAGATGTGGTTCGGCGCGGGACGCGGCGCGCGGGACGCGGTGGTCGTGCTCTTCGGCTCCGGCGTCGGCGCGAGCCTGATCACCGACGGTTCCCCGGGCGGAGGCCCCACCGAGGGAGCCCCGCTGGAGTGGGGCCACCTGACGGTCCAGGTCCGGGGGCGGCGCTGCCGCTGCGGTGCGCTGGGGTGCCTGGAGGCGTACACGGGCGCGGAGTCGCTGCTCGCGCGCTGGGCGGAGCGGGGCGGGGACCCCGGGGCCGGAGCGGTGGACGAGGAGGACGCGCTGGCCGCGCTGCTGGCGGCGGCGCACGGCGGCGACCGGGTCGCCCTGGAGGTCCTCGAGGAGACCGCGGAGTACCTGGGCGCGGGCCTTTCGGACGTGATCAACCTCTTCCAGCCCGAGCGGATCCTCATCGGCGGCTGGGCGGGCCTGATGCTGGGCCCGTACATCCTCCCGGCGGTACGGGAACACGCGACGCGGTACTCCCTGCGCCACCCGGCCGCGCGGGTCACCATCGAAATGGGCCAACTGGGCCCGGACGCGGTCACGGTGGGCGCGGCCACCCTCCCCCTGGCGGCCTTCTTCACGACGGGCGGCCGCCGCACCCCACCGGGCCCCCCGTCGGAGGCACCGGGCTGGCAGACGGCCCTGGAGGTCCGCGGGGCGTCGGCGTCTGGCACGGCGGCGGGCGCGGCAAGGCGTCGGGGTTAGCCGTCTCTTTCGCACATCCGGCCGCGCGGGGACGCGGCGGGCCGCCGTCCGGCCACCGTGGCCGGGCGGAGCCCGGGTCCGGCTGGACGGGCGGGGCCGACTGGACGGGCGGGGCCGGCTGGACGGGCGGGGCCGCGGCTACGGCCAATGGCCAACAACCGGCGACCGGCCACCGGCGTCCCTGGGGCGGGCTCGGACTCAGGCCGAGTCGCGGATCACGAGTTCCGGGTCGAAGAGGACGCCCTCGGAAGCCGGGGCGGCCGTGCCCGTGACGCGGTCCAGGAGGAGGCGGACCATCTCCGCCGCCATGTCCTCCACCGGCTGACGGACCGTCGTCAGGCGGGGTCTGGCCGCCACCGCCGCGCCGGAGTCGTCGAACCCGACCACCGCCACGTCCTCGGGGATCCGGCGGCCGTGTTCGCGGAGCACCAGGCAGGCGCCCTGCGCCATCAGGTCGTTCGCCGCGAACACCCCGTCCAGGTCCGGCTGTTCGGCCAGCAGCACCCGCATCGCGTGCTCGCCCCCGTCCAGCGTGAAGTCCGCCTCGGCCACGGGTACCGCGCCTCCCGGCAACGCCTCCCGGAAGCCCGCGACCCGCTCCCGGCTCGCCGGCACGTCCGCGGGCCCGCCGATCGCGACGAGCCGCCGGCGGCCCCCGGCGAGGAGGTGCCGCGCGGCCAGCGCACCGCCCTCGCGGTGGCGCAGGTCGACCCAGTCCAGCGGTACCGGCGGCGCGGGCCGCGCGAAGAGCACCGCGGGCAGGCCCGCGGCCGCGAGCAGGCCGGGCAGGGGGTCGTGACCGTCGGTGGTGACGAGCAGCGCACCGTCGGCGCCGCCTTGGGCGAGGTACCCGAGCACCTGCACGCGGTCGGCCTCCCCGTCGGCGAACATCAGCACCGGGTGCACCCCGCGCGGCCGCAGCGCCCGTACGACCCCGCTCACCACCCGTCCGAAGAACGGGTCCTGGAACACCCGGTCGGCGCCGGCTCCCGCGCCCGAGACCACCAGCGCGACCGCGCCCGAACGCCGGGTCACCAGCGAGCGGGCGGCCCGGTTCGGCACGTACCCGGTCGCCTCGACGGCCCGCTGGACCGTCTGCTGGATGACCGGGTCCACATTGCGGACGCCGTTGACCACACGGGACACCGTGGCCCGGGACACCCCGGCCGCGCGGGCCACGTCTTCCAGGGTCGGCGCCGTCCCGGCCCCCGTGCTCGTTCCGTCCATGGCGGCACTGTAGCCGCCGGGGATCAGACCTCGAGGGCACCCCGCAGCGGGAGGTCGCCCGCGCTGTGACCGGCGAGTACTCCGAAGCGGCCCGGCTCGGTGATCCAGCTCCCGGAGTCCGCGGACCAGTACTGGAGGGCGCGCACGGGGATCCGTACGTACGCCGTCACCCGCTCGCCCGGATCCGCCTCGACCGCCGCCCATCCCGCGAGCCAGCGGACCGGGCGGTCGACCGCCGAGTCGGGGCGGGACAGGTGGACTTGGACGACCTGACGGCCGCGCCGGCCGCCCGTGTTGCGCAGGGACACGGGGATCGCGTATCCGTCATCGTCACTGATGCCGGCGCCGATACCGATGTCGGTGCCGGTGCCGGTGCCGGTGCCGGTGCCGGTGCCGGTGCCGGTGCCGGCCGCGTCGCGGTCCGTCGGCTCGGGTGCGCCGATCCGCTCGAACTCCCAGGTGGTGTAGCCCAGTCCGTGCCCGAACCAGTACGCGGGCTCCGCACCCGCGCGCAGCCAGGCGCGGTGGCCGATGTGCAGGCCTTCCTCGTAGGGGAGGCGGCCTTCGGTGGGCCGGGTGGTGTGCACGGGTGCCCGGGCGAGGGTGGCGGGCCAGGTGGTGGGGAGGCGGCCGCCCGGTTCGGTGCGGCCGAGGAGGACATCGGCGAGGGCGTGCCCGGCTTCCTGGCCGGGGAACCAGGCGAGGAGCACCGCGCCGGCGGCTGCGCGCCAGGGCAGTTCGACGGGACCGCCGGAGTTGACCACGACGACGGTACGGGGGTTCACACGGAGGACGTCCGCCACCAACTGGTCCTGGGGCTCGGGCAGTAGAAGAGCATCGCGGTCGAAGCCCTCGGACTCGCCGCCCTCGGTGGTGCCGACGACCACGACGGCGGCGTCGGCGGCCCGGGCGGCGGTCACGGCCGCGGCGCGCGCCTCGGCCGGGTCGGGGACGGGCGGGCCGGCGCTGAGGACGGTGGCCCGGCCGGTGCCAGGAGCGAGCTCGCGGCGGGCCAGGACACGGACGGGGCGTCCGGCGGTGAGCGGGATCCGGGCGGTGTGCTGGGGCGGGCGGACGTGGATGACGGCCGGGTCGTCGGTCTCCGGCGGGAACTCGCCCGCGAGCACGGTCGTTTCGTCCACGGTGAGGAGGAGTGCGCCGAATCCGCCGACCCCGAGGGTCCAGGGGCCGGTGGCGTCGGGGTGGAGTACGGCGGTGAGCTCGATGGTGTGGGCGCCGGGCGGCAAGGCGGGTTCCAGGACCCGGCCCGAGGGCTGGTGCGCCGAGGACAGCACCGCGCCGGTGGCATCGAGCACGCGCAGCCGCACGCCCGGGGCACCGCTCTCCGGGTCGCGGGCGTGCCGTGCGCCCAGTGGCGCCTGCCCGCCGCTGCCCTCGGGCGCGGGGCCGGGCTCGTACACCACCCGGACCCGGGGCGGCAGCGCGCCCCGCAGGCCGTCGAGCGGACCGACCACCCTCTGCGGGAACACTTCGGAGCTGCCGCCGCCCTGTACCCGGGGGGCGTCGGCGTGCACCCCGATCACGGCGATGCTCGTCAGCCGACCGGGATCCAGGGGCAATACGCCCCGGTTCTCCAGCAGCACGAAGCTCGCGGCGGCCGCTTCGCGCAACTCCCGGCGGACATCGACGGGACCGGTGCCGGTTCCGTCGGCTCCGGAGCCACTGCGGGCGCGGTTGCCGCTGCCGGGGTCCGCCTCGGGGCCGGGGCCAGGGTCGGGGCCAGGGCCAGGGCCAGGGCCAGGGC
>NZ_JAGGOW010000234.1 GCF_018614135.1 Streptomyces sp. ISL-66
CGGCGCTCCTGGCCCTCCTCCTTGGCACCGTCCACCCGCTCCGCTCCCCGGAGAACGCGAAGCGCCTCACGGAAGCGGCCGCCCGCGACCGCGAGGACGCCTGAAGGCCCGCTACCGCTACTGACGGGCATGACAAAGGCCCCGCAGCCTGATGGCCGCGGGGCCTTTACCCCAACATGGGGGTTGTGGAGATGGCGGGAATCGAAGCCGTGGCCAGAGCTGACTACGGGATTGGACTGATACCGAACACTCACCCATGTACGGGAATCCGGTACAGGTGATAGCCTCCACATGTACCGAGAAGCGGTACGTACCGAATTTCTGTACATAGGAGGGGGTGCTCGTGTCCACACCCGCCGTCTCGGCGACCACCGCACGCGCCAACCTGTTCAAGCTCATCAAGGAGGTAGCCGCTGACCACACCGTCACGCGCATCACCTCCAACGCGGGTGACGCCGTCCTGATGTCCGCCGAGGACTACGAGTCCTGGCAGGAGACCGTCTACCTGCTGCGCTCCCCCGCCAACGCCCGCCGCCTGATGGAGGCCGTCGCCCGTGACAAGGCAGGCGACGCCGGGACCACCAAGACCATGGAGGAGCTGGAGTCCCTGACAGCCGACGCGGCAGGTGACGAGTGAGGGGCGTCAGCTTCGATCCCGACGCCTGGGAGGACTTCCTGTTCTGGCTGACGTCCGACCGAAAGAAGGCCGTCAGAATCACGCGTCTGATCGGCGAGATCCAGCGCACCCCGTTCGCCGGGACCGGCAAGCCCGAACCCTTGAAGGGCGAATTGTCCGGCTACTGGTCCCGCCGCATCGATGACGAACACCGGCTCGTGTACCGCGTCGATGACAAGGAAGTAAAGATCCTCAAGGCGCGCTACCACTACTGACCAGCCACCGAGATGGCGGGAATCGAACCCGCACGCATGGCCGTATGCGACCCGAGCAGACCGGCTTCGCGCCGGGCATAGCGGCACAAGACGACACCGGACAGCACGGGACGGCATCGGACGGCACGGCCCGTGCTCCCGCCGGGAGCACGGATGTCCCCTCGGTCGAGCGACTGCGAAGTGACTGCATTGACGATAAAATGCAGTCATGACTGCATTTACGATCCGTGAGGTCCCCGACGACATCGCCCGCCGCATAAAGGTCCGCGCCGCTGAGGCCGGACAGTCCCTCCAGGCCTACCTGCTCAGCCTCGTCACCCGCGAAGCCACCCAGCCCACGCTCGCCGAAATGGCCGACCGTGCCGAGCGCTACGCCACCGAGGACATCGACATCCAGGACGTCCTCGACGCTATCGACGCAGGCAGGGCGGGCCGTTGATCGTCGTAGACTCCTCCGCCCTGGTCCTGTTCCTCACGGACAGGGGCTCTCGGGGCGCCGCCGCCCGCCGGCGCATCGGCGAGGAAGACACTCTCGCCGCCCCCTACCTGCTGGACACCGAAATCGCCTCCGCTCTTCTGGGCCTGGCACACGGCGCCAAAATCGACCCAACGAGTCTCGACGAGCACTTCAAGACCTACCAAGGGTTGCGCCTGCAGCGGCACGAGACAGGCCTCCTGCTCCCCCGGGTCCGTAAGCTGTACGCCAATCTCTCTGCCTACGACGCCACCTACGTCGCCCTCGCCGAAACACTGGGCGTCCCCCTGCTGACGGCAGACGCACGCATCAAACGAGGCGTTCAGAAGCCTTGTTGCGCAATCGAGGTCATCACTCCAGACGGCGACCACCCGCCACGCCCAGGCACCTGACGCCGCTGCCGCATCCGCCACGCTGCCGGAGGGGTGGTGCTCCGCCGTGCTCCCGCATGACGAAGACCCCCCATCCTCGCGAAGTTTTCGCAGGTCGGGGGGCCTTTGCCCACATGGGATGAGTGGAGATGGCGGGAATCGAACCCGCGTCCAACGGTGCAGAGGTAGGGCTTCTCCGAGCGCATTCCGCTGCGCTTTTCTCAGCCCCGGAGATCACACGGACAAGTCTCCGACGGGCTCAGTCGCTGTTTGATTTCCCTCAAGTCCCCGCGACCGGGGCTAGAGGTTTAGATCCCTAATTGACGCCAGGATCCGGACCGGGACCACTTCCGGGCTGACGCTCCTCACAGAGGCTTCAGCTCACTGTTATTAGGCAGCGAGGGTGAAGCGGGAGTTATCGCTCTTGGAGTTGGCGATTATTGTTTGCGACATATGGTTAACGAGATCATTGCCGCTTCCTCGGCTCGCTTCCCCTACATCGACATCCGCTGTCGAAACCGATCATCCCCATGTTTCACACTATTCAGTTGAGTCCTGCTCGCACAGCCACCACCCACTCGCAGACCGCAAGCGTGTGGTGCTGATGCCCATGGTACGCGACGTGGAGCGCGCTGTGCCAGGAGATTAAAGCCGACCGCGCTCCTTGCGCTTCACGGCCGAGATCACCCGGTTCGTCTCGCGCGTGTCCTGCTTCTCCCGCAGGGCCTGGCGCTTGTCGTACTCCTTCTTGCCCTTCGCCAGCGCGATCTCGATCTTCGCCCGGCCGTCCTTGAAGTACAGGGAGAGCGGCACGATCGTGTTGCCCGTCTCCCCCGTCTTCGAGTCCAGCTTGTCGATCTCCTCGCGGTGCAGGAGCAGCTTGCGCTTGCGGCGCGCGCTGTGGTTGGTCCAGGTGCCCTGGCTGTACTCGGGCACGTGCACGTTGTAGAGCCAGGCCTCGCCGCTCTCCACCGACACGAAGCCGTCCACCAGCGAGGCACGGCCCTGGCGCAGGGACTTGACCTCGGTACCGGTGAGCACGAGACCGCACTCGTAGGTGTCGATGATCGTGTAGTCGTGCCGCGCCTTCTTGTTCTGGGCGATCAGCTTGCGCCCTGTTTCCTTAGCCATAGTGCGGTCATTTTCGCACTACCGACCCACCCCGAGGCCACTCAATACCGCGCGGGCCCGTTCCTCGGTCCTGTCCGCCGCCGTCAGGTCCGGCGCGATGCCGCCGCCGTCCGGGCTCCGGCCCCCCGGAGTGCGGTACGTGCCCACCGTCAGCTCCGCCACCGAACCGTCCGGCAGCTCCGTCGGCATCTGCACCGAGCCCTTGCCGAAGGTGCGGGTGCCGACCGCCACCGCGCGGCCCCGGTCCTGGAGCGCGCCGGTCACCAGCTCGGCCGCGCTCATCGTGCCGCCGTCGATCAGCGCCACCAGCGGCCGGGCCGTATCGCCGCCCGGGGTGGCGTAGAGCGCGCGCTGGTCGCCGCGCACGTCGTACGTCGCCACGAGCCCGCCGTCCAGGAAAGCGGAAGCGGCCGTCACCGCCTCGGTCACCAGGCCGCCGGTGTTGCCTCGCAGATCGAGCATGAAACCGCCGCCGGGCGGGGCCGCGCGGACGGCGGCCCGGACCCGGTCACCGGAGCCACGGGTGAAGGAGGCCACCTTGATCACGGTGATGCCGCCCGGGATCTCCCGTACGGTCACCGGCTCGGCGCGCAGCTCCTCGCGCCGCACGGTCTCAGTGAGGTCCGCGCCGTCCCGGGTCAGTTTCAGCACCACGGGGGTGCCGGCCGCGCCGCGCAGCAGGGCCACCACCTCGGCGACCCGGAGCCCGGTCACACCCTGCCCGTCGACGCTCAGCAGCCGGTCCCCGCCGCGCAAGCCGGCCCGGTCGGCGGGGCCGCCGGGCTGGACCCGGTCGATCGCGATGTGGTCGTCGCGCGTCCGCACGGCCCACAGGCCGACCCCGGTCCAGCGGCCGTCGAGCTCGTCGGAGAAGGCCTCGTACTCGCTCTGGTCGTAGACCATGCCCCAGCGGTCCCCGCTGCGGCTGACCACGTCCTCGGCGGCCTGCTTGCCCGACTTGCCCTCGGCGGCGGCCTGCGCGGCGGCGCGGGCCACCGCGTCCCGGTCGGCGGGTGCGCCCGAGCCCGTAACCACGCCCGTGGCCGAGCCCGCGGGGGAACCCGTACGGATCGCCAGGACGGTCGAGGACCCGGCGCCGTCACCGCGGCCGGGGGCCCAACTACCCGTGCAGACCCCGGCGCCGACGGCCGCGCAGAAGGCCAACGTCAAAGCGGCCCCGCGACGCAGGTCGCGGGGCCGGAGACAGAAGACGGGCAGAGCCGGCATGGCGCCGAGTCTAGGACAAGCCCCGCGGCGGTACGGACGGTTGGCCGTTCCGCTCGCGGGGCGCTCGTCACACCTTCAGGTACTTGCGCAACGCGATGAAGGCCGCCAGCGAAGGCATCAGCACCCCGATGACGAGCACCAGCGGCAGCTTGGTCAGGACGGAGTCCCAGCCGATGAAGTTGATCAGCTCCAACTTGTCGCGCAGCGCGGCGCCGTGGTCGATCACGAAGTACTGGCCCGCGCCGAGCATCACGCAGGCGAAGACCGCGCCGATGAGGCCGGCGAAGGCGGCCTCCATGATGAACGGCACCTGGATGTAGAAGCTGGAGGCGCCCACCAACCGCATGATCCCGGTCTCGCGCCGACGGCTGAAGGCGGAGACGCGCACCGTGTTGACGATCAGCAGCAGCGCCACGATCAGCATGATCAGCATGATGCCGAGGGCGGCCCAGTTGAGGTAGCCGAGGAGTCTGAAGATGTTGTCTATGACCGTGCTCTGGTCCTCGACGGACTGGACTCCGTCACGGCCGGAGAAGGAGGTCGTGATGACCTTGTACTTCTCGGGCTGCTTGAGCTTGACCCGGAAGGACTCCTGCATCTGGTCCGGGGTGATGGAGGCGGCCAGGGCGGTGTGGCCGAACTGCGACTGGTAGTGCTTGAAGGCCTCGTCGGCGGACTCGTAGGTGACGTTCTCGACGAGGTCCATGCCCTTGAGCTCGGCCTCCAGGGCCTGCTTCTGCTCCGGGGTCACCGCACCCTTGGAGCAGGACGTCCCGCCGGCGGCCTCCGCGTCGTTCTTGTTGCAGAGGTAGACGGAGACGTTGACCTTGTCGTACCAGTAGCCCTTCATCGTGCTCACCTGCTCGCGCATGAGCAGGGAACCGCCGAACAGGGCCAGCGACAAGCCCACGGAGATGATGACCGCGAAGGTCATGGTGAGATTGCGACGGAGACCGACGCCGATCTCCGACATGACGAACTGGGCGCGCATTGCGTCTCAGGGACCTTTCAGTGCTGGTAGCCGTAGACGCCGCGCGACTGGTCGCGCACGAGTCGGCCCTGTTCGAGTTCGATGACGCGCTTGCGCATCTGGTCGACGATCTGCTGGTCGTGGGTCGCCATGATCACGGTGGTGCCGGTCCGGTTGATCCGGTCCAGCAGCTTCATGATGCCGACGGAGGTCTGGGGGTCCAGGTTGCCGGTGGGCTCGTCCGCGATCAGCAGGGCCGGCCGGTTGACGAAGGCGCGGGCGATGGCCACGCGCTGCTGCTCACCGCCGGAGAGCTCGCCGGGCATCCGGTCCTCCTTGCCGCCGAGGCCGACGAGTTCGAGGACCTGGGGGACGGCCTTCTTGATCTCGCCGCGCGGCCTGCCGATGACCTCCTGGGCGAAGGCCACGTTCTCGGCCACCGACTTGTTCGGCAGGAGCCGGAAGTCCTGGAAGACGGTCCCCAGCTGGCGCCGCATGTGCGGAACCTTCCAGTTGGAGAGTCTGGCGAGGTCCTTGCCCAGGACGTGGACCTGGCCTTGGCTCGCCCGCTCCTCGCGCAGGATGAGCCGCATGAAGGTGGACTTGCCGGAGCCGGAGGAGCCGACCAGGAAGACGAACTCGCCCTTCGCGATGTCCAGGGAGACATCTCTGAGTGCGGGACGGCTCTGCTTCGGGTAGGACTTGGAGACGTTGTCGAATCGGATCACGGTGTGCACCACGGTCGCCGGGAGTAGGTGTGCGTGACCATACGCGAACAGGCGCGAGGTGTGGACCCGAGGTCCGGAGTTGCCCGATATATCCCCTGGTCCGAGGGGTGCGCGACCGAGCTTGTACGGACGGGCCGCGCCTAATGTCGGCGGAGCTGGCACAGTGGTGGGGGAACGGACTCGTACCGCCTGCCGTTGTAACCGAGGGGACGAAAGGAGGAGCGCATGACATTTGACCGGCTCGTGTGCGCGAACTGCGCCGCACCCGTCAGCCAGGGCCGCTGCCGGGTGTGCCGGGCGAGCAGGGAGCGCCTCCAGCAGGAGGGCCCCTCCGGCGGCCTGACTCCGGTGGCGCTCATCGCGCTGCTGGTGATCCTGGTGGCCGCTCTGGCACTGGTGGCCCAGCAGACCGCGTAGCTCCTCCAGCGACGGAAGGGCCCGGACACCTGCACGGTGTCCGGGCCCCTTTCGCGTTCGTTCGTGTCCGCTCGGGTGTCCCCGCTCGCTCCGCGCGACGCTTACGCGGCCTGCTCCTGCTGCTTGCGCCAGCGGATGCCGGCCTCGAGGAAGCCGTCGATCTCGCCGTCGAGCACCGCCTGCGGGTTGCCGACCTCGAACTCCGTCCGGAGGTCCTTGACCATCTGGTACGGGTGCAGGACGTAGGACCGCATCTGGTTGCCCCAGGAGCTGCCGCCGTCCTTGAGGGCGTCCATCCTGTCCTTCTCCTCCTGGCGGCGCCGCTCGAGCAGCTTGGCCTGGAGGACGTTCATGGCGCTGGCCTTGTTCTGGATCTGCGAGCGCTCGTTCTGGCAGGACACGACGATGCCGGTCGGCAGGTGCGTGATGCGCACCGCCGAGTCGGTGGTGTTGACGCCCTGGCCGCCGGGGCCCGAGGCGCGGTACACGTCGATGCGCAGCTCGCCCTCGTCGATCTCGACGTGGTCGCTGGACTCGACGACCGGCAGCACTTCGACGCCCGCGAAGGAGGTCTGGCGCCGGCCCTGGTTGTCGAAGGGCGAGATCCGGACGAGGCGGTGGGTGCCCTGCTCCACGGAGAGGGTGCCGTACGCGTACGGGGCCTTGACCACGAAGGTGGTCGACTTGATGCCGGCCTCTTCCGCGTACGAGGTCTCGTAGATCTCGGTCGGGTAGCCGTGGCGCTCGGCCCAGCGCAGGTACATGCGCTGGAGGCGCTCGGCGAAGTCGGAGGCGTCCACGCCGCCGGCCTCGGCACGGATGTTGACCAGCGCCTCGCGCTCGGCGTACTCGCCGGAGAGCAGGGTGCGGACCTCCATCTCGTCCAGCGCCTTGCGTACGGAGACCAGCTCGGCCTCCGCCTCCACGAGGGTGTCCGCGTCGTCCATCTCCTGGGCGAGCTCGAACAGCACCGCGAGGTCGTCGATGCGTCCCCGCAGGTTCTCGGTCTTGCGGACCTCTGCCTGGAGGTGCGAAAGCTTGCTCGTGATCTTCTGGGCGGCCTCCGGGTCGTCCCACAGGGACGGCGCGGCGGCCTGCTCCTCGAGCACGGCGATATCCGCCCTCAGCTTGTCGAGGTCCAGGACGGCCTCGATCGACCCCATGGTCGAGGAGAGGGACTTGAGCTCTTCGGAAACATCGACGACTGCCACGGGTCCAGCGTAGCCGGTTCCCGGGGGCCGCTCTCCGGCCAGGCCGAATCACCCGTTCTGGTGGCGGGACGGACGGGCGTACGCTCACCGTATGACCGTCCTCCTCGTCAAGCGCCGCCATGTGGACCACATGCGCGTCACGACGACGAGCTGTCTGCCGCCGGACCTGCTCCAAGCCTGATCCACCCCGATCCGACTTGGTCCTGCACGCGGCCCTCGCGGCCCCGGCGCCAACCCTGCCGGCGGCCCCTCCCCAGGCCGCGGTCCCCGCCACCCCTGGGGACAGGACCCCGTGACATCCGAAACGGAGCCGTCATGCCGTCCGCGCCTTCTTCCGACCCCTCGTCGTCCTTCCCGTCTTCCGCCGGGCCCGCAGCGCCCGCCGCGCCGGAGCCCTCCCTCCCGGTCCTGGACCTCTCCCAGGCCGACGATCCGGCCCTGCGCGACTCGTTCCGCGAGCAGCTGCACGCGGCCGCCCGGGACAGCGGTTTCCTGCACCTCACCGGGCACGGCGTCACCGCCGCCGAGACCTCCCGCATCCTGGAGCTGACCAGGGCTTTCTTCGCGCTCCCGGAGGCCGACCGGCTGGCCGTGAGCAATCTGAACTCCCCGCACTTCCGCGGGTACACCCGCATCGGCCACGAGCTGACGGGCGGCGCCTTCGACTGGCGGGACCAGCTGGACGTGGGCGCGGAGCGGCCGGCGCCGGTGGTGGGGCCGGACGACCCGGCGTACCTGTGGCTGGAGGGTCCGAACCAGTGGCCGGCGGCGCTGCCCGAGCTGCGGGGCGCGGTGCTGGAGTGGCAGGCCCGGCTGGCGGCGGTCGCGCACCGCCTGCTCCAGGAGCTGCTGGCCTCGATCGGGGCGCCCCCCGGCTTCTTCGACGCGGCCTTCGCGGACCGCCCCCACCTGCACACGAAGCTGATCCGGTACCCGGGAGCCGCGCCGACGGGCACCGACCAGGGGGTCGGGGCGCACAAGGACTACGGCTTCCTGACCCTGCTGCTGCAGGACTCGGTGGGCGGGCTCCAGGTGGTCCGGGACGGGGCCTACGTCGACATCCCGCCGCTGCCCGGGGCCTTCGTGGTGAACCTGGGCGAGCTGCTGGAGATCGCGACCGAGGGGTACCTGACGGCGACGGACCACCGGGTGGTCAGCCCGCGGGGGGCGGTGGAGCGGTACTCGGTGCCGTTCTTCTACAACCCGCGGCTGGACGCGGTGATCGAGACGGTCCCGGGCGACTACCTGCGGTCGGCGCCGGGCGTCGCGCACGACGCGTCGAACCCGCTGCACGCGCAGTACGGCCGCAACGAGCTGAAGGGCTGGGTCCGCGCCCACCCGACGGTGGCGCGGCGCTGGCACCCGGAACTCGTGGGCGCGTAGGCCCCTGGGGGGCCCGGCGGGCCCGGCCTCCCGGTCCCCCTGCTCCCCGGTCCCCCGTCCCCGGGCTACGGGGCGGCGGGGCCCGACTGCTTGCTGTCCGGCGGCGCCTCGGAGTCCGAGGAGACCGCGAGCCAGCTGCCGACGCCGACGGCCACGGCCAGCGCGACGGCCGCGGCCGACAGCGCCAGCCGCCGCTTGCGCACCGTCTCCGCCCGGTGCCGGGCGGAGCCCGGCCGGTGGCCGCCCGCCGGGCGCGGGACCCGGGCCGTGCCCAGTGCGCCCCCCGCCAGCTCGTCGGGCCCCGGCACCCGCATGGACGTGTGGGTGTCGCGGTTGGAGTCCGCCCCGGAACCGGAGCCGGGCACCAGCGGGACCACGCCCCGCCGCCGGACCGGATCGGCCGCGGACTCCGGCTCCGGCGACTCGGCCGGCTCCGGCTCGTCCGGCTCGTCCACGTCCAGCGGCGGCATCCCGGCGAGCAGCGGCTGCAGGTCCCTCAGCCGCAGCGAGAGCTCCGAGGCGCGCAGCCGCGAGGCGGGGGCCTTCGCCAGGCACTGGACCATCAGCTGCCACAGCTCGTCGGGGATCCCCGGCAGCGGGACCACGGTCTCGGTCACGTGGCGGCGCAGGACCGCCCCGGGGTGCCCGCCGCCGAACGGCGTGAAACCCGCGAGCAGCTCGTAGAGCACGGTCGCGAGGGCGTAGATGTCCACCGCGGCGCGCGGCGGCAGCCCCTCCACGATCTCGGGCGCCAGGTAGTCCGGCGTTCCGATGATCCGTGTGGTGGGCGCGGGCACCCGCCCGCCGGAGGTCCGCCGCGGGGAGTCGATGAGCTTGGCCACGCCGAAGTCGGTGAGCAGCGCCGGATGCGCGCCGCCCGGCCCGAGCGGGCCCTGCATGTCGAGGAGGACGTTCTCCGGTTTGACGTCCCGGTGCACGACCCCGGCCGCGTGCGCCGCGGCCAGCGCGTCGGCGACGTCCGCGACGATCGCCACGGCCGCCTCGGGGGCGAGCCGCCGCTCGCGGTCGAGCCGCGTGCGCAGGTCCGTACCGCGTACGAGGTCCATGACGAGGGCGAGGTCGTTGCCGTCCACGACGAGGTCGCGGACGCAGACGACGTGCGGGTGCTCCAGGCCGAGCAGCGCGCTGCGTTCCTGGACGAACCGCCCGACGAGTTCCTGGTCGGACGCGAGGTCTTCGCGCAGCAGTTTGACGGCGACGGGGCCGTCCGGCCCCTCGCCCAGCCATACCGTGCCCGCGCTGCCGCGCCCCAGGATCTGGTGCGCGGTGTACCGGCTGCCGATCTTCCGTGCCAAGACTGCTCCCTCAGCGGCTGGCGTACGTGCCAAAGCTACGCGGCCGGGTGGGGGTTGGAGTCCACGGATCGCGGCGACCTTGACTTCTGCGGGCGAAATCACGTCCCAGAAGTCGACAAATCCATGAAGTCGGCGACTCCGGGCCCGACTCGGGGCCCGATTCGGGCCGGCTCAGGGGTTCGTACGGCCCGTGGCGTCGCCGATCGTGCCGACCCAGTCCACGACGTCCGTGCCCCAGGTCCACACCTGGTCCCACCAGCCCCGGCCGGTGCCGACCCACTCCTGGAGCGGGGTCAGCTCCCAGACCAGCCAGCCCGCGACGAAGAACACCAGGATCAGCACCAGGCAGCCCTTCAGGCAGCCCAGACCCGGGATCTTGACCGGGTTCGCGCTGCGGCGACGCGGTTCGCGCTCGGCCGGCCGCTGCCGCGGCGGCGGGCCCTGCGGGGGCTGCTGCTGCGGCGGGGGCTGGGGCTGGCGGTACTGGGGCTGCCCCTGCGGCTGCTGGTACTGCTGGGGCTGGTGCTGCTGCGGCTGGTAGTGCTGCGGCGGGGGCGGCGGCGCGAACTGCTGCTGCCCGCACTGCTGGGACTGGGGCTGCTGAGGCCGCTGCGGCTGCTGGTACTGCTGCTGTTGCGGCGTCGGGCCCTGCCGGTACGGCTGCTGCTGAGGCTGCTGGGGGCGCTGCTGCTGCGGAGCCTGCGCCCCGGGCGCCTGCCGCTGCGGCCGCCGTCGCAGCGGGTCCTCGCTCGGGTCGAGGTACTGCATCTGCGTCTGCTCGTTGCGGTCGCGGGCCGCCTGCATCTGCGACTGCCACGGGTGCGGCTGGTCCGGCCGCTGCACGGGCGGCATCACCGACGTGGGATCCGGGCCGGGTGCGCCGCCCGGGCCGCCGGTGGAGGGCAGCACGGACGTGGCGTCGGCCGCACCGACCGGGGGCAGCACGCTGGTCATGCCGTTCGGGTCGTAGGCCCCCATCGGGGAGGCTCCGCCGCCCCCGGGCAGTACCTGCGTCGCGTCCGAGGAGCCGGGCGAACCGTACGCGCCCGGGGTCGCGGGGACCGGCGCGGGCGAGGTGTCCGGCGCGAGCAGCGCGCCGACGCCGAGCGCGGCCTCGACCTCGGTGACGGTGGAGTGCACGCCGATGCCGCAGGCCACGACGCGCAGGCCGCGCGCCAGGCTCTGCGCGCTCGGGCGCTCGTACGGCTCCTTGCGCAGGCAGCGCTCGATGACCGTCCACAGCGGCTCGGGCACGTTCGCCGGGCGCTGCGGCTCCTCGCTGAGGTGGCGGTGCAGGACCTCGAGAGCGCTGCCGCCGGCGAAGGGCGGACGGCCGGTGAGGAGCTCGTAGAGCAGGATGCCGGCGCCGTAGATGTCGACGGCGGAGGTCTGCGGGCGGCCCTCCGCGGACTCGGGCGCGACGTAGGCCGGGGTGCCGACGAACTCGTGCGTGCGCGTCAGGCCCGGGGAGTCCGCCAGCCGCGCGATGCCGAAGTCGGTGAGCATCGGCTTCATCTGGCCGTCGCGCTCGTCCAGCAGGACGTTGGCGGGCTTCAGGTCGCGGTGGACCACGCCGTCGGCGTGGCTGGCGGCGAGCGCGTCCGCGATCTGGGCGGTCAGCAGGCTCGCGGCGACCGGGGTGAAGGGCCCGTTCTCGCGGAGGTACTTGTGCAGGTCCGGACCGTCGATGAGGTCCATGACCAGGGCGAGGAGATCGCCCTCGACGACGAGGTCGCGGGTGCGGACGATGTTGGGGTGGGTCAGGCGCAGCAGGACGGAGCGCTCGCGCAGGAAGCGCATGACGATGTCCGCGTCCTGGGCCAGCTCCTCCTTGAGGACCTTGATGGCCACGGTCTCGCCGGGGTGGCCGGCGACTGCCGCCTCCGCACCGGCGGCCTCCCGCTGGCGGGCGCGCCAGACGGTGCCCGTGGCGCCGCGTCCGAGCGGCTCCTCGAGCAGGTACTTGCTGCCGACTGGCCGCACGTCGCGCGCTCCCTGCTGTGTCGATTTCGGCGATGGGTTTTCCGGCCCACTCTAGGGGGTGTCCCGAGTAGAGACGCCGGGCGCCGAAGGTTGGTTGCCGCACATATGCGCGAAGGGTGAAGTTTGCGGCGTATGCCAGGGGCGATTTTGCGCGCTCCGATGTCCGTATCCGACCGGCCCGGTCGCAGGTCCGGTGCGGGTCCGCGACCGATCAAGATCACTTGTCGGTGGGTGGCGGGCGTGTCGTCCGCGACAGGTGCGAGGATGCACCCGTACGGAACGGCCGGGACGGGAGCCCCGCCTTCCGGGCAGACCTGACCGGACGACGCGTCCGTGCCGGGTGGGGGCGGACGGGCACGGCATTCACGCCGTTGTCCCGTGGATCCCTGCCGGGCGCACACACCGCGCACCGCGCAGAAGGGACCGCTGACGGCGATGCAGATCCGGCTGACCGTCCTTGGCTCGGGGCCGCGCAGCGGCCACCACCCGGCCGCCACCTCCACCACCTCCGCCGCGCCGGCGAGCTGCGACGTGCTCGTCACCGCGCCCGCGGGCACCGCGCTGTCCGCGGTGGCCTCCGGGCTCGCGGCGACCGTCGGCGGCCCGGACACCGGCGGCACGGTCGTGCTCTACGCCGGTACGGAGCGGCTCGATCCCGCGCGGTGCGCACTCGGTGAACCGCCGCTCGTGGACGGGGCGGTGCTCTCGCTGCACCTGCCCGGCCCCGACGTACTGGCGGACGCCGGGCCCGGGGACGTGCCCCGGCTGCACGTCGTGGCCGGACCCGACGCGGGCGGAGTACATCTGCTGCACCCGGGGGCGATCCGGATCGGGCGCTCGGCCGACGCGGACGTCCCGCTGGACGATCTCGACGTCTCGCGGCTGCACTGCGCCGTCACCGTCATGCCGGACGGGCGGGTGGCGGTGGCCGACCTCGGATCGACGAACGGCACCACCCTCGACGGCGCGGTGGTCGGCGCCGCCCCGGTGCCACTGGCCCCGGGCGCACTCCTGCGGATCGGCGAATCCACCCTCCGCCTGGCGTCGGGCCCGACCCCCCGGCCCCGCCCGCTCACCCCCGACCTGGAGGGCCACCTGTCCCTCACCCTGGCGGACGACACCTGGACGGCCACCCCGGACGAGGACCCCGACGCGGACGGTACGGCGCCCAGCGGGCCCAGGACTGGCTCCGGCGCGGGGTCCAGCCCGAGTGGAACCGGCTCTGGCGCGGGCTCCCGCCCTGGCCGGACCGACGGCTCCGGCGCGGGGACCGGCGGCTCCGGCGCGGGGTACAGCCCGGGTGGAACCGGCTCTGGCGCGGGCTCCCGCCCTGATGCCGACCCCTGGTCCGGCGTGAACCACGGCGTATCCCGGGGGAACGGCCCGGGGACCGGCGTGAGCCACGGCGGAGCCCCGGGGACCGGCGGGGCCGGTGCGGTGCCCGGCTCCCGGTCGGCAGCAGGCTCCGGCGCGAGCCAGGACGGCCAGGGCAGCGATGGCGGCTACGGCGACCAAGGCGGCCAGACCGGCCCAGGCAATCACGGCAATCACGGCAGTCACGGCAGTCACGCCAGTCACGGCAGTCACGGCAACCGGGACGGCCAGGCCGGCCAGACCGGTTCCCTCGGCGGAGCCCGAGGACCCGGCGCTGGGCCCGGCTCGGCATCCGGCCCCTGGCCCGAAGCGAGCCCTCGCCGCCCGGGAGGCTCCCCCGGCGGAGCCCACGGCGCCGCAACCACCGGCACCGGCGCGACCGGCGCCCCGTCCGGAACGGACACCGGCGGCAACCGGGCGGGTACCGGCGACTTCGGCCAGGTATCCCACCCGGGGGTCAACCCGGGATCCCACCCGGCTGCCGACCCCTGGTCCGGCGTGAGCCACGGCGGCCCCGCAGCCGCACCCGGTGAAGCCCGCAGGACCGGCACGGGACCGCAGGGGCCCTTCCCCCACCAGGCTTCGTCCCGCAGCGGGGGCCTCGCCCCCGACCCCCAACGGCCCGCGGCACAGCACGGCGGCGCCGGCCGGGACGCCCCCGGCGCGGGCCCGCTCGGATCGGGCGGCTCCGACGCGGAGCGGCCCGGCACGGGCCGCCACCGCTCCACCGGCG
>NZ_JAGGOW010000235.1 GCF_018614135.1 Streptomyces sp. ISL-66
AGCGCGCGCTGTACGCCCCGCCGGGCGCGGAGCCCTCGTACGGGGCCCTGGCGGCGGACGTCCGGCTGGTCGGGGCGGAGCTGCTGGCCGGGGTCTCCCGGGGCACCCGCCTGCGGGCCCTGTTCCTGCCCCGCTCGGCGGCGCGCGTCCGCTGGGCCGCCTCGGCCCGCTGGTCGGCGCTGACCGAGAAGGTCTCGGCCGCCTCGTCCCGCGCCCAGGCCCGTCTCCCGCTGCGGGGCCGCGGCTGAAACGCGGCGGGGCCCGCCGCCGAGCGGGCCCGGCACCGGAACGAAAAGAGCGGCCGGCGTAGGGGCTCGATCCCCCCGAGCCCCGGCGCCGGCCGCGTTCCCCACCCCCGGTCGGAGAGACCCGGTCCACACCTGCCGCCCCGTGTCGGCGGTGCGGGCCGGGTCCCCGTCCGTTGCCCCCAGTCTGGTGTCCGCGCAGGTCTGGGCCAACCGCGCAGGTACTCATTTCCGCGTCTAGGTACGGATACTCAGGCGCCCCACCAGTTCTACGCGGCACCACCGCCCCGGCGGCACCGCCGATCGGGGCATTGCCGGGGCGGCGCGTTGCCGGGCGGCGCATTGCCGGGCCGCGCGTTGCCGGGCGGCGCGTTGCCGGGCCGCGCATTGCCGAGCGGGACCGCCAGGCCGGGGCGCCGCCTCGTCAGCGGTTTCCGCTGACCCGCCCCCGCAGCAGCAGCGACAGCGCCGAGTGGACGTCGTCCAGCGAGCGCTCGCTCTGGAAGGACTGCCAGTCCAGTGCGGCCACCAGCACCATCCCCACCATCGCGGCGGCGGTCAGCGGCACGTCGATCTCCGCGCTGAGCTCACCGCGCTCCACGCCCTCGCGCAGCACGTTCTCCACGACGGCGACCGCCTCGCGCCGGACGACCATCAGGGTGGACTGCCAGGTCCGGTTGGTCCGCCACAGTTCGGCCACGTAGAGCTGGGTGAAGGCCGGGTAGCGGTCGATGAACACCAGGCCGGCCCGGATCATCGCGTCGAGCGCCTCGACCCTGGTCCCGCCGCGCTCCTCGGTGGTTTCCGCCGCCGTTCGCAGGGACTCGGTCAGCAACCCGACCCCGTGCCGCAGCAGCTCCTCGAAGAGGTCGTTCTTGCTGGCGAAGTTGTAGTAGACGGTGCCCTTCGCCACGCCCGCCCGTTCGGCGATCTCGTCGACCGTGGTCGCGGAGAAGCCCTGCTCCGCGATGAGGGTGACGGCCGCTTCGTAGAGCTTCTGACGCGTGGCCTGGCGACGGGCGCCGCCCGCGGCCGTACCGGTGCTGCTGCTTTCCATGGCGCTGATTCTCACAGGTCAACCGCTCCCCACGGGCTACAGGCTCAGTTCTGGATGCAGCCGGTCCATCGTCCACACCTGCTTGCCGCGGGCGGCGAGCGCGGTGAGGGCGAGGGCGCCCGCGGTGAAGGCGGCCAGCACGGCGCAGCCCTGCCAGACCGGGGCGAGGTCCCCGCCGGTGATGAGGCGGCGCAGGCTCTCGACGACGTACGACATCGGCAGGAAGGGGTGGATGGCGTTGAAGAAGCCGGGGCTGGTCTGGACGGGGTAGGTGCCGCCCGCCGACGTCAGCTGGAGCATCAGGACCGCGAGGACCAGGATGCGCCCGGCGGCCCCGAACTTGGCGTTGAGCCACTGGACGATCGCGGCGAAGCAGCCGGTGACCAGCATCAGGAAGGCGATGGTCAGCGCGGGCCGGGCCATCTGCAGGCCGAGCCCCCAGTGGAGTACGGACATCAGCGCGGCCACCTGCGCGGCGCCGAGCCCGGCCACGGGGAGCCAGCCGGCGAAGGCGATCCGCCAGGGCGAGGCTCCGGCGGCGAGCGCCCGCCGGTTGAGCGGGGCGATCAGCATGTAGGCGACCATCGCGCCGACCCAGAGGGAGAGCGGGATGAAGTACGGGGCGAAGCCGGTGCCGTAGTTGGGCGCCTTGTGCAGGGACTGGTTGGCGAGCCGCACCGGGTCGGCCATGACCTGGGTGCGGGCGTCGCGCTGCTGCTGGTCGTAGTCGGGGATCTGACCGGCGCCGTCGTGCAGGCCGCCGGCCAGCTCGCCGTTGCCGTCCACGAGCTTGACGAGGCCGCCGTCGAGGCTGTGCGCGCCGTCGCCGAGCTTGCCGACCCCCTCGCCGAGGGCGCCGGAGCCGGCGGTGGCGGTGCCGAGGCCGGTGTGCAGCCGGGCCATGCCGGTGGCGACCTTGTGGGCGCCGGAGTTGAGGGCGTTGACCTGGGTGACGGCCGATTCGAGGTCGGCGGAGAGGGCGGGGGCCTTCGCGGCGAGGGCGCGGGCGTCCCGCTCCAGGTCGGTGAGCTGGGTGCGGAGCGTGCCGAGGTCGCCGCCCGCGTCCTTGACGAGGGTGTTGACGTCGCCCGCGAGTTCGGCGCCCTCGGCGGCGTCGTCCTTGAGCCTCTTCAGCTGCGGGCAGGTGGCGGGCTGCGGCTGGGTGACGGCGGTGCAGGTCTTCGCGTAGACGTCGGCGGCGCCGGTGGAGACGCGCTGGGTGACGGTGGCGGCGGCCGGGGCCGCCTTGGCGAAGGCGCCGAGGTGGTTGTTGACGACCTTGGCGGTGTCGGCGACGAGTTCGGCGCTGTCGGCGAGCTGCTTGGGGTCCTTGAGGAAGGGGCGTGCCTTGTCGGCGGCGCCGCCGACCTTGTCCGCGAGCCGTTGGGTGCCGGACGCGATGTCCTTCGTGCCGGTCTCCAGCTGTCCGGCGGCGCCGTTCAGCTTCTTCAGGCCGCCGGTGATCTCGCCGTTCTTCTCCTTGGCCGTTTCCAGGCCGTCGGCGAGGTCCTTGGCCCCCTTCTGCGCCTTGCCGGCGCCGTCGGTGAGCTTGTCGGCGCCGTCGGCGGCCTCGGCGGTCTTGTCGTGGAGGTCGGAGAAGCTGACGAAGATCTTGTCGAGGAAGCCGCGGGAGGCGTTGGTGGACGCCGCCGCGCGGACCTCGGAGAAGACGGTGCGCGAGATCGAACCGACGATGTAGTTGTTCGCGTCGTTGGTGCGGACCTGGAGGGCTCCGGTGGCGGGATCGGCGCCGGAGCTGGAGGCGATCTTCGAGCTGAAGTCCGCGGGCATGGTGAGGGAGAGGTAGTAGGTACCGCTCTCCAGGCCCTTGGCGGCCTCTTCCTCGCTCACCTCGCGCCAGTCGAAGGTCTTGCTGTCGCGGAGCTTGCGGGAGATCTCGCCGCCGGCGTCGATGCGCTTGCCGTCCACGGTGGCGCCCCGGTCGGAGTTGACGAGGGCGACGGGCACCTTGTCGAGGCGGCTGTACGGGTCCCAGAAGGACCACAGGTACAGGGCTCCGTAGAGCAGCGGCAGCAGGAGCAGCGCGACGAGGGCGGCCCGGGGCAGCTTCCCCCGCCCGAACCGCTTCAGCTCAAGCGCGGCCAGTTTCGGCGAGCGCATCTTCGTCCCCCTTCGTGTCGGCGTCGTTCGTGTCGGCGTCGTTCGTGTCCGCGTCGTTCGTGTCCGCGTCGTTCGTGTCCGCGTCCTTCGTGTCGGCGGAGCCGGTCGTTGCGGCTGCGCCGGTCGCGTCCGCGGTGTCGTCCCGCGCGTCCGTGTCCTTCGCGTCCGCCTCTAGGGCTCCCCCGGTGATCGTGGAGTCGGGGGGCCGGGGCGCCGGGGCCCCAGCCGGGGCCGGTGCTGCCACGGTCCGCAGGACCACCGCGTCGGCCGGGGCCTCGCTGCACACCGCGAGGACGGTGGTCCCGCGGGCGGTGAGGGAGCGGAGCAGGTCCCAGGCCTCGGCGCGTTCGGCGTCCGACAGCTTGAGGTCGAGGTCGTCCAGGGCCAGCAGGCGCGGCGAGCCGAGCAGGGCGATGGCCACCGACAGCCGTACGGATTCCAGCCGTTCCAGGTCCCGTACGGAGGTGCGCGGCCCCTTGGGCAGGCTCGCGAGGTCCAGTCCGGCGGCGGCCAGCGCGGTTTCGATGCGGGCCGCGGTGGAGGTGCGGCGCTCGCCGCGCGGGCGCAGCAGGGCGCGGACGGGGCCCTCGTAGCGGCGCTGGAGCAGGGCGCCCTCGCGCAGTTGCTCGGCGACGGTGAGGGCCGGGTCGAGGTCGTTGACCCCGGGTACCGGGCCGAGGGCGGCGATCCGGCGGACCGCGGCCATCTTCTTCGGCAGCCGGTGGCGGGCGACCTCGGCGTGGCCCTCGGTGGGCTTCATCCGGCCGGTGAGCGCGAGGAGCAGGCAGGTGCGTCCACTGCCGGAGGGACCTTCGACCGCGATGAGCGACCCGGGCTCCGCGTCGATCCCGATGCCCCGGAACACCCAGCCGCGCGGGCCCTTGAGTCCGAAGTCCTCGGCTTTGACGGCCGCGCCGTGCGGGCTGTCCACGCCGTCCCCCTTCTTTTGAACTGACCAGTCAGTTCAAAAACTAGCATCTCCATGGGCATCGTGTGCGCACAGGGGGGCAGTTGCCCGTCCGCACCACCGAAGGCGGGGACGCAGCCGCAGGTCAGCGCGATTGTCAGTGGGGGCCGCCACGATGGGGACACGCAAGAACAGCACCGCAGGATCCGACAGCACGGCAGCGCGCAGCGCTCGAACGACAGGAGGTTCGTCATGGCCACACCGTCCCCGTCCCCTGTCCACCCCGTCCCCCGGAAGTCGGCGGCACCACCCGCCGCCCTCGACCTGCTCGTCAAGGCCCGCGAGGGCCTGGCCGAAGCCGCCCGGCTGACCCGGCCCAACGAGCGGTACGCCACCGCCCACCTCGCCGCGCTGCGCGCCGCCGCGGCCGTGCTCGCCGCGCGCGGGCGGCCCGAGCCGGTGGGTCCGCGCCGCCGGCCGAGGATCCGCAGCGCGTGGGCGGTGCTCCCGGAGATAGCCCCCGAACTGACCGAGTGGAGCGCGCTCTTCGCCTCCGGCGCGGCCCGCCGGGCCCGGGCCGAGGCCGGGATAGCTGGCGCGGCCACCGAGCGGGACGCGGACGATCTGGTGCGCGCCGTCGGGATGTTCCTGCGCCTGGTGGAGCGGATGCTCGCGCTCCGGCCGGTCATCCCGCGCGGCCGGCCGCAGGGGCTGCCCCAGCCGCGCGCGGAGCGTCCGGACGCGCGATGAGCTGCCCGGCAGCCGAAGGCCATAGGGTGGGCAGGGACCACTCACCTAACGCGCCGAGGAGCCATCAGCCGTGTCGGACACTTCCCGCCCCCGCGCCTCCCTCCGCACCGCCGTGGTGTGGGAGGTCCTCAAGGAGGCGCTCGACCGCCGGGTGAAGGCGACCGGGCGGGACGTGCTGGACGTGCTGGACACGGGCGGCGGCACCGGCAAGTTCGCCGTGCCGGTGGCCCGCCTCGGCCACCGGGTCACCGTGGTGGACCCCAGCCCGAACGCTCTGTTCGGGCTCGAGCGCCGGGTGTCCGAAGCCGGCGTGGCCGACCTGGTCCGCGGGGTGCAGGGCGACGCCCAGGGCTTGCTCGACGTGGTCGAGCGCGATGCCTACGACGTGGTGGTCTGCCACGGCGTGCTGGAGTACGTGGACGACCCGGCCGAGGGCGTGGCCAACGCGGTGGCGGCCCTGCGCCCCGGCGGCATCCTCAGCCTGCTCGGCGCCGGGCTCGGCGGAGCAGTCCTGGCCCGCGCATTGGCCGGGCACTTCACGGAGGCCCGTACGGCGCTCACCGACCCGGCCGGCCGCTGGGGACCGGGCGACCCGGTGCCGCGCCGCTTCACCGCGGAGCAGCTCGCCGCGCTGGTCGGCGACGCCGGCCTGGCGGTCGGCGCGGTGCACGGCGTACGGATCTTCGCGGACCTGGTGCCGGGCGTCCTGGTGGACACCGAGCCGGGCGCGGTCGAGGCACTGCTGCGCCTGGAGGAGGCCGCCGCCGAGCTGCCCGCCTTCCACGCCGTCGCCACGCAGTTGCACGTCCTCGGCGAGAAGCCCGCCTGATCTGCGAACCTTCCTGGCACGCGGTAGGTCACTCACCCTCCGAACTTGCGGTGTGACCCGTATGATCGGGGGCAGCGACCGGCATGCTGAGCGGACCTCTGGGGAATAACGCCCTCAGCGGCCGCTCGCACGGCGGTACGGCTTCGCGCAACGCATGCTTGAGACGTAACCGAGTTTTCCCCGAGCAGTACTTTTGTCGGGCAGTGTTTTTTAAGAACGTGGCGTAGAGGGCGGGTGTCACGGGGGCGATTCCCCGCCTATCCTGAAGGGGACCCCTGGTCGCTGCCCCCCGCGACCGACGGATGAGGAGGACTCCCGTGCCGCTCTCGGAGCACGAGCAGCGAATGCTCGAGCAGATGGAGCGAGCGCTGTACGCCGAAGATCCCAAATTCGCTACAGCGCTTGAGGGAAGTGGTCTGCGCACGTATACCCGGCGACGGGTTTACCAGGCAGTCGCAGGCATTGTCGTCGGTGTCGCGCTCCTCATGACCGGTGTGATCGTGCCGAACGTACTGTGGGTCAGCGTGGTGGGATTCCTCGTCATGCTGGGCTGTACGGTTCTCGTGGTCACCGGTTGGCGCAAGGCCCCCAAGCCTGGAGAGCAGCCCGCCTCCGGTAGTAGCGGTGGTTCGGCCCAGGGCCACAACCGCCAGCGTCGGTCGATGATGACCCGCATCGAGGACCGGTGGCAGCGCCGCCGGGACGAACAGGGGCAGTGAACCCCACGGGCTAGGACCGAAGACTCGGGTGAGGGGACGGGCGCCGCAAGCGCCCGTCCCCTCACCGCGTACTGCATGATGATCGAGTGAGTGTCCTCCCCCTGGTCTTCACCAGCGGCTGGGCCAGTGGGATCAACGCGTACGCCGTGGTCCTCCTGCTCGGCATCTTCGGCGCGACCGGACTGACCGACGAGGTCCCCGCCTCCCTGCAACGCACCGACGTGCTGATCGTCGCCGCCGTGCTGTTCCTGTGCGAGGCCGTCGCCGACAAGATCCCGTACGTGGACTCCCTCTGGGACACCGTGCACACCGTGATCCGCCCCCTGACCGGAGCGGTGGTCGGCGCACTGCTGGCCGGGCAGAACGGTTCGCTCTCCGACATCGCCGCCGGTGCCGTCGGCGGTTCCACCGCGCTGGCCAGCCATTTCATCAAGGCCGGCACCCGCATGGCGATCAACACCTCGCCCGAACCGTTCAGCAACGTCGTCATGAGCACCGCCGAGGACCTCGGCGTGGGCGCGATCGTCACCTTCGCGATGTTCAACCCGGAGGCCGCCGCGATCATCTGCGCGGTCCTGCTGGTCGCCGGACTCGCCCTGCTGATCTACCTCTGGACCCGGATCCGCCGCTTCCTGCGCCGCCGGGCCCAGCGCCGCGAGGAGAAGCGACTCGCCGCCGAGGTCGCCCGCACCGCTCGATAGGCTCAGCCGCATGGCACGAATTGCGGTGATCGGCGCCGGCATGGGCGCGATGGCGACGGCGGCCCGGCTGGCCGTGGCGGGGCACCGGGTGACGGTGTACGAGCGCGGGACGACCTACGGGGGCGCCGTCGGCCGCTTCGAGCGGGACGGCTTCGCCTTCGACACCGGCCCCGGACTGGTGCACCTGCCGGCCGTCTACCGCGACCTCTTCGTCAAGACGGGCAAGCGGCCGCTGGAGGAGTGCGCCGAGCTGGTCCAGATCGACCCGGCCGTCCGGCACGTCCTCCCGGACGGCCGTACCGTCACCCTCCCGGGCGGCTCGCACGGTGGCGCCGCCGCCGTCCTCGACCGGACCTTCGGACCGGGCGCCGGCGACCGCTGGAGCGCGGTCCTGGGCCGCGCCCGGGACGCCTGGGACGCCACCCGCCGCCCCTTGCTCGAGGAGCCGCTGCGCCCCGACTGGCAGGTGCTGGGCCGCGACCCCTACCCCGCGCTGCGCGGCAGCGGCCTGCTGCGCCGCCGCCCGCCGACCCTGGCCGAGGTGGCCGCGCGCGAGCTCGGCGGCGACGGGCTCGGCGAGCTGCTCACCGCGCGCGTGCGCGCGTACGGAATCGATCCGGCCACCGCGCCCGCCTCGGCCGCCGTGCTGCCCTACATGGAGCAGACCTTCGGCAGCTGGTACGTGCGCGGCGGGGTCCGGGAGCTGGCCACGGCCGTGTACGAGCGGTGCCTCGAGCGGAAGGTCGACTTCGAGTTCGGCGCCGGGGCCGAGGAGGTGCTCGTGCGCGACGGCCGGTGCGGCCGGGCTGCTGCTGGCCGGCTGCGCCTCCATGCCCGACCACGGGGAGATCCGGCCGGTGTCGGCCTCGCAGGGCGTCGACTCCCAGGTCCGCGTCTTCGGCGTGCCGCCGTCCGACCGGGCCAGCCCGCAGGAGATCGTCGACGGCTTCCTCGAGGCCATGACCAGCGACGACCCGCAGCTTCAGACCGCCCGCAAGTACCTCACCGAGGACGCGGCGAAGAACTGGAAGCCGGGCGCGGCCGTCACGGTGCTCTCGGCCGGCCTCGACCGGTTCTCCGTGCAGGGCGAGAAGGACCCCGCCGCCCCCCGCTTCAAGGTCGCGGGCCGGATGCTGGCCACGGTGGACGAGCGCAGCGCGTACCAGCCGGAGACCAGCGGGCGGCGCTACGAGGAGTTCCTCCAGCTCACGCAGGAGAACAAGCACTGGCGGATCGCGACCCCGCCCAGCAGCCTCGTCCTCAGCGAGTCCGACTTCCAGCGCATCTACATGCCGGTCAACAAGTACTACTTCGCGGGCGGCACGCTCGTCGCCGACCCCGTCTACGTGCGTCAGCGCAGTGACCCCGACTCCCGGATGGACCCCACCACCCAGACCGTCAAATCGTTGCTGTCCGGCCCCTCCAAGTGGCTCGGACCGGTCGTCACCTCCTTCTTCCCCACGGGTACGGAGCTGCGCGAGGGCACCAAGTCCCTTTCGTACGACGGGCAGAACACGCTGCGCGTGCCGCTGAACGACAAGGTCGACAACACGGCGCAGCCGCAGTGCCAGAAGATGGCCACCCAACTCCTGTACACGGTCAAGGACCTGACGGGCTCCCGGGTGGACCGGGTCGAAATCGTGCGTGCCGACGGCAAGTCCAACCTGTGCGAGGTCACCGAGGCGGCCGCGGCCGTGATCGCCAACCGGCCGCCCTCGCCCGGCCACCAGTACTACGTGGACGGCGAGAGCCGGCTCCAGCGGATGAGCCTGGACCCCAACCGGGAAGAGCAGCAGGAGGAGGCGAGCCCGGTCCCCGGGCCGCTGTCCGGGAACCCGCCCTTCAAGGTCGGCTCCGCGGCCGTCTCCTACGACGAGAAGCGCGCCGCTGTCGTCTCCGAGGACGCGCACGGGCTGTACGTCGTCAACATGACCACCGCCGGTCCGATGCCGCAGCCGCTGCTGGCGGCGAAGGGAAGCAAGCCCGCCGGGTTCACCACCCCCTCGTGGGACGCCGCGGGCGACCTGTGGGTCGCGGACCAGGACGTGCAGGACCCGGTGCTGTGGCGGGTGCCCGGCGGTGCGGGGACCCCCGAGCGGGTGGAGGTATCGGGGCTGGACGGGCGCCGGATCACGGGGCTGAAGACGTCGCCCGACGGGGTGCGGATCGCGCTGCTGCTGCAGAGCGAGAGCCGCAAGGAGCTGTACATCGGCCGGATCGAACGGCCCGACGGCAAGGGCGACGGTTCGGTGGTCTCGGTGCGCGAGCTGCGCCCGGCCGCGCCGCAGCTGGCGGACGTGACGGCGATGAGCTGGGCGCCGCGCGGCCGGCTGCTGGTGGTGGGCCGCGAGAGCGGCGGGGTGGTCCAGGCCCGCTACATGCTGGCCGACGGCTCGATGGTCGGCGCCGGGCTGCCCGGGGCGACCGCGCTGGAGGCGGTCGCGGCGAGCGAGGACGAGAAGAAGCCGGTGGTCGCGTACTCGGGGGCGGACGGGATCGTGTGGCTGCCGCCGGGTGCGCAGTGGCGCACGGTGGCGGCGGGCGGCCGGGCTCCGGTCTACCCGGGCTGAACCTGCTTCCGGCGGGCCGACCGAACCGCCTTCCCCGGTTGTCCACAGGGGTGGCGACTCCGGGCCCCCGCCGGGCACGGTGGACTCCATGCGGGAGCGGTGGCGGGCACTGACCGGTGGGCTGGCCGCGGAGCTCGCCGGGTTGGTCCTGCCGGTCGACTGCGCCGGCTGCGGGGCGGTCCGGGTGGCACTGTGCGGAGCCTGCCGCTCGGCGCTCAGTGGGGCCGGGGCGGCCCGCGTACGCCCGTCTCCGTGCCCCGCGGGGCTTCCCGTGGTGCATGCGGCCGCCGCGTACGAGGAGGCCGTACGCGCCGTCCTGCTGGCCCACAAGGAGCGCGGGGCGCTCCCGCTGGCCCAGGTCCTCGGCGCGGCTCTGGCGGCGGCCGTCCTGGCGGGCGCGGGCGAGCGCGGCGAGCGCGGCTGGGTGGGCGGGGCGGGGGCGGGCGAGGTGGCCCTGGTACCCGTGCCCTCCGC
>NZ_JAGGOW010000236.1 GCF_018614135.1 Streptomyces sp. ISL-66
CTGGCGGAGCCGGGCGCCGAGGGTGCCGATTCGGAGGCCGACGCCCGGTCCGGGCCCGACGCCGATGCCCACGCGGACGCCCACGCCAATGCCGACGCCGAGCCCGCGCCCGCCGCGGGCGGCCACGAGACCGGGTGGGTCGGGGTCGAGGCCGCGCTCGTGCTGCTCGCCTCGCCGCTCGGCGGGATGGACTCCGCCGACCTGCGCCGCCTCGGCCGCGCGCTGCGCGACGAGGAGCGGGCCGCCGGGATCAGGACACCCGCACCGTCCGACGTCCTGCTCGCCCGCGCCCTCGCGGAGCCCGAGCGGCTCGTCGCGCACGACCCCGCCTACGCCCGCGGAGCGCAGCGCCTCGGCCTGCTCCTGCGCAAGGCCCGTGAGCTCCTCGCCGGCGGCGGCACCGCCGAAGAGGTGCTGTGGACCCTCTGGGACGGCACGCCCTGGCCGCAGCGGCTGGAGCGCGGCGCCCGCCGCGGCGGCCCCGCCGGCCGCAACGCCGACCGTGACCTCGACGCGATCTGCGCGCTCTTCGACACCGCCGCCCGCGCGGAGGAACGTACCGGCGGCCGCGGCGCGCTCAACTTCCTCGAACAGCTCGAAGCCGAGGACATCGCCGGCGACACCCTCACCTCCCGCGCCGTGCGCCGCGAGGCCGTCCGCCTCATGACCGCACACCGCTCCAAGGGCCTGGAGTGGGGACTCGTCGTCGTCGCGGGAGTCCAGGAAGGGCTCTGGCCCGACCTGCGCCGCCGCGGCTCCCTCCTCGAAGCCGACCGCATCGGACGCGACGGCCTCGCCGAACCCCTCACGCCCGGCGCGCTCCTCGCCGAGGAACGCCGCCTCTTCTACGTCGCCGCCACCCGCGCCCGGGAGCGCCTCGTCGTCACCGCCGTCAAGGCGCCGGCGGACGACGGTGACCAGCCGTCCCGCTTCCTCACCGAGCTCGGCGTCCCCGTCAAGGACGTCACCGGACGTCCCCGCCGCCCCCTCGCCGTCCCCGCGCTCGTCGCCGAGCTCCGCGCCACCACCGTCGACCCGCAGGCCTCCGAGGCCCTGCGCGAGGCCGCCGCCCGCCGCCTCGCCCGGCTCGCCGTGCTCACCGACGACGAGGACCGCCCGCTGGTCCCGGCCGCGCACCCGCAGCGCTGGTGGGGCCTGTACGAGCCCACCCGCAGCAGCGTCCCGCTCCGCGACCGGGACCGGCCCGTCGCCCTGTCCGGCTCTGCCCTGGAGCAGCTCGCCAACACCTGCTCCCTCCAGTGGTTCCTGGGCCGCGAGGTCAAGGCCGACGCCCCCTCCACCGCCGCCCAGGGCTTCGGCAACGTCGTCCACGTCCTCGCCGACGAGGTCGCCTCCGGCCGCACCCCCGCCGACCTCGCCGTCCTGATGGAACGCCTCGACTCCGTCTGGGACTCGCTCGCCTTCGACGCCCCCTGGAAGTCCCGGCAGGAGAAGGACAACGCCCGCGCCGCCCTGGAGCGCTTCCTGCGCTGGCACACCACCGACCGCGGTGGCCGGGCGACCGTGGCCACGGAGCACGATTTCGACGTCACGCTCGAGGCGGGCGAGTACGCCGTCCGGATCCGGGGATCCATGGACCGGGTCGAGGCGGACCCGCAGGGGCGCGCGTACGTCGTCGACTTCAAGACGGGCAAGTCCGCGCCGACGGCGAAGGAGGTGGAGCGCCACCCGCAGCTCGCCGTCTACCAGCTCGCCGTGCGCGAAGGCGCCGTCGACGAGGTCTTCGAGGGCCTGCGCCCCGAACCGGGCGGGGCCGAGCTCGTCCAGCTGCGCCAGGGCGCCGCCCGGCGCGACGGAGGGGACACCGTCCCCAAGATCCAGGCACAGCAGGCCCTGGAGGGCGGCGCCTCCGGCGAGTGGGTCGGCGACCTGCTCGCCACCGCCGCCGGCCGGGTCCTCGACGAGCGCTTCGCGCCCGCCGTCGGCAAGCACTGCGACCACTGCTCCTTCCGCAGCTCGTGCAGCGCCCGCCCGGAGGGCCGCCAGACCGTCGAGTGAACCGGCGCGCGGCGGGGAGTGTCAGCGGGGGCGGCTAGCCTTTTTACGTGTCCGCGCGTCCGTCCGTCCCGTCCGTCCAGCCCGCATCGCCCGTGCTGACCGATCCCGAGCAGCTCAAGGAGCTCCTCGGGATCCCCTTCACGCCCGAACAGATGGCCTGCGTCACCGCCCCGGCCGCCCCGCAGGTCATCGTGGCCGGCGCGGGCTCCGGCAAGACCACCGTCATGGCCGCCCGCGTGGTCTGGCTGGTCGGCACCGGAGCCGTCGCGCCCGAGCAGGTCCTCGGCCTGACCTTCACCAACAAGGCCGCCGGCGAGCTCGCCGAGCGCGTCCGCAAGGCCCTCGCGCGGGCCGGGATCACCGACCCGGACCCCTCCCCGGCCGAGGCCGACGCGGCGGGCGGCGAGCCGCGCATCTCCACGTACCACGCCTTCGCCGGACAGCTCCTCAAGGACCACGGCCTGCGGATCGGCCTGGAGCCCAGCGCCCGGCTGCTCGCCGACGCCACCCGCTTCCAGCTCGCCGCGCGCGTGCTCCGGGAGGCCCCCGGCCCGTACCCGTCCCTCACCAAGTCCGTCCCCGACCTGGTCAGCGACCTGCTCGCGCTGGACGGCGAGCTCTCCGAGCACCTGGTACCGCCGGAGCGCCTGCGCGCGTACGACACGGAGCTCCTCTCGGTCCTCGCGGACACCAAGCTGGGCAACGAGGACCTGCGCAAGGTCCCCGAGGCCGTCCGGGGCCGCCTCGAACTGCTCGAGCTCACCGAGCGCTACCGCGCCGCCAAACGCTCCCGCGACCTCCTGGACTTCGGCGACCAGATAGCCCTCTCCGCGCAGCTGGCCACCACCCGGCCCGAGGTCGGGGCGCTGCTGCGCGAGGAGTTCCGGGTGGTGCTGCTCGACGAGTACCAGGACACCTCGGTCGCGCAGCGGCTGCTGCTGTCCGGGCTCTTCGGAGGGGGCACCGGGCACGCGGTGACGGCCGTCGGTGACCCCTGCCAGGCGATCTACGGCTGGCGCGGCGCCTCCGTGGCCAACCTCGACGACTTCCCCGAGCACTTCCCGTACGCCGACGGCAGCCCCGCCGCCCGGTACTCGCTCAGCGAGAACCGGCGCAGCGGCGGCCGCCTCCTCGACCTGGCCAACGATCTCGCCGCCCCGCTCCGCTCGATGCACGAGGGGGTCGAGGCCCTGCGCCCCGCGCCGGGCGAGGAGCGGGCCGGGTCGGTGCGCTGCGCACTGCTGGAGACCCACGCCCAGGAGCTCGACTGGCTCGGGGACTCGGTCGCCCACCTGGTCCGTACGGGCACGGAGCCGCGCGAGATCGCCGTACTGTGCCGCTCGGCCGGGGACTTCGCGCGGATCCAGGCGGTCCTCGTCGAGCGGGACGTCCCCGTCGAGGTGGTCGGGCTGTCCGGGCTCCTCCACCTCCCCGAGGTCGCCGACCTGGTCGCCGTCTGCGAGGTCCTCCAGGACCCGGGCGCCAACGCCTCGCTGGTCCGGCTCCTCATCGGGCCGCGCTGGCGGATCGGCGGGCGGGACCTGGCGCTGCTGGGCCGCCGGGCGCGCTCGCTGATCGCCCGCAGCCCGTCGGGGGCCGGTGGCGGAGCCGGGTCCGGACCCGGCTCCGGGGATGAGGACCGTCTCGCGGCCGCCGTGGAGGGCGTGGACCCGGTGGAGGTCGTATCCCTGGCGGACGCGCTCGAAACGTTCCTGGACGGCTCCGGCGCGGGCTCCGGCCCGGCCTCGGGCGCGGACGACCTGCCCTTCTCTGCTGCCGCCCGGGTCCGCTTCGCGCACCTCGCCCAGGAACTGCGGGACCTGCGGCGTTCGCTCGCGGACCCGCTGATGGACGTACTGCACCGAGTGCTGTCCACGACCGGGCTCGACGTGGAACTGGCCGCGTCCCCGCACGCGCTGGCGGCCCGCCGCCGGGAAACCCTGTCGAGCTTCATGGACGTCGCGGCCGGGTTCGCCTCCCTGGACGGCGAGGCCTCGCTCCTCGCCTTCCTGTCCTTCCTGCGCACGGCGGCCCAGTACGAGAAGGGCCTGGACCACGCCCTGCCGGGCGGGGAGAACACGGTCAAGGTCCTCACCGCCCACAAGTCCAAGGGCCTGGAGTGGGACGTGGTGGTCGTGCCCGACCTGTGCGCGGGTTCGTTCCCGAAGGAGAAGGCCCCGGAGGCCTGGACCTCGTACGCCAAGGTGCTCCCGTACGCCCTGCGAGGCGACGCGGCCACCCTCCCGGCCGCCCCGGAATGGACCTCGCCGGGCCTGCGCGCGTTCAAATCCGCCCTCAAGACCCACAAGGCCGTCGAGGAACTGCGCCTCGGGTACGTCACCTTCACCCGCCCCCGCTCCCTCCTCCTCGCCTCGGGCCACTGGTGGGGCCCGACCCAGAAGAAGCCCCGGGGCCCGTCCGCCTTCCTGTCGGCCCTCTACGACCACTGCGCGTCCGGCCACGGCGAGATCGAAGCCTGGGCCGACACCCCGGCGCCCGACGCCGAGAACCCGGCCCTGGCGACGGACTCCACCCCCGACCACTCCTGGCCCCTCCCCCTGGACCCGCAGTCCCTCGCCCTGCGCCGCCACGCGGCCTCCCTGGTCGAATCCCACCTCTCCAACGCCGCCCGCCCCACGCCCCCGCCCGCCGCCCCCCTTCCCCCGGAGCCCGACGCATACCTCTGGCCCCCGCACTGCGAAGACCCTTCCTACGACGAGGAACCCCCGGAGGACTCTGACTGGTGGGACCTGGATCTGGACCGGGATCCGGACCGGGACCAGGGCCCGGACCACGGCCCGGACCAGGACCAGGGCCCGGATCAGGATCTGGGCCCGGACCCGGACCCGGATCTGGGCCCGGACCCGGACCCGGACCCGGATCTGGGCCCGGACCCGGACCCGGATCTGGCGGCGGCCCCGGCCGCCTTCTCCGACCCGGTCTCCTTCCCCGCCCCCGAAGGCCTCGCCCCCGAAGAGGTCCGGGCCGTCGCCTCCTGGGACCGAGACCTCGACGCCCTGGAGGGCGAGCTCCGCCGCGCCAGGGCGGTCGTCCGCGACGTCGAGCTCCCGTCCTCGCTCTCCGCGAGCCAGCTGCTGCGCCTCGCCGCCGACGAGCAGGGCTTCGTACGCGACCTCGCCCGCCCCATGCCCAAGCCCCCGCAGCCCGCGGCGCGCCTCGGCACCCGTTTCCACGCCTGGGTCGAGTCCCGCTTCGACGAGCTCCCGCTGCCCCACCTCGACATCCTCGACCCCGTCGCGGACCTCCCCGGCTTCGACACCGGCGCCGGACCGGCCGGGGGCTTCGGATCGAGCTCGGCCTTCGGCCCGGCCTCCGGTCCCGGCTCCGGCTCCGGCTCCGGCCCCGGCTCCGACCAGGGCATCGTCGACGAGGCCGACCTCGACTCCCTCAAGGCGGCCTTCGAGCGCAGCGAGTACGCCGACCGGACCCCGTACCGCATGGAGGTAGCGGTCCAGCTGACCCTCGCCGGCCGGGTGATCCGCGGCCGGATCGACGCCGTCTACCGCGACCCCGAAGACGGCACCTACGAGATCGTCGACTGGAAGACCGGCCGGACCACGGAGGCCGACCCCCTCCAGCTCGCGGTCTACCGCCTCGCCTGGGCGGAAGCCACCGGCACCCCCCTCTCCGAGGTCTCCGCCGCCTTCCTGCACGTCCGCAGCGGTCGCGTCATCCGCCCGCGCGATCTCCCCGACCGGGTCCGTCTTGAGCGGATCCTCCAAGGCGAACCGGGCACGCGAAGTGACCACCGACCGGAAGGTTAGGCTCGTGGTCATGAGCGACACCCCGGCGGACAGCGTCGTCCGCACGTACATCGGCACGCACCGCGCCGCCTTCCTCGACGACCTCGCCGACTGGCTCCGCATCCCGTCCGTCTCGGCCCAGCCCGAGCACGCCGACGACGTGCGGCGCAGCGCCGACTGGCTGGCGGCGAAGCTGAAGGAGACCGGTTTCCCGGTCGCCGAGGTGTGGTGGACGGACGGCGCGCCCGCCGTCTTCGCCGAGTGGCCGAGCGAGGATCCGGCCGCCCCCACCGTGCTCGTCTACGGGCACCACGACGTGCAGCCCGCCGCCGTCGCCGACGGCTGGCACACCGATCCGTTCGAGCCGGTGATCAAGGACGGCCGGATGTACGGTCGCGGCGCCGCCGACGACAAGGGGCAGGTGTTCTTCCACACGCTCGGCGTCCGGGCCCACCTCGCCGAGACCGGCGCGTCCGCCCCCGCCGTGAACCTCAAGCTGATCGTCGAGGGCGAGGAGGAGTCCGGTTCGCCGCATTTCCGCGCTCTGGTCGAGCGCGAGGCGCGGCGCCTCGCCGCCGATGTCGTGATCGTCTCCGACACCGGCATGTGGTCCGAGACCACCCCCACCGTCTGCACCGGCATGCGCGGCGTGGCCGACTGCGAGATCGACCTCCACGGCCCCGACCAGGACATCCACTCGGGCGCCTTCGGCGGCGCCGTGCCGAATCCGGCGACCGCCGCCGCCCGCCTCGTCGCGGCCCTGCACGACGCCGACGAGCGGGTCACCATCCCCGGCTTCTACGACGACATCGCCGAGCTCACGGACGTCGAGCGCGCGCTGATCGGCGAGCTGCCGTTCGACGAGAGCGAGTGGCTGCGTACGGCCAAGTCCCACGCGGCCTCGGGCGAGGCCGGGTACTCCACGCTGGAGCGCGTCTGGGCCCGCCCCACCGCCGAGGTCAACGGCATCGGCGGCGGCTACCAGGGCCCCGGCGGCAAGACCATCGTGCCCGCCTCCGCGCACCTGAAGCTGTCGTTCCGCCTGGTGTCCGGCCAGGACCCGTACGAGGTGGAGGCCGCCGTCAGGACCTGGGTCGCGGAGCGGATCCCGGCCGGGATCCGGCACTCCATCACCTTCGGCGCCCCCACCCGGCCGTGCCTGACGCCCCTGGACCATCCGGCGCTGCGGTCGGTCGTGCGCGCCATGGAACGGGCCTTCGGCCAGAAGGTCCGCTTCACCCGCGAGGGCGGCTCGGGGCCCGCGGCCGACCTCCAGGACGTGCTGGACGCGCCCGTCCTGTTCCTCGGCATCTCCGTGCCCTCCGACGGCTGGCACTCGCCGAACGAGAAGGTGGAGCTCGACCTCCTCCTGAAGGGCGTCGAGACGACGGCGTACCTCTGGGCCGACCTGGCCGCCCACTGGAAGCCGGCCGGAGCCGCCTGAGCCCGCCGCGTCCCACCGCACACCCGTCCTGCTGAGCCTGCCCGTGTCCCACCCCCGGGGGAGTTGGAAGTACCTGTGAGCACCCGTACCGAGCCCGAGCGCCCGATCTCGCTCGCCGCGCCCAGCGGAATCGACCGCGCCGCCCACCACCGCCTCGACGAGGCGTGGCTCGCCGCGGCCTGGAGCCACCCGACGACCCGCGTCTTCGTCGTCTCCGGCGGCCAGGTCCTGGTCGACGACACCCCCGACGGCGGCACCTCCATCGTCATGACCCCGGCTTTCGAGGCCCCGGTCACCGAGACCCACCGGTACTTCCTGGGCAGCGACGAGGACGGCGTACGGTACTTCGCGCTGCAGAAGGACTCGCTGCCCGGCCGCATGGACCAGTCGGCCCGCCCGGCCGGCCTGCGCGAGGCCGGGCTCCTGCTGTCCGCGCGGGACGCCGGGCTGATGGTCCACGCGGTGGCGCTGGAGAACTGGCAGCGCATGCACCGCTTCTGCTCCCGCTGCGGCGAGCGCACGGTGGTCGCGGCCGCCGGGCACATCCGCCGCTGCCCCGGCTGCGGCGCCGAACACTACCCGCGCACCGACCCGGCCGTGATCATGCTGGTCACGGACGAGCAGGACCGCGCGCTGCTGGGCCGCCAGGTGCACTGGCCGGAGGGCCGCTTCTCCACCCTCGCCGGGTTCGTGGAGCCGGGCGAGTCGATCGAGCAGTCGGTGATCCGCGAGGTGTGGGAGGAGGCGGGCATCAGGGTCGGCGAGGTCGACTACGTCGCCAGCCAGCCCTGGCCGTTCCCGTACAGCCTGATGCTGGGCTTCACGGCGCGCGCCGTGACCTCGGACATCACGGTCGACGGGGAGGAGATCCAAGAGGCCCGCTGGTTCTCGCGCGACGACCTCCGCGAGGCGATCGAGGCGGGCGAGGTCCTCCCGCCGGCCGGCATCTCCATCGCGGCCCGCCTGGTCGAGATCTGGTACGGCAAGCCCCTGCCGCGCCCGATGGCGCCGTAGGCACCCCAGGAACGCGGAAGACCCCCGCCGGGGCGGGGGTCGCTCTGCGCGCGGAGGTGCGGATCAGACGGCGAGGGCCTGCTTGACCTGGGCCAGGCTCGGGTTCGTCATGACCGACTCACTGCCGGCGGCGGACTTCACGAGGACGGTGGGAACCGTCTGGTTGCCGCCGTTGGCCTTCTCCACGAACGCCGCGGACGCCGGGTCGAGCTCGATGTTGATCTCGTTGTACGCGATGCCTTCGCGGTCCAGCTGGCTCTTCAGCCGGCGGCAGTAGCCGCACCAGGTCGTGCTGTACATCGTGACGGTGCCCGTGTCCTGCATGCTGCGCGCTCCTTCGTGGGGGCTCGGTGGTCCGAATACTCGAACGTACGGGACCGCGCCGCCATTCCCGTTCGCCCGGTGTGACAAGTACGACGGACAGGGGCAGCCTGTGGACGATTTTCCCGTCCGCCCCGTGAGACCTGGCAGCATGGCGGGGTGACAGCAGCAACGCACTCCTCATCCTTCACGCCCGGCGCCGACACGGCCGACGCGGTGCTCCTGGGCCTTGACCCGGAGCAGCGCGAGGTCGCGACGACCCTGCGCGGGCCGGTGTGCGTGCTGGCGGGCGCCGGCACGGGCAAGACCCGGGCGATCACCCACCGCATCGCCTACGGGGTCCAGTCCGGGCAGCTGATGCCGGCGAGCGTGCTGGCCGTCACCTTCACCAACCGGGCCGCCGGCGAGATGCGCGGACGCCTGCGCCAGCTGGGTGCCGGCGGGGTACAGGCGCGCACGTTCCACTCCGCCGCCCTGCGCCAGCTCCAGTACTTCTGGCCCAAGGCGGTCGGCGGCGAAGTGCCCCGGCTGTTGGAGCGCAAGATCCAGTTCGTCGCCGAGGCGGGCTCGCGCTGCCGCATCCGCCTCGACCGGGGCGAGCTGCGCGACGTGACCGGCGAGATCGAGTGGGCGAAGGTCACCCAGACCGTCCCCGCCGACTATCCGGCGGCCGCCGTCAAGTCCGGCCGCGAGGCCCCCCGGGACCTGGCGGAGATCGCCCAGATCTACGGGACGTACGAGCAGCTCAAGCGCGACCGCGGCATGATCGACTTCGAGGACGTGCTGCTCCTCACCGTCGGCATCCTCCAGGACCGCCACGACATCGCCGAGCAGATCCGCGCCCAGTACCAGCACTTCGTGGTCGACGAGTACCAGGACGTCAGCCCGCTCCAGCAGCGGCTGCTGGACCTGTGGCTCGGCGAGCGCGACAGCCTCTGCGTCGTCGGCGACGCCAGCCAGACGATCTACTCCTTCACCGGGGCCACCCCCGACCACCTGCTGAACTTCCGCACCAAGTACCCCCAGGCCACCCTGGTCAAGCTGGTCCGCGACTACCGCTCCACCCCCCAGGTGGTCCACCTCGCCAACGGCCTGCTGAACCAGGCCAAGGGCCGCGCCGCCGAGCACCGCCTGGAGCTGGTCTCCCAGCGCGAGACCGGCCCCGACCCGGTCTACGCGGAGTACCCGGACGAGCCCGCCGAGGCCGAGGGCATCGCCCGCCGGATCCGGGAGCTGATCGCGGCGGGCGTCCCGGCGGGCGAGATCGCCGTGCTCTTCCGCATCAACGCCCAGTCCGAGGTCTACGAGCAGGCCCTCGCCGACGCGGGCGTCCCCTACCAGCTGCGCGGAGCCGAGCGCTTCTTCGAGCGCGCCGAGGTGCAGAAGGCGATCATGGCGCTGCGCGGAGCCGCCCGCTCCGGCGGCAACGACGCCCTGCTCGACGACGTGGTGGAGCTCGACTCCCAGGTCCGCGCCGTCCTCAGCTCCACCGGCTGGACCTCCGAGCCGCCCACCGGCTCCGGAGCCGTCCGCGACCAGTGGGAATCGCTGGCCGCACTGGTCCGCCTCGCCGACGACTTCGCCCGCGCCCGGCCGGGCGCAACCCTGGCCGACCTGACGATCGAGCTGGAGGAGCGCAAGGCCGCCCAGCACGCCCCGACCGTCCAGGGAGTCACCCTGGCCTCGCTGCACGCGGCGAAGGGCCTGGAGTGGGACGCGGTGTTCCTCGTCGGCCTGACCGACGGCATGATGCCGATCACGTACGCCAAGACCGACGAGCAGGTCGAGGAGGAGCGCCGGCTGCTCTACGTCGGCGTCACCCGCGCGAGGCACCACCTGACGCTCTCCTGGGCGCTCTCCCGCGCTCCGGGCGGCCGGGGCTCCCGACGCCCCAGCCGCTTCCTGAACGGCCTGCGTCCGGGATCCGCGGCCCCGGGAAGCGTCGTGGGCGGCGCGGCCGAGCGGGGGGCCCGCAAGCGCGGCCGCCGCGGCCCGGTCCTGTGCCGCGTCTGCGGCAAGACCCTGACCGAGGCGGGCGAGCTCAAGCTGATGCGCTGCGAGGACTGCCCGTCGGACATGGACGAGGGGCTCTACGAGCGGCTGCGCGACTGGCGCGCCGTCCAGGCGAAGGAGCAGGGCATGCCCGGCTACTGCGTCTTCACCGACAAGACGCTGATGGCCATCGCGGAGGCCACGCCGTCGGAGGCGGGAGAGCTCTCGATGATCTCGGGGGTCGGTGCCCGCAAGCTCGAGCGGTACGGAGCCGATGTGCTGGCCATCTGCGCAGGTGAGGACAGCGGGACGGAAGATTCTGACGACGCGTAGAAACTCGTCGGAAAAATAGTTTGCACATGCCCAGCCAAGCCCCATAGGTTCTTAACAACGGAAACGGTGGGCTTCTCCGAAGCCCCGGATCCGTGCTGTACTTATCCGAATACGTACGGGACCAGGCCTCCGGGCCGAGTCCCCGAGACGCCGAGAGGAGGCGAGACCAGTGACCAGCTTCATCACCGCCATCAAAATGACCGATCGCTCGGTCGTCGCTTCCAGCACGCTCGGTTCCTCCACGCTCCTTCCGCTCACGGGTACCGGTCTGTCCGCGCTGTGCGCTGACAGGGCTGTTCTGGCCGCCACCGCGCCCGTCGCGCTGCTGGTCAGCGAGCGCAATGAGCGACCGGCCATGGCACCGGTGGCAGTAAAGGCAGCAGAAGCCCAGGCGCATGGCGCCTATGGATTCGCGGCCGCAGCCGGTGCCGGAGCCAAGACGAAGCAGACGAAGCAGCAGCACCACCTGATGTGGGCCTTCCGCGGGCTCGAACCCTGGAGTGATCCAGCCTGATCGCATGATCAGGCCGGCGCCTTCAGGGCCGCGGAACCCCACCCGGGATCCGCGGCCCTTTTGTTTGTCCCCGAACAGGGGGCGACGAGCGAAGGGGCCTCGGGACTGGCAAGTCCAGTCGGTGTGACGAGACAGCCCAGCCACCCCCGGCCGACCGGCCGGAACGACTAGACGACAAAGACGAGGAAGAAACCACCGTGCAACTCGAAGCGCACGCCCCGTCGGTACCCCAGACCCAGACCCTCTCCCCGCCCGCAGTCCCGGAGGACTCCACCTTGACTCCCCTCACCGCGCTGACCGCGCTCGATGACGCCATCGAGAACCTCGGCGTACCCGTTGCCTGCCGTACCTACGACCCCGAGGTCTTCTTCGCCGAGTCCCCGGCGGACGTCGAGTACGCGAAGTCCCTCTGTGGCACCTGCCCGCTGGTCGAGGCCTGCCTCGCCGGTGCGCTCGAGCGCCGCGAGCCCTGGGGTGTCTGGGGTGGCGAGCTCTTCGTCCAGGGCGTCGTGGTAGCGCGCAAGCGTCCCCGTGGCCGTCCGCGCAAGAACCCGGTTGTCGCGGCATGACCGCCAACGGAACCATCGACCGCCCCCTCACGCACGACCCCTTGAAGCAGGCCCTCATGTCCCCCCACGCCACCACGAGCGAGCAGCCGCACGGCTCCGCCACCGCAGACTTCATCACCGCCGGCGCGATCACCTCGCGTCAGAACAGGACCCGCGAAATGCAACTCATCCCAGAAGCCATGGCTCGTGCCCATATGGCCGACCGTATGCGTGAGGTCGACGTCGAACGTCGCGCCCTGCGCGTGGTCGCCGCGCGCCGCATGCAGCGGCGAGCCGAGCGCGTCTCGCTGCGCGCCCGCCGCGCGCTGGCCATGGCCGTCATGCACTAAGAGCACCGACACGGCCGGAGCACCGCTCCTGCAGTGACGCCCGGGGGGACCGGTCCGAACGGACCGGTCCCCCCGGTGCGTTGCGGAGCGCCGTCACGCAGGGCGGGGGCGGCGGGGATATCGTCTGGAGGTGGACCAGCCGACTTCCCACCCGGCCCCGCCGGGACCCGAGGCCCCGCCCGTCGTCTGCGCGCGCTGCGGCGCCCAGTCCCCGGCCGGCGCCCCGCCCACCTGGACCTGCTCCGTGGAGAACGGGACCAGACAGTACTTCTGCGTCGACTGCGCGCGGGCCAACCTCCGCGCCATCGAAAGCCGCCTCGACTCCGCCTGGTGGTGACCGGCGCCGAAACGGTCGGCCCCGGTCGCTCGGCAGCGGCGGCGGCGGCCGACCGGTCCTAGTCCTCGTCCGGCAGGAATCCCGGGAGCCAGGATTCCAGTTCGTCGCGGAGCCGGACCGTCGCGCCCAACTGGCACAGCACGCCGATCGTGCTCAGCGTCACCCGGTGGATCAGCAGGTACGAGGGCGGCAGGTTGATCTGACGCCCCAACTGGTGTGCGGGGGAGCGGGGATCGGCTATCCGCGCCGCCTGGCCGCGCAGCCACGGCCGGGTGAAGGTGAACTCCTCGGCCTCGGCGGGCTCGATGATGGGCTTGAGGTAGTCGAGCAGCGCATCCGGGTCCAGCTCTATGGATTCCCGTACGAAGCCCTCCGCGCGCAGGTGCCCGTAGACCCCCTCGGCGTCACCGTCCAGCGTCATCCGCAGCGACTTGCCGATGGGCTTCGGCCAGCCCCCGGGCAGCCGGTCCACCGTCCCGAAGTCCAGCACGCCCAGCCGCATCCGGCCGTCCGCCCCGGATATCAGCCGGAAGTTGCCCGGGTGCGGATCCGCGTGGAGCAGCCCGGTGCGGGCGGGGCCGGAGAAGAGGAACCGAGCCAGCAGCTGACCGGCGCGGTCACGCTCCTCCTCGGTGCCGTCGGCGATCACCTCCGACAGCGGGGTCCCCTCCATCCACTCGGTCACCAGCACCTGGTCACCCTGGTGGACGACCTGCGGCACGACCACGTCCTCGTCGCCCTCGAAGGCGTCGGCGTGCGTCCGCTGCGCCTCGGCCTCCAGTTCGTAGTCGAGCTCTTCCGCGACCCGGTCGCGCAACTCCTTGATCAGCGGCTTGATCTCCATGCCCGGGATCAGCGGGCCCAGCAGCCCCGCGAACCGGCTCAGCTGCTTGAGGTCCGACAGCAACGCCTCGCCGGCCCCGGGGTACTGGACCTTGACCGCCACCTGGCGGCCGTCGTGCCACACCGCCCGGTGCACCTGCCCGATCGAGGCCGCCGCGGCCGGCTTGTCCTCGAACTCCTCGAACAGATCCCGCCAGTCCGGTCCGAGCCGGTCCCCGAGCACCTGGTGCACGGTCGCCGTGGGCAGCGGCGGCGCGGCTTCCTGAAGCTTCGTCAGCGCCGCCCGGTAGGGCCCGGCGACCTCCTCGGGCAGGGCCGACTCGAAGACCGAGAGCGCCTGCCCGAACTTCATGGCACCGCCCTTCAGCTCTCCCAGGACGCGGAACAGCTGCTCGGCGGTGCGCTGCTGGAGCTCGCGCGCGACGATCTCCGCCGACTTGCCGCCGATCCGCTTGCCGAGGCCCCAAGTGGCCCGGCCCGCCATGCCGAGTGGCAGCGCGGCCAGCTTGACGGTACGGGTGACCGCCTTCAGGGGAAGATCAGACATGCGCCCCTCCAATTCCCAGACAGCTGAGCCGCAAGCGGCGGTTCGGGGGAGCCCCCGATGAGCTCTCGGACGGCGCCTCGGCCATGGCAATCCTGTCATGGCCCGCTCCGAGTCCCCGAGCCCGATGCCGCCACCGACCGCACTCCCACGGGCTCACGGTCTCCGCCCGCACCACACGGGCAGTCGGGATGCGGCAGGACCGCGGTGGGGTGCCAGTGGAGAGCGGGAAGAGCGGCCTCCCAGCGGGTGGCGGTGGAGGCGGGGAGTCCGCCGTCGAGGAAGGACAGGGCGTGGGCGGCGGCCAGGCCGGCCACCGCCGTGGACAGGCCCAGATCGCAGGCTCCGGTACTCCGCCGGCGGTGGACCGCGCGCCACTGGACCAGCATGCGGGGCCACGCGGGATCCCGGTCCACGCGGTCGCGCTCCATGCACCCCGCGCACGCCGTGGCTCCCGGCAGCACCAGCGGACCCACCAGCCCGGTCCCTTCCAGCACGCCGGCGTACAGGTGCGGGGTGCCGGTGGCGACCCAGTCCGCCGAGGTCTGCGGATCCGGGGCCCAGGACTGCAGCCCGTCCCGGGGCGCGACCACCACCAGGGCCAGCCCCGGCTCCGCTCCCTCGGTCTCCGCGGTCCGCGGCCCGCGCCCCGGGGCGGCCGCGCGGACCGCCGCCCGCGCGGCCTCGGCGCGCAGCTTGCCCACACCGCCGGGAC
>NZ_JAGGOW010000237.1 GCF_018614135.1 Streptomyces sp. ISL-66
CGGGAAGCTCGGGGCACCTC
The DNA here is from genome assembly GCF_018614135.1 of Streptomyces sp. ISL-66. Classification (GTDB taxonomy): domain Bacteria; phylum Actinomycetota; class Actinomycetes; order Streptomycetales; family Streptomycetaceae; genus Streptomyces. Next base: position 21 of record NZ_JAGGOW010000237.1, read on the forward strand.
ACTCTCGCGCTGGCCCTGGCCATCGCGGGCATCGGCGCCGCCATCGTCGGCGGCATCCAGATCACGGTCCACATCCGGAAGTAGCGTGAGCGGGACCGTGTGAGAGGGACCGGCGTAGCTCCCACCCTTGCTTGAGCCATGACGAGGCCGCGGTGCGCGTACCGTTCCGCGGCCTTGTCTTGTTCTCCCCGATCCATCCGCTCGCACCCGGTCAGTGGTCCCAGTGGGCCGCCGTTTTCAGGAGGCGGTCGTTGGCGTCCGGGGTGCCTATCGTGATGCGGACGCCCTCGTCGCCGAAGGGGCGGACCATCAGGCCGGCCGCTTCGCAGGCGTCGGCGAAGTAGGACGTGCGGGAGCCCAGCCGGAGCCAGACGAAGTTGGCGTGGCTCTCGGGGACCTCGTAGCCCTCGGCGCGGAGGCCGGCGCTGACGCGGTCGCGCTCCGCGATCAGGTCGGCCACCCGTTCGCGCAGTTCCTCCGTGGCCCGCAGCGAGGCCAGGGCGGCGGCCTGGGCGGGGCCGCTCACGCCGAGCGGTACGGAGCACGCGCGCAGCGCGGCCGTCACGCGGGGGTGGGCCACCGCGTAGCCGACGCGGAGCGCGGCCAGGCCGTAGGCCTTGGAGAAGGTGCGCAGCACAGCCACGTTGGGGCGGTCCCTGTACAGCTCGATGCCGTCGGGGATCTCCTCCTCCTGGACGAACTCCCGGTACGCCTCGTCGATGACGACCAGCACCTCGCGCGGCACCCGGTCCAGGAACCGCTCCAGCTCGGCGCGGCGCACGGCGGTGCCGGTCGGGTTGTTCGGGTTGCAGACGAAGATGACGCGGGTGCGGTCGGTGACCGCGTCGGCCAGCGCGTCCAGGTCGTGAGCCTCGTCGCGCAGCGGCACCTGTACGGAGGTGGCTCCGGCGGCCCAGGCCAGCAGCGGGTACGCCTCGAACGAGCGCCACGCGAAGACGACTTCGTCGCCCGGCCCGGCGGCCGCGGCGACCAGGTGCTGGGTGATGCCGACCGAGCCGGTGCCCAGGACCAGGTGGTCGGCGGGCACGCCGAGGCGCTCCGAGAGTTCGGCGGTGAGCTCGGCCGCGGCGGGGTCGGGGTAGCGGTTGAGCCGGCCCAGCCAGGTCTCGACCGCGCCGACCACCGAGGGGAGCGGCGGGTACGGGATCTCGTTCGAGGAGAGCTTGTCGACGAACTCGTTCGGGGCGGCGCGCCCCGGCACGTAGCGGGGGAGGGTGGAGACGTCGGCGCGCAGGAGGGGGAGGGGGGCGAGGGGGGAGGTCGGCTCGGACACGGGTCGGGTTCCTGGTTCCTTAGGCGGAGGGTGGAGGGCAGCGAGGCGGTGGCCCCCGCCGCGCAAAGCACCGTCCGGCCGGGCCGGCGGGGGAGTCGGCACGACCGGACGGTGGAGGGGGACGGACCCGCGTGCGGGGACGGGGAGCGGGGCTCAGCCCCGCCCCGCCGTCGGCGGGTTGTACGGCGAGGGGCCGCCGAACGCCCAGCGCAGCCGGGTCGCGCCGTCGATCTGGACCACCCGCTCGATGTCGAACTCGCACATCCGCAGGGCTCCGGGCACGGCCGCCCGGTCTCCCTCGGACCAGTTGATCCGGGCCTTCCCCGTCAGCTGGAGGGTGTGGCCGGACTCCCAGTCGAGGAAGAGCAGCCCGCAGTTCTCGTTGAGCTGCAGGTTCCCCAGGGTCATGTAGAAGGAGTTGCCGAAGTAGTCCGGCCATACGAGCCTGCGCGGTCCCGCCACCGTGACGAAGCCGGGATCTCCGCCCCGGTGCGAGGAGTCCGCGCCGTAGCCGTCCGCCTGGCTGGCGATGAAGAAGGTGTCCGCGCCGCGGATCCACTTCTCCTGCTCCGGCGTGAGTGCGTCGCCGTCCCGGGTCTCGCGGGGCACGTCGGCGGGCCCGTCCGCGACCGGGATCCGCACCTGCAGGTACTTGGGACAGTTGCCCAGTACCTGCTCGGTGCGGATGTGCAGCAACTCCCCGTCGCGCCGCGCCACGCCGTTGATCCTGATCCGGCTCGTCGTGTGCGGTTCGAGGGCGAGCAGTCCGATGTCGGCCGTCTCCGCGAACGCGTCGGTGAGCGGGTCGCCGGGCACGGGCAGGGACGACAGGGTGATCGTGTGCCGGCCCGTGGGCAGGGCGAAGCCGGCTTCGCCCGTGACCAGGGAGGACCACATGGAGCCGGTGGCGTCGGCGCCGCCCAGGAAGAGCATCCGCTGGCGCATCAGGTACTGGTCGAAGCCGGGCTGGATCACGTCGTCGAACATCGGCGATCCCCAGCCGGGACCGCCTTCGCCGGCCTGCTTCTGGACGGCCTGTTCACCCTCGTGATGGGGGGTCTTGATCACGGGAACCTCCGGTCAGGAACGGGCGCGCGCCGGGTCGGGCACGGGCACCGCCGGTTCAGGCACGGGCACCGATCAGCAGGGCGGTGTCCACGACGCGGTTGGAGAAGCCCCACTCGTTGTCGTACCAGCCGACGATCTTGACCTGGCGGCCGCCGCCGATGACCTTGGTCAGGCCTGAGTCGAAGATGCACGAGGCCGGGTCGGTGACGATGTCGCTGGAGACGATCGGCTCGTCGGTGTAGCTGAGGATGCCCGAGAGGGCGCCCTCGGCGGCCTTCGCGAAGATCTCGTTGACCTCCTCGACGGTGGTCTCGCGACCGACGCGGACGGTGAGGTCGGTGGCGGAGCCCGTCGGGATCGGCACGCGCAGGGCGTACCCGTCGAGCTTGCCCTTGAGCTGCGGCAGGACCAGGCCGATCGCCTTGGCGGCGCCGGTGGTGGTCGGCACGGTGTTGGTCGCCGCCGAGCGGGCGCGGCGCAGGTCGCTGTGCGGACCGTCCTGCAGGTTCTGGTCCGCGGTGTAGGCGTGGACCGTGGTCATCAGGCCGTGCTCGATGCCGAGCGCGTCGTCGAGGACCTTCGCCAGCGGGGCGAGGCAATTGGTCGTGCACGAGGCGTTGGAGACGATGTCGTGCACGGCCGGGTCGTAGAGGTCGTCGTTGATGCCGAAGGCGATCGTCAGGTCCTCGTTCTTCGAGGGCGCGCTGATGATCACCTTGCGGGCGCCGGCCTCCAGGTGGGCACGGGCCTTGTTCGCGTCGGTGAAGACGCCGGTGGACTCGATGACCACGTCCACCTCCAGCTCGCCCCACGGAAGTTTGGCGGGGTCGCGCTCGGCGGTCACGCGGATGGTGCGCCCGTCGATGACGAGGTTGCCCTCGACCGCCCGGACGTCGTGGCCGAGGCGGCCCAGGGTGCTGTCGTACTTGAGCAGATGGGCCAGCGTCGCGGCGTCGGTGAGGTCGTTGACGGCGACCACCTCCAGGCCGGTGCCCCGCTGAAGGGCGGCGCGGAAGAAGCTGCGGCCTATGCGGCCGAATCCGTTGATGCCGACCTTGATCGTCACGTGATACCCCTCTTCGAATTACATCCGTGACCGCACGTGAATCCGCGTTGTCGGCCAGTCCTGGGCCGTAACTGTACCGGCTGACTGGTGCACGCGCTTGCGTAATCGCGCCCAGTCCTCGCCTGATTCTCGCCGTTTACGCAGGGAACCCAGAGATGGCAGGGGAGTGGGGTCGGGGCTATTGGAACATCTGATGTCATGTGAGTACGTGCACGAAGGTATGTTTTTATGGTGCTCGCCTGTCACGATGGCACGACGCTTCCCGGAGCGAGGAGAACGATGGACATGCTGACCCTCGGCGGGCCGAGAGGATCCGTGCCGGACCGCAGGCCTCCGGCCGCCGCCCCCCAGGGCGCCCCCGGCACGGCGCGGGTCATCCGCGGACACGACGAGTCCGTCCACGGAACCGCCGTCCGCCGCGCCTTCGGCGACGTCACCATCACCCTCGTCACCGGGGAAGCCCACGAGGCCATCCGCCCCGGCCGCCACATCCGGCCCGGCCCCGCCGAGTCCCTGCGGGTCTTCCGGGCCCTGGCGGGCGAGATCCACGTCCACCAGGACGGCCGCCGGGGCCAGGCGAGCGGACCCCAGATCATCTGCTGCGACAGCAGCCGCCCCTACCGCCTGGTCTTCCCCCGCTCCTTCCACCTGGTGGAGGTCCTGCTGCCGCACCGCCACCTCGGCATGGCGGCCGGAGACACGCAGAAGCTCACCGCCACCGGCTGGTGCGGACGCCTGGGCGCCGGCGCCCTGCTCTCCCAGCTGCTCGCCGGACTCCACGACCACGGCACCGAGATCCATTCCGCCGTGGACCGGGTCGGAGCCACCGTGGCGGGCCTGACCGCCGCCGTGCTCGCGGACCGGCTGCGCCACGTGGCCGCCGAGGACGAGGTGGCCCGCCACGGCCTGATGCTGAACATCCAGTCGTACATCCGCGAACGGCTCTCCGACCCCGGCCTCACCCCGCAGGCGGTCGCCGAGCACCACAACATCTCGCTGCGCTACCTCCAGCGGATCTTCCAGGACCACGGGACCAGCCCCGCCCGGTGGATCCGCGACGAGCGGCTCGCCCGCTGCCGGTCCGAGCTGCGCGACCCGCGGCTCGAACACCTGCCCGTCGGCGTGATCGGCGAGCGCTCCGGCCTCTACCAGGCCTCCCACTTCAGCCGGCTCTTCCGCGACCGGTACGGCCTCACCCCCCGCGGCTACCGCACCATGCGCGAGCCCGTCAGCACCTGACCGACGAGCACAGACATCCGAGGAGGATGACGGATTTGACCGGCACGAGCTTCGAATTCCCCGGTGAGTACTACGAGATCATGCGGAAGGACTTCCGCAACCTCGACGCCGAGACGGAGTTCCTCGCGTCCCTGCTCCCCGACGCGGGCACCGTACTCGACCTGGGCTGCGGCACCGGCTCCAACCTGCGCGCCCTGCGCGAGCGCGGCCACCGCGGCACCGGCGTCGACCAGAGCGCCGCGTTCCTGGAGTACGCCCGCGCCGCCGGGGACGAGGGCATCTCCTACGTGGAGACCCGCGCCGAGGACTACCGCACCGACGAGCGCTACGACCTCGTCTACAGCCTCTTCATGACGCTCAACTACCTGGAGCGCGCCCAGCTCCCGGCCGTCCTGCGCTCGCTGCGCGAACTGCTCGCCCCCGGCGGACACGTCGTCCTGGAGTTCGGCCACATGCTGAACTTCGTCGACTCCTTCCAGCCCCACACCGTCGCCCACCACCGCGGCCCCGACGGAGTCCTCATCACCCGCCTCGCCCGCCAGGCCGTCAACGCGCACGCGGCGAACTGGCGCAACGAGGAGACCCTGCTGGTCCGCGCCGCGGACGGCACGGTCTCCATGTACGACAACTTCTTCGACCAGGCCGTCCTGACGGGGCCCGAGGTACGCGAACTGCTCGCCGCCGCGGGACTGACCATCACGGCCGAGTACGGCGGGTTCCGCAAGGAGCCCGCGCCCTTCCACGGCCGCGGCCCCCTCGTCATCGTGGCCACCGCGACGGCGGCCGCGACCGGCACCGACACCGTGACCGACACCGCTCAGCAAGAGGAGAACCAGGCATGACCGGCACCGGCATATCGCTGCTCGACGGCGGGCCCGCCCCCGAAACCGGCGTCGCGCACCTCGGTGCCGCGCTCGTCCGCGCCGCCGGCGAGCAGGGCGGCGGCCGCGGGGTGACCTACATCCGCCCCGACGGCACCGAGGCCCACCAGAGCTACGCAGGCCTGCTCGGCGACGCCTCGACGATCCTGGCCGGGCTGCGCGACCGCGGCGCCACCCCCGGCGAGAAGATCCTCCTCCAGGCGGCCGACGACACCGACCTCGTCGCCGCCTTCTGGGCCTGCGTACTCGGCGGCTACCTGCCGCTGCCCGTGAGCGCCGACCCGGTCAACGGCCCCGGCCTGCTGGAGCGCGTCTGGAACGGCTACGGCCGCCCCCGCGTCCTGACCGGCACCGGCCAGGAGATCACCGCCGCCGTCATCGCCCACCCCGACTGGGACGCCGCGTACCTGGGCGACGTGGCGGCCCTGCGCGCCGGGCGCGAGCCGGACCTCGACTGGCACGAGCCGGCCCCCACCGACCCGGTCGTCCTGCTGCTCACCTCCGGCAGCACCGGCGTGCCCAAGGCCGTCACCCTCACCCACCGCAACGTGCTCACGCGCAGCGCGGCCACCGCCCGCGTGAACAAGCTCGACGCGGACACCCGCACCTTCAACTGGATGCCGCTGGACCACATCGGCGGCCTGATCATGTTCCACGCGCGGGACGTCTTCCTCGGCTGCGCCCAGGTCCACGCCAAGATCCAGTGGGTGCTCGAGGACCCGCTGCGCTGGCTCGACGCCGTCTCCGTCCACCGGGCCGACACCACCTGGGCGCCCAACTTCGCCTTCGTGCTCGTCAACGACCGGGCGGACCGCTTCGAGGGCCGCGACTGGGACCTCAGCCCGCTGCGCTACATCATGAACGGGGGCGAGGCCGTTCGCTCCGGCGTCGTACGCCGCTTCCTGGACCTGCTGGCCCCCTACGGGCTGCCCCCCACGGCCATGTTCCCCGGCTGGGGCATGTCCGAGACCACCGCCGGCGTCGCCGACTGCCAGTTCACCGAGGCCGCCGCGGGCGACGACCGCTACGTACCCGTCGGGCGCCCGCAGCCCGGCACCCGCATCCGCGTGGTCGACGAGCACGGCGAGCTGGTGCCCTGGGGCACCACCGGCCGCCTCCAGGTCATCGGCTCGACCATCACCACCGGGTACTACGACAACCCCGTGCAGAACCGGCAGTCCTTCACCGAAGACGGCTGGTTCAAGACCGGCGACCTGGCGTACGTGGAGAACGGCATCCTCACCGTCACCGGCCGCACCGACGACGTCATCCAGGTCGGCGACGTCGCCTACCACGGCCACGAGATCGAGGCCGCCGTCGAGGAACTCGACTTCATCGAGCCCTCGTACACCGTCGCCTCCCTCGTCACCGCCGAGCCCGGCGGCCCCGAGGAGCTCGCGGTCTTCTTCAGCCCGCGCACCGGCACCCTCGGCGAGGCCGAGGCCGAGCAGATCCGCGGCCGGGTCCGCGAGCGCCTCGGCGTCGAGGTGGCCCACCTGCTGCCCGTGGACCGGTCCGAGATCCCCAAGACCGGCATCGGCAAGCTCCGCCGCGCCCAGCTCCGCAAGAGCTTCGAGGACCGCCTGGCCGCCGTACCCGCCGGCAACGCGGCCTGAACGTACGGGTGGTGCGGCCCGGCAGGCCCGGCCGCCACCGCACCACCCGTACGTCGTCACCACCCCCTATGCGCGAGGAGCGCCCATGGCGCAGCAGGAGAGAGCCGAGCGGACGCGCCGGGCTCTGATCAAGGGCGCCGCCCAGGCCATCGACTTGTACGGCTACGAAGGGGCCTCGCTCGCCGTCATCTGCGCTGCCGCGGGAGTCACCAAGGGCGCCCTGATGTACCACTTCCCGGCCAAGGACGACCTGGTCAGAGCCGTGCGGAGCGAGGCCCGGCGGACGACCGCCGAAGCGCTGGACGCCGTACCCCGGGCCGGCCTGCGGCCCGTGCAGACCGCCGTGGACATGACGCACGCCGTGGCCGGGCGCCTCGGCCACGACCCCGTCGCGCGCGCGGGCGCCCGCCTCACCCGGGAGTTCCCCCACTACCCCGACGGCACGGCTTCCTGGACCGAGGCCGTCCGCGCGGAGCTTGCCGCCGCGCTGCACGGCACCGCCGAACCCCTTGAGACCGCCTCCCAGTTCGTGTTCTCCCTGATCGGAATGGACGTATGGCTGCGTACCGAGGAGCGTGGTGCGGACCGCTCCTGCGGCCCGCTGCGCGGGCATCTGACCCACCTGTGGCGGCTGACGCTGCCGGGGATCGTGGCCGGTGCGCACGGAGCGGAGCTCTACCGCGCCGAAGGATCGACCCCGCACTGCGCGTTCCGCGACCGGGCCGAGGCGGTGGCCGGGCCCGGCGCGGCGGCGACGGCCGGGGCGGCCCCGCCCGGGCAGCGAGCCACCGGCAGGGCCGGGACTCGGGCTGGGACTGAGCCCGGTGCGGAGGCCGGGCCCCAAGCCGGGCCCCAAGCCGGGCCCCAAGCCGGGCCCCAAGCCGGGCCCCAAGCCGGGCCTCAAGCCGGGCCCCAAGCCGGGCCCCAAGCCGGTGGTCAGTCGGGGATCCACGCCGGACCCCAGGCCGCGGCTGCTTCCCGAGCCCTGCTGGCGGGCCCGCGGCGGTGAGCGTGTCCGGCCCGCGACCGCTGGCCGGCTCCCCGGCCGCCGAGGCGTGGCGTCAGGGTGGCGCATGATGGCACCATCCGCGCCATGCGCCCGGGGGAGGTCCCCGGAGGGGCGTGTTAAGCCCACCTCTGATGTCATGTGGGATGGCGTGGCGCCTCTCTGATACCGCTCTGATCTGCGTATTTATGGTTCTTGGCGCGCCCGCCTCTGTGGTGGCGCCACTTTGGCTCGACATGGCGCCATTCTCGTGTCATGCTTCCTCCATGGACCTCACGCCCTACGTCGCCAACCTCCGCCGCGAGCTCGCGGTCGCCGCCGAAGCCGGGGGCGACGAAGCCCGCGCGCTCGCCGAGCGGCTGACCGCACCGCTGGAGTCGGCCACCCGCCTGACCCTGCTCAACGTGCTGTCCGCCGCCATGGGCGAGATCACCCGTGACCTCGCCCCCGGCTCGGTCGACGTACGGCTGCGCGGGCTCGACCCCGAGTTCGTGGTGGCGCTGCCGCAGCACGAGGACCGGACCGAACCGCTCGACGCACCCGCACCCGCCCCCGCGCCGGCCCCGTTCCCCGCCGATGCGGACGAGAGCGGCACCGCCCGCGTCAATCTGCGCCTGCCCGCCCACCTCAAGACCCGCGCCGAAGAGGCGGCGGGCGCCGAGGGCCTGTCGGTCAACGCGTGGCTCGTGCGCGTCGTGTCGGCCGCGGTCGATACCGGCGGCGCCGCCGCCCCCCGTACCCCCGGGAAGGCCAGGGCCGTCGGGCAGAGCTTCACGGGCTGGGTGCACTGACCGGCCCTTCGCCCCGAGATCAACGGCTTCACCCACACCACGTCCCACCAGCGGGGACGCCGCGAACATCCAAGAGGACCCAAGAGGACGGGACAGCCATGCCTTCTTTCGACACCCCCGAACCGATCTCGGCCACGGCCCATGTGGACGCCGGTTCCCTCCAGTTCACCGCGGCCGACCGTCTCGACACGGTCGTCGAGGTGCTGCCCCGCGACCCGAAGCGGGACCAGGACGTGCGGTCGGCCGACCAGACCGAGGTCACCTACGCGAGCGGGGCCCTGACCGTCAGGACGCCCAAGCAGCGCAATCCCTTCGGGCGCCCCGGCACCGTGGACGTGACGGTCGAACTGCCCACGGGTTCGCGCGTGGATGTGACCGGTGCCTGGGTCCAGGTGCTCGGCGAAGGCCGGCTCGGCGAGGTCCGCGTGAAGACCTCGTCCGGTGACGTCCGCCTCGACACGACCGGGCCGCTCCAGCTGACCGCCTCTCACGGCTCGATCACCGTCGACCACGTCGAGGGCGCGGCCGAGATCACCACCAGCTCCGGCAGCCTGCGCGTCGGCACGGTCGGCGGCTCGGCCGTCCTGAAGAACTCGCACGGCTCCACGACCGTCGGCGCCGCGACCGGCGACCTGCGGGTGAGCGGCGCGAACGGCGACATCGACATCGCGCGCGCCGAGGGCTCCGTCACGGCCACCACCGCCCACGGCACGCTGCGCGTGGCCGACGTCGCCCGCGGCACCCTTCAGCTGGAGACCTCCTACGGCGCCATCGAGGTCGGCATCCGCGAGGGCACCGCCGCCTGGCTCGACGTCAGCTCCGCCTCCGGTCAGGTGCGCAACGCGCTCACCGCCTCCGAGGCCCCGGGGGAGACCGAGGACACCGTCAAGGTCCGCGCCCGTACGCGCTACGGCAACATCGACGTTCGCCGCGCCCGCGCCTGAGGCTCCCCCGCCCGCGGCTGAGTCCGCCGCCGCGCCTGAGGCTCCCCCGCCCGCAGCTGAGTCCGCCGCCCGCGCCTGAGGCTCCCGCGCCCGCGAATCCACCGTCCGCCCGCTCCGTCCATCCTCGCCCGGGAGGGCCCCATGCCTTCATCTGTCATGTCCACGTCTAAAACCGGCGATGGCCGCGAGGCTCCCGCCGCCGTCTGTGCCGTCGGGCTGCGCAAGTCCTACGGTGACAAGGTCGTCCTCGACGGGATCGACCTGCACATCCCGGCAGGCACCGTCTTCGCGCTGCTCGGCCCGAACGGCGCAGGCAAGACCACCGCCGTGAAGATCCTCTCCACGCTCGTCTCTCCCGGCGCCGGCTCCGGAAAGATCCGTGTCGGGGGCCATGACCTGGCCGCCGATCCCCAGCGGGTGCGTACCGCGATCGGTGTCACCGGGCAGTTCTCCGCCGTCGACGCTCTGATCACCGGTGAGGAGAACATGCTCCTGATGGCGGACCTGCACCGCCTGTCCAAGAGCGAGGGCCGCCGGGTGGCCGCCGAGCTGCTGGAGCGCTTCGACCTCACCGAGGCCGCGAAGAAGCCGGCCTCCACCTACTCGGGCGGCATGAAACGCCGCCTGGACATCGCCATGACCCTGGTCGGCGACCCGCGGATCATCTTCCTCGACGAACCCACCACGGGCCTCGACCCGCGCTCCCGGCACACCATGTGGCAGATCATCCGCGAGCTCGTCGCGGGTGGTGTCACCGTCCTCCTCACGACGCAGTACCTGGACGAGGCCGACGAGCTCGCCGACCGCATCGCGGTGCTCAACGACGGCAAGATCGCCGCCGAGGGCACCGCCGAGGAACTCAAGCGGCTCGTCCCCGGCGGACACGTCCGCCTCCGCTTCGCCGACCCGGCCGCCTACCGGTCCGCCGCCGTCGCGCTGAGCGAAGCCACCCGCGACGACGAGGCCCTCGCGCTCCAGCTGCCCAGCGGCGGCAGCCAGCGCGAACTGCGCTCGATCCTCGACTGGCTGGACTCGGCCGGCATCGAGGCGGACGAGCTGACCGTGCACACCCCCGACCTCGACGACGTGTTCTTCGCCCTGACCGGCGGCGCCGGCATCCCCCACCAGCCCAAGGAGAACCTCCGATGAGCTCCCTCTCCCTCGCCGTGCGCGACTCCTCGACGATGCTGCGGCGCAACCTCCTGCACGCGCGCCGCTACCCGTCGCTGACCCTGAACCTGCTGCTCACGCCGATCATGCTGCTGCTGCTCTTCGTCTACATCTTCGGTGACACGATGAGCGCGGGCATCGGCGGCGGCGACCGCTCCGCGTACATCGCCTACCTCGTCCCCGGCCTGCTGCTGATGACCATCGGCAGCACCACGATCGGCAACGCGGTGTCCGTCTCCACGGACATGTCCGAGGGCATCATCGCCCGCTTCCGCACCATGGCCATCCACCGCGGTTCGGTGCTCGTCGGGCACGTCATCGGCAGCGTCCTGCAGTCGATCGCCAGCGTGGTCCTCGTCGGCGCCGTCGGCGTGGCCATCGGCTTCCGGTCCACGGACGCCACCGCCCTGGAGTGGCTCGCCGCGTTCGGACTGCTCGTGCTGTTCGCCCTGGCGCTCACCTGGATCGCGGTCGGCATGGGCCTGGTCAGCCCGAACGCCGAGGCCGCCAGCAACAACGCCATGCCGATGATCCTGCTGCCGCTCCTGTCCAGCGCCTTCGTCCCCGTCGACGCGATGCCGGGCTGGTTCCAGCCCATCGCCGAGTACCAGCCCTTCACCCCCGCCATCGAGACCCTGCGCGGGCTCCTCCTCGGCACCGAGATCGGCGCGAACGGATGGCTCGCCGCCGGCTGGTGCCTGGGCCTGACGGTGCTCGGCTACTTCTGGTCCACGTCGAAGTTCAACCGCGACCCGAAGTAGGCGCCGCGGGCGCGGGGGCATCAGGAGTTCCGTCGCCGACGACCGAGGAAATTGACCGGATCACGTCAGATTGGGCGGCCGCCACTGGGCCTGCTGCGGGCCCGCCGGGGGCCCGCAGCAGGCCCACGGCGTGCCAGCGGCCGCGCCGCGGACCGGGCCCGGGACGGAGGCGGGCGGGGCGCAGATCCGGCGGCCGGAAAGATCCGCGTTATCGATTTCCCGCGGAATTAAGGAATCCGGAACGCCGCCGTCTGAAATGCCACCCCTCCGTACCGTCCTGCGCAACCCGCGCGCTCCATTGCGGGCGCGGTGGAAAATCCCCGCCCCTCTCGGGTGAATACGGGGCACGCTCACGCGATACCGGCCGGATTATCCGCCGCCGCGCGGGATCTCCCGCAAACCGGCGCCGTACCGGAAGAAGCCCTCGTCGTCCTCTTCGCCGAACTCCCAGGTCCCGCCGTCCGCGGTGGCCCCCCGCAGTCCGCGTACGGCGTCGGGCCCGGCCAGCTCCCGCAGGCGCGGATCGCGCAGGGCGGCGAACGCGAACGTCCGGGCCGGATCCCAGTCCGTGCTGTGCCGAAGCCGCCTGCTCATCTGGGCCCAGCCCGTCAGCGCCCCGGTCACCACCCACGCCCGCGGGCTCTGCTCCGTCATCCGACGGGCCGGGCGCAGCCAGGACGCGGCGCTCTCGGGCCAGTCCACCGTCGCGAGGACCTGCCCGCCCCGGGCCCGCCAGGCCTCGGTGAACGCGGCCGCGGCGGCGCGCGAGGCCTCGTCGCGCCCGTGCCCCACGACCACCGTCACCGGCTCCGCCGCGTCCGGTCCGTCCGCCCCGGCCGCGCCCGGATCCGGCTCCAGGGCCGCCAGGAGGCCGATGAGCGCAGTGAGTTCCGCTCCGGTGTGCGCGGCGGGTACGGGGAACTCCGCCTGGCCGGCCGCCGAGGCCGCGGCGGCCTCCCCGAGCAGCGGTGACGCGTTCCGCGCCCGCGCGGCGGCGGGCGCGGGCTCACGCCGCATCGTGGAACACCAGGCCCAGCGCGTGGCGACGGCCGCTGCGGACCGTGCTGACTCCGTGCCGCGCGGCCCCCGCCGACCAGCCCCGCTTGCTGCGCACCGGGCGGTCGCGGGTGGTGAACACCAGCCCGTGGCCCTGGGGCAGCGGGGTCGTGGTGCCCCGCGACTGCGCGCGCGGCCGCTGTTCCACGAGGAGGAACTCCCCGCCCGTGTAGTCGGTGCCGTACTCGTTGAGGCCGATGACGACCTGCATCGGGAAGAGCATGTCGCCGAAGACGTCCCGGTGCAGGGCGTTCCAGTCGCCCTCCCCGTAGCGCAGCAGGATCTGGGCCGAGCGGTCCTGCCCGGCCCGGTGGCACATCGCGATCCACTCGTCGAGCGAGTCGGGCCACGGCGCGGGCCTGCCGAGCCGCTCGGCCCAGTCGCGGGCGATGACCACCAGGTGCGGGTAGAGCGCGGCCCGCAGCGCGGCGACGGGCTCGGGCAGGTCGTGGGTGAAATAGCGGTACTCGCCCGAGCCGAAGCGGTGGCGGGCCATGTCCACGGTGGTGCGGAACCGCTCGGCGTCCTCGTACAGGGCGATGAGCTCACCGCACTCGGCCGGGGTGAGCAGCCGGGGCGTCGGCGCGCAGCCGTAGGCGTCGAGTTCGGAGGCGAGCGCGGTCCAGTCGGCCGCCCCGGCCCGTTCGCGTGCCCAGGCCGGTGCTGCCTGGGACTCTGTCCGGGTGGTGGTCATGAGGTGTCTCTCGTCGTCGGTCAGGTGAACAGGGGCAGCAGGGCGCCCTCGTGGGTGAGCAGCGCGACCTTGCGCTCGACGCCGCCCGCGTAGCCGCGCATGGCGCCGTCCGCCCCGATGACCCGGTGGCAGGGCCGCACGAGCAGCAGGGGGTTGGCGCCGATGGCGCCGCCCAGCGCCCGCACTTCGCCGCGGGGGACCCCGAGCCGGCCGGCCAGTTCGCCGTAGGTGGTGGTGGTGCCGTACGGGATCGCGTCCAGGGCCTCCCACACCAGGCGCTGGAAGGGGGTGCCCTCCGTGACGTACTCCAGCTCGAAGCGGGTGAGCCGGCCCGCGAAGTACTCGCGCAGCTGCCGGAGCGCCTCGGCGAAGGCCGCCGGATCCCGGCGCCACCCGGGCCGCGGGCCCGGTACGCCGCGCCCGCCGGCCATCGACAGCGAGGCCAGGGCCGCGCCGTCGGGTGCGCCGGGGGACTCCCGGGCCACCAGGAGCAGTTCGCCCAGGGGGCTGGAGACGGTGGTGAAGAACGTCGCCGGGCCGGTGCCCGTCCCTCTCGTCACCGGTGGCCCGAGCGGATCGGGGCCGCCGGGTGCGGTCGTGCGTGCGGGAAGTGACGAAAGGTCCATGAGGTGATGATTTCCCGGCGGCGCCCCGCGCGCTGGCGGCTTTCCGACATGGAGTTCGGCGGGCCGGGGTGCGGGCGTACCGCCGGGTGCGAGTACGGACACGGGCGCTGGTCTGGACGCGGGTACGGGTACGGGCACGGCCGCCCGGCTCAGGCCGCGGCCAGCGGCTGCGTGGTCACGGAGGCGGTGAAGGCGGTGGCCCCGTTCTGGATCCCGGTGACCTGGACCCGGACCCGGCCGCGGGCGTCGGCCGGCAGCGTCCGGGCCTCGATCCGGCAGGGCGCGTCGAGCTCCACGTAGCGGATGAAGTCGGAGTCCAGGCCCAGGACGACGTTGTTCGCGGCGGGGGAGGCGGCTTGCGCGGCCTGGCGCGCGGCCTCCAGCAGCAGCATGCCGGGGGCGTGGTCGACCGGGTGGTCGAAGAGGATGGGGTGGGACGGGTCCACCCGCAGCAGCCATGCGTCGGACCGCTCGGTGGGGGACAGGACGACGTCCGCGGCGCGGTCCCGGCCCACGGTCGGCGGCGCGACCGGCGGGAGGTGCGGCACGTCCTGCATCAGCAGCTGTGGGTCGCGGTCCGCGCGCCCGCTGCGCAGGCGCTTGTAGATCGCCGGGGTGTGGCAGGAGTAGCGGGCCCCGGCCGCTCCGAGCAGGTCGCCGTCCCGGAAGATCATGATGTCCAGGGAGGTGGCGATCAGCCGTGAGCCCCGCAGGACCGTGTCGTGACAGCGGACGCGCATCTCGATCTCGGGGGGCGTCGCGCCCGCCGCCATCACGTCCGGGTCGAGCCCGAACGAGATGCGGTCCCAGCTCTGCATGTGGCCGAACGGGACGTCGAAGACGGTGTGGGACAGGAGCGGGACGGTCTGGCGCACGGTCTCGCAGGCGAGCATCGGATCGAGCAGGCCGCCGCGCGAGCCGTAGAGGCTGTGGCCCCGCGGCCACTGCGCGGTGACCAGGTACGAACCGGCGCCGGCGGGTGCTATCCCGGTGAGGAACACCTCGGCCAGCGCGGCCCGGTGGACGTACCTGCGCGGCACTGTGGTGCCGGTGTCGAGGTGCCCGGCTTCGGGCAGGAGGGCCCCGGAGAGTTCCGGGTGGGATGCGAACAGGGACCGGTCGGACAGGGATCGGTCGGACAGTGACTGGCCGGACGGGCCCTCGCCGGCCTGCGGTAAGCCGGAATCCGGGTTCCTCGTGTCCGTCGTGGCACGCATAGGGAAGATCTCCTTCGTCATCGAAGAGGTCGTGTCCTCCATGGCCGCTTCCCGGTTAGGGTGTGTCGGCGGCTTCAAGATAGAGGACGCTCTTTTTGTTGTCGAGGGGGAAAATGTGGCGTGTAACGACGGCATAGGGAAACGGGGGCGGAGGCGCTTGGACCGTCATATTTCGGACCGGTACAGGTGGGGGCTCCATGGCAGGGTGTTCCCCGAATGCCGAGGGGTTTTCCAAGGGTAATCCCCGGAATGTTCGCCCCGGGTGAAGAAGACCCGCCGGCTCGGGCGCCGTGAGGTCCGGGTCCGCCGGAGGACGGGGTTCCGGCGTCCGGCGTGCGCCCTCCGGTCGTCCCGGCATGGCCGGGACCCTGCGGTCGGGCGGCCGGAAACACTTGCCTTACCCAAGAATCCGCAGACGCGAGCAGATAGGTTACTGACCATGTCCAAGATGGAACGCGCGGCGAGAACGCGAGAGACGATCGTCCATGCCGCGGCTGTGGTGTTCGAGGAGCACGGGTTCCACGGGTCCCGCCTCACCGCGATCACCAAGCAGTCCGGGCTGACCATGGGCGCGATCTACTTCCACTTCGCGTCGAAGGAAGAGCTCGCGCGCGCCGTGATGAACGAGCAGGCCAACGACCTCGAACTGCCCGGCGGTGTGGACGGGTTGCAGCGCCTGGTCGACATCACGATGTACCTGGCCGACCAGTTGCGGGTCAACGCGCTGCTGCGCGCCGGGGTGCGGCTCGCCGTGGAGCAGAGGGCCTTCGGGATGCGGGACGAGACCCCGTACGTGAGCTGGGCCGAGCAGTTCCGCGAGCAGCTCGTGGCGGCGCGCGCCGCCGGCGACCTGCTGCCCGAGGTCGACGAGGCGGACCTGTCGCTGCTCCTGGTCAGCGCGTACAGCGGTACGCAGTTGGTGTCCGAGCTCAGCAGTGGCAGGGAGGACCTGCCCGAGCGCATCCTCGTCATGTGGCGCTACCTGCTTCCCGGTGTGGCCACCCCGCAGGCGCGGGCCCGGCTCCGGCTCAGTACCGAACTGACCGACGCCGTCGGGTGACGTCCCGGTTCCCGGACCGGCCCCGCCGTTTGGCGGTTCCGGGTTCCGGTTCCGGGCCGCGGCCCCCCGGTTCCCCGGCCTTCCGGTTCCCCGGCCTTCCGGTTCCCCGGCCTTCCGGTTCCCCGGTTTTCCGGCCCCCGCTCTCAGCAGCTGACCTGGCGTAGCCCGCCCGGAGGCGCTGCCGCCGGGCGGTGATCCCGGCCGTGGGTGTGGCCCGCGGACCCCGACAGCCGGTGCCAGCCGTACGCGGCGGAGACCAGCGTGGTGTGACGGTGCCAACCGGGGAAGGACCGGCCCTCGAAGTCCAGGAGGCCGAAGTCCTCCCGTAACGACTGCATGGCGGCCTTCGTGCCGGCCTGCGTGCCGACGAGGGCGAGCAGTTCGTCCAGGCTCGCGTGCACGAGGTTGGTCATCCAGATCCGGGCGGGGCGGGTGCGCGCGGGATGCCATTTGGCCAGCAGCCGCATGGTGTGGTGCGCTCCTGGCAGGTGGACCGGCCCGGACAGGGTCCACAGGGCCCGGGGGGACCGGGGGGCGTGCAGCCGGGCCGGGGTGTCCAGGCGCAGCGGCCGGCTACCGGGATGCGGGCCGGCGTGCAGGGTCAGGTTGCCGGGCACGGATACGAGGAACTTGCAACAGCGGGTGCTCAGTCCGTTCGCCAGGGCCACGGCGTCATTGAGCTCCCGGCCGTCCGCGACCACCGGCGGGGGCGCGGCGGCGGACTGCGCGGCCAGCGCGTCGACCATCTCCAGGCCCAGTTCCCACAGCGGCCGCGGGTCGCCGGAGTCGGGTATCCGGGCGCGCTGACGCAGCTCGGGATCGGCGCACCAGGTCTCCGGCAGGTGGAGCCGCCAGTCCACCGGGACGTCGCCGCAACAGGTCGACAGGTGCATGCCGATCCCCACCTGGCAGTTGATGACCCGGCCGGCCGCGGCGTCGTAGCGCCGGTGCACGCCGACGGAGTGCAGCCCCCGCTTGGGGGCGACCATCGGCGCCAGGGTCCAGGCCCGCACCGCCGCCCGCTGCTCGGACCAGCGGGCCAGCGCCCGCCGGGCGGGATCCCACGGCCAGGGGCTGGCGCTGATGAACTGGTGCAGCGACTGCGAGGCGGTCGGGGCGGCGGACACCGCGGAGGCCATGCGGCGCACGGATTTCTTGCCCGGTGTCCCCAGGAGCCCCTTGAGGTAGGTCTCGGCCCAGCGGCGCTGATCCTGGCGTGGGAGGTGTCCGAACACCTCCTGGGCGAACGCGGTGAACGTGGTGATCGAGGTGTCGTCCAACGGATCCCGCAAGTGCATCGCGCGGTACGCGGTCATGCCCGCTCCCCCTGCTGCTCATCCCTGACGTTAGGTCGGCACAAGTAGCATAGCGAACGCTCTCTATGTTCTAGAGTGGAGTGACCGCCCTACGCGTGACGGCTTTGGCAAGTCGGCGTTGTGCCCTCCGCGAGGGAGGTCGCAAGGTGCTCCAGCGGCCCTCCGGCCGCGCTGCCCCCCCCGCCTCCCCGACTCGATGGGAGAACGACCATGGCGCAACAGCAGAGAGCCGTGCGTACCCGCTCGCTCCTCGTGCACGCGGCGTCGACCCAGTTCGACCGCTCCGGCTACGAGGGAACGACGCTCACCCAGATCAACCGGCTCGCCGGCATCTCCATGGGAGCGCTGACCTTCCACTTCCCCACCAAACAGGCACTCGCCGAAGCCGTGCGGCAGCAGGGCCGCGCCGTCGTCCGGGAAGCCGTCGCGGGGGTCGTCTCCCGCCCGCGGCCCGCCCTGGCCACCGGAGTGGCACTGACCCTGGCACTGGCCCGATTACTGGAGGACAACGTCGAAGTACGCGCCGCGGCCCGGCTGGCCCGCGAATGCCCGCCCTACGCCGCCCCCTGGTCCGCCGACTGGCTGCCCGTCCTGCGCGACCTCTTCCACCAGGCCCAGGACGAATGCGGCCTGCGCCACGGGAGCGACCCCGACGCCCTCGCGGCCCTGGCAGCCCACCTGGTGGCCGGCGCCGAGATACAGGTCCGGGCGTGCGGGGCCAACGACATGAGCGACGCCACCGGCCCCGGCCCCGGCGAACAGCTCGCGCAGATCTGGCGGGTCGTCCTGCGCGGGCTGATCGTCAAGAACATCAGCGAGTACGAGCAGGACCTCGTATGAGCACGTCCACCGCCTCCTCCACGGCCGGCCCCGCGCCCACCGGCGAACCCGCCCCGCCGGTCGGCGCCCCGTCGGGCGTGCGCATCGGCGTGCTCGGCCCGCTCTCCCTCTTCGTCGACGGGGAGGACCGCACCCCGAGCGCGCCCAAACCGCGCCAACTGCTCGGCCTCCTCATGCTCAACGCCAACCAGATGGTCCGCGCCGGCGAGTGCATCACCGAACTGTGGGGCTCACACCCGCCCAAGACCGCGCTCTCCACGCTGCAGACCTACGTGCTCTACATCCGGCAGATCCTGCGCGGCGGCGCCACGGACCGCAGCTGCGCACTGGTCACCCGCAACCAGAGCTACCAGCTCGGCGTGGCGGCGCCGGAGGCCAGCGACCGCCTCAGGTTCGAGGACCTCGCCCGGCGCGGCCGCGAGGCCGCCGCCGACGACCCGGCGCGGGCCTCGCGCCTGCTCGGAGAGGCCCTCGACCAGTGGCGCGGCCCCGCGCTGGCCGACGTACCGGCCGGGCCCGTCAGCTCCGCGCACGTCGTGGAGCTGGACGAAGCCCGCAAGGGCGTACGGGAATGGCGGGTCGAGGTGGACCTCCAGCTCGGCCGGCACCGCGAACTGCTCACCGAACTGGCGGGCCTGTCCGCCCAGCACCCCACGCACGAGAACATCCACGCCCAGTACATGCTGGCCCTCCACCGGTCCGGTCTGCGGCCCGAGGCGCTCGGCGTGTTCCACCGGCTCCGGTGCCGGCTGGGCGACTCCTTCGGCATCGAACCGGTGCCGCGGCTGCGGCGCCTGTACGAGGCGATCGACGCCGACGATCCCGTGCTCCGCGCGCCGGCAGGGGCGCTGCACGCCACATGAGCCGGCAGCGGGCGGCGCCGCCGCGCCCCGGTTCTCCGCAGCAACCAGCAACCCTTTTTCCGGGGACGGTGTTTCGTTAATGATGGACAAGGTGGCCGAGCAGTTAACGGAGCTGTTGGCGACGGATCTGGACGACGGTTTCACGGAACTGGTCCGGGTCCACGCCAAGGGCGTGCACGCGTTCCTGCTGCGCGTTTCCGGATCACCCGCGGAAGCGGACGATCTGGGGCAGGACACGTTCCTGCGCGCCTACACGGCGCTGCAGACGTACTCGCCGGCCAGACGCCGGGAGCTGCGCCCGCGCGCCTGGCTCATGACGATCGCGGCAAACGTATGGCGCAATCATGTACGCAGCAGCATGCGGCGGCCGGTGTCGGCCCTGCGCATCGACGATGCGCAGGACAACTGGGCGGACACCGGGCCGGGACCGGTCGAGCACGCCGTCAACTCCGACGACCGCGGCCGCCTGGTCGCGGCACTGTCGGAGCTGCCGGAGTACTACCGGATACCGGTGGTACTGAGGCACGTGGTCGGAATGAGCTACGCGGAGGTGGCCCAAGTGCAGGGATGCCCCGTGGGCACGGCCAAGGCCCAGGTATCGCGCGGGATGGGAGACCTGCGCCGGCTGCTGGCGCCGGAGGAGGAACTGAAGGAGGTGGCTACGTGAGCGGAAACGATCATGAGGGGTCATCCGCGCCACCACTGGCGGACGGCCCCGGACAAGAGCTGGGCACCCCACCGGTTCCCGTGGACTTCGCACTGAGGATCCTGCAGCGCGTGGGCATCCCGCGCGAGCGCTACGACACGTACGTCCGGCTGGACACACCGGCGGGACCGCTCTTCGTGGCGTTCACGCCGCAGACCGTCAGCGGATCCGCGCTGGGCGGGGCCGGGCTGACGGACGAGCGCTTCGAGGAACTGCACCGTGCCCGGACCGGCCGGTCCGCGATCGCCGCCCGCAAGCCCTTCCCCGGGCTGGTGAGCGCCCTGCGCACCGGCCGGGCCAGGACCCTGCCCCTGGACCTGGACGCCGTGGACCCGTCCGACGCCGCCGTGCTCCGGGCGGTACGGGCGATCCCGTACGGCCAGCTGCGCCCGCTCTCCTGGATCCTGCGGGAGGCCGGGCTGCCCGGGACGGGCGAGCTCGCGGCCGTCGCGGGCACCCTCGCCCGCAACCCGTTCACGGTGCTCGTGCCCTGCCACCGGGTCACCTACGAGAACGGCTCGCCCTGCGACGCCGGGTACCTTCCGGCCACCGGGGACGCCCTGCGCGACGCGGAGGGCATCGACAGGGCCGAGGTCGACCAGTGGTCGCGCAGCGGCTCGGTCTTCCTCGGCAGCGACACCACCCGCATCTACTGCCACCCCACCTGCGCCCACGCCCGCCGCATCACCCCGACCCACCGGGTGCCGTTCGCCACCGCGCGGGACGCCCGGCGGGCGGGCTACCGAGCCTGCAAGAGCTGCCGGCCGCTGCCGGCCTGAGCACGATCGCGCCCGAGGAGTCCCATGCCCAGTACCGCCAGCACCGGCACCACCGCCGGCGCCACCGCACGCAGCGTCGCGCGGACCACCCACGCGACGGCGATCGGCGAGCTCCGGCTCGCCGCCACCGACCACGCGCTGGTGTACTGCGGATTCCAGGACCCCGACGTGGTGGACCTGCGGATCGCCCGCGCCGGACTGGTCCGGACGCCGGACGGGGAGCACACGCCGGAGCAGTCCGCGCTGCTCGCGGACGCCCGCGCCCAGATCGACGAGTACATCGCGGGCACGCGGCGCGCGTTCACGCTGCCCGTCGACCTGGCCCTGGCGACGCCCTTCAGCCGGCAGACCGTCCTGGCACTGGACGAGTTCGTGCCCTACGGCCGTACCGCGACCTACGCGGAGCTGGCCGGGGCACTGTCCCGACCCCGGGCCGCCCGCGCGGTCGGTACGGCGCTGGGCGCGAACCCGCTGTGCGTCGTCCTGCCCTGCCACCGCATCGTCGCCTCCGCCGGAGGCCTCGCCGGATACGCCGGCGGGGTCGAGGCCAAGCGGTACCTCCTGGAGCTCGAGGGAACCGCCGCCTGACCCCACCCCGAGACCGGGGCGCCAGATCCATTCCCCCGCGATCTGGCGCCCCTTCGCACGGCTGCCGGGTGGCCCGGCCGCCGTGCGTTCGTCCCCTTGCTCCGTTGCTCCGTTGACTCCGTTTACTCCGTGACCGGTGACACGTTGAGGTTCCGGTGGATCTGGAGCGTCGCGGGGGACTGGTTGAGGGTGATGTAGTGCAGGCCGGGAGCGCCCTCGGCGAGGAGCCGTTCGGCCATGGCCGTCGCGTACTCCACGCCGATCCGGTGACCGTCCGCCGGGCTGTTCGCGGCCGCTTCCAGCCGGGCGGCGAGCCCGACGGGGAAGCGGGCGTCGCTGAGCTCGGCGAAGCGGCGGATCTGCCGGAAGTCGGTGGCCGGCATGATCTCGGGAATGATCGGGGTCAGACAGCCGATGGCGGCGAGCCGGTCGCGCAGCCGCAGGTAGTCCTCCACGTGGAAGAACATCTGGGTGATGGCGTAGTCGGCTCCGGCCGCGCACTTCGCGGCGAAGTGCCGCAGGTCATCGGTCCAGGACGGCGACCGGGGGTGGCGCTCCGGGAAGGCCGCCACCCCGACCGTGAAGTCACCCAACTGCCGTATGAGCTCGACGAGTTCACTGGCATGACGCAGTCCCTGGGGATGCGGGGTCCACGCCCCCTTCGGGTCCCCGGGCGGGTCCCCGCGCAGGGCGAGGACGTCCCGGATCCCGGCGTCGGCGTACCGGCCGATGATGTGGCGCAGCTCGGCGACCGAGTGGCCGACGGCGGTGAGGTGGGCGACGGGACGCAGGGTCGTCTCGGCGGCGATCCGCTGGGTCACCTCCACCGTGCGGTCGCGGGAGGAGCCGCCGGCCCCGTAGGTCACCGAGACGAAGGAGGGCGCGAGCGGCTCGATGCGGCGGACGGCCGCCCACAGCGTCCGCTCGCCGGCCGCCGTCTTCGGCGGGAAGAACTCGAAGGAGAAGCTCTTGCGCCCCTGGGCGAGGAGCTCGCGCACACCGGGGGAGACGGCGGTACGGGGCCGTTCGCCGCCGGGGTCCCGCGGCGCCTGGAGCACCGTCCCCGCCACCCCAGTGACGCTCATTCCCCGATCCCGCGCAGCCGCTGCTCGACGTCCCGGGCCGCGACCGCGCCGTAGGCGTACTCGATGCGCAGCGTCAGATCGGCCGCCGAGAGCTTGTACTCCTGGGTGCCCACCGACTCCAGGACCACCGTGGCGATCGCGCAGCCCAGCTGCGCGGCGCGCTCGAAGCTCCAGCCCCAGGCCACGCCCGCCAGGAACCCCGAGCGGAAGGCGTCGCCGGCCCCGGTGGGGTCGGCGATGGCCGTCGCGGGGACGGCGGGGACCAGCAGCGGGGCGCCCCCGGAGCGGGCGATCCTCGCGCCGTGCGAGCCGAGGGTGGTGATCCAGCTGCCGACGCGGCCGAGGACCTCCTCCTCGCTCCAGCCGGTGAGCTGCTGGAGCAGCGCGGCCTCGTACTCGTTGGTGAACAGGAACCGGGCCCCGTCCACGAGCTGCCGGGCCTCTTCGCCCGTGAGGCGGGCGAGCTGCTGGGAGGGGTCGGCGGCGAAGGGGATGCCGAGGGCCCGGCACTCCTCGGTGTGCCGGAGCATGGCCGCGGGATCGTTCGGCGCGACGACCACGAGGTCCAGCGGGCCGTCCGCGGTGGCGGGGGCCAGGGAGATGTCACGGGCGGCGGACATCGCACCGGCGTAGAACGTGGCGATCTGGTTCTGGTCGGCGTCCGTGGTGCACACGAACCGCGCCGTGTGCAGGGTGGAGCTGACCAGGACCAGACCGGTGTCCACGCCGTGGACGTGCAGCCATTCGCGGTAGTCCGCGAAGTCCGCGCCCACGGCCCCCGCCAGCAGCGGCCGTACGCCGAGCCGGCCGAGGCCCAGGGCGATGTTGGCGGCGACGCCACCGCGCCGGATCTCCAGCTCGTCGGCGAGGAACGACAGGGACACCCGGTCCAGTTGGCCGGGGATCAGTTGGTCGGCGAACCGCCCGGGGTAGACCATCAGGTGGTCGACGGCGATCGAACCGGTGACGGCGATGCGCACGGAATTCTCCTTGAGGGGGACGGCGACGGACTGGTGCGGTGAACCTTTCCGGTCACCGCACTAGAGGCCGGCGGTGGTGCGCAGGGCGTCGACGCGGTCGGTGCGTTCCCAGG
>NZ_JAGGOW010000238.1 GCF_018614135.1 Streptomyces sp. ISL-66
GGGCGTCTTTGCGTAGGTCTGCGCCATGTATCGAGTGACGGCCGGGTGAACTCGGCCTGGGAGTCAGTGACTTAGTTGAACAAGAGAGCACTCCCTCGCCCAATTCGCGCACACCACGCCAAAACCCCTCCCCGCTACCGGAATCGATCCTTTCGGTTGTTCTACGCGCGTCCGATCCGCTGGATGTCTGTCGGAAAGCACAGCCGTACAGTCCACGATTTGGGTCATCTTCCACACATGTTCGTTCGGTGACGCCAAACGAGCCGCCGTGTGGAGAGAATCCCGGCCAACGGGCAGTAACAGGCACCTCTTCGCCCGAATCGAAGTGAGCAGTATCGGAATGCAGAAGAAAGCCAGGGGAATACGCCCGTGCGACGAAGGATCATTGGGCAGGCCGCAGCAGCGGTCGTGCTCGGTCTGCAGGTACCGCTGTCCGGATGCGGGAGTTCCGCGGGCAGCGCAGACGACGCAGGGACGCTGGTCCTCGTGGCCGCCGAGTACGGCGACACCCCGGCCACCAGTTCCAAGGCCTTCTGGGACAAGGTGACCGGTGATTTCACCGCCGCCAACCCCGGTGTCAAGATCGAGGTGAAGCTCCTGCCGTGGGCCGACGTCGACCGCGAGGTCACCAAAATGGTGAAGGCCGGGAAGGCGCCGGACATCGCCCTCATGGGTTCCTACTCGGACTTCGCCGCTCAGGACCGGCTCTATTCCGCTGACGAACTGCTGCCCGTCAGCGCCGAGGCGAACTTCCTCCCGCCCCTCGCCGAGGCCGGCTCTGTCGGGAGCACCCTCTACGGGCTGCCGTTCGTCGCGAGCAGCCGCCTGCTCTTCTACAACGAGGCGCTCTTCGAGAAGGCCGGCGTCAAGGCACCCAAGACCTGGAGCGAGCTGAAGGCCGCCGCCAAGGCGCTCAAGGCCAAGGGCGTGGAGTACCCGTACGCCCTGCCCCTGGGACCGGAGGAGGCCCACGCCGAGGCGATGATCTGGGAGCTGAGCAACGGCGGCGGGTACGCCGACAGCAGCGGAAACTACAGCCTCGCCTCCGCCCAGAACATCAAGACGTGGAACTGGGTGAAGGACCAGTTGGTCGCCCCGGGTCTCACCGGCCCCGTCGCGCCCTCGCAGCTCAACCGGGCCGACGCCTTCGCCGCCTTCTTGCGCGGCGAGGTCGGCATGCTCAACGGCTACCCCTCGCTCTACCACGAGGCCCGCGCCAAGGGGATCGGCGTCGGCACCGTGGCGATGCCGGTCTCGGACACCCTCAGAGCCGGGGTTGCCCCGCCCGCGGTCGGTGTGGCCGACTGGATGATGGCCTTCAAGCAGAACGGTCACCGCGAGGAGATCGGCAGATTCCTGGAGTTCGTCTACGCGGACGAGAACCTGTCGGACTTCGCCGGCCGCTACCACCTGCTCCCGTCCACCGTCTCCGCCTCGCGTTCCCTGGCCGGCAGCGGCGGCATGGACACGACCGACAGAGAGTTCCTGGACGCGCTGCGCAGTGCCCAGCTCTATCCGGTGAACGACCCGTCCTGGATGGCGGTCAGCGACACGATCAAGCGCAACATAGGCCGCGCCGTGGAACCGGGCGGTGACCCGAAGGCCGTCCTCGAAGAGATCGCCACGAAGGCGAAGCAGGCCGGCGCGGGGCGCTGAGACCGAGCTGGAAGGCAGTGCCACGGCACGCCGTGCCGGGCACCGCCCACCCCGTGGGCACGTGTCGTTGCTTCTCCGCGGAACGCGATCGGCTCCCACGTGATCCGTTGGCGGATCGCGTGGGAGCCGGGGCGGGTGCGTAGACCGGTGGTCAGAGGGGCACGACCTGGTCGGCCTGGGGGCCCTTGGCACCCTGGCTGACGTCGTACTCGACCTTGGCGCCTTCGGCCAGCTCCTTGAAGCCGGTCGTCTGGATCGCGGAGAAGTGGACGAACACGTCCGGACCGCCGTCATCCTGCTGGATGAAGCCGAAGCCCTTTTCCGCGTTGAACCACTTCACAACACCCGTAGCCATGCGTTTCCCCTCATTGGTTCCAAGGTGCCGCCGGAACCGCAGACTTGGCCTCCGAACAGCACGTATGACGGACGGTACGGGTACGCAAACCCACGGCGATACAAGGAATCCGGCCACCCGGGTCACCGCAATCCCGCCAGCACAGCTGAGCGGCACGGCATGACGGCCTCCGGCCGTGCCTCCGCCGCGGCGGCACGGCGGGTCCCCCACCCGGGCGTCGTCGACTCGATCAACTCCCGGTCAGGGCCGTTGCCAGGAGTCCGGCGGTCCGGGCGATGAGGAGGTTGTCGGCGAGGGCGTCGCGGTGGGGCTTGGTCGTCAGGACGGCGATGACGACGGGTGGGCGGCCGGGGGGCCAGGCGACGGCCACGTCGTTGTTGGTGCCGTACTCACCTCCTCCGGTCTTGTCGGCGACCGCCCAGGTCGGCGGCAGCCCGGCCCGCAGCCGCTCGCCGCCCGTGGTGTTGCCCAGCAGCCAGCCGGTGAGCCGCCGTCGGTCCGCAGGCGCGAGCACGGTGCCGAGGGCGAGGCGCTCGTAGGTCTGCCCGATGGCGTGCGGGGTGGTGGTGTCGGTGACCCGCCAGGGTTCGGCGGTGTTCAGGTCCGGTTCCCACCGGTCCAGACGGGTCGTCGTGTCTCCGATCGAACGGGCGAAGCGGGTGATGGCGGTCGGGCCGCCCAGCTCGCGCAGGAGGAGGTTGGCGGCCGCGCTGTCGCTGAAGCGGATCGTGGCGTCGCACAGCTCCGCGACCGTCATACCGCGGGCGAGGTTCTCCGGCTTGCTGGTGATCGGGGTGTGACCGGCGGCGGTGACCTCCTGCCGGCTGTAGTGGATGCGCTCGGCCAGGAACTCCCCGTCCCGGTCGAGGTCACGCAGTACGGCCGCCACGGCCAGGGTCTTGAAGACCGAACAGATGGGGAAGAGCTCCTGCGCCCGGTACCGCACGGTGCGGCCGGTGGCGGTGTCGTGGGCGTAGACGCCCAGGCGCGCGGAGTGCTCCCGTTCCAGTTCTGCCAGCCGGTGCGCGACCGCGCCGCTGCCGTCGGCGGGCAGCGGCGCGGTCGCGGCGAAGGCGCTCCCGCTCGCCGCCAGTGAGGCTGCCAGTGCCGCTCCGGCCCCCAACGCGAGCACGGTGCGTCGGGACGGGGTCTTTCCTGGGGTGTCCACGGTCGTCCTCTTCCTCTCCGGACCAAGATCTCAACCCTGTACCACGCACGTCCCGCCTAGGCGGTTCCCAACGGAGGACTCCGGACATCGACGACATCGACGTCTCCTGGACCCGCGAGGTCCCGGGCAGGGTCGTGGACGTCTTCCGGCACGACGTCGCGGCCGATCCGCCGCCGTCGCCCGGTGGGCGAGGGGCTCGCCGACGGGCCTTCTCCGAAGGCGCCGGGTCAGGGGGTTGGAGCCGAGGGCGGCTTCGGCCGGGTGGTGCCGGGAAGGCAGACGACGTCCGGGTTGTACGTCCCGAACGTGCCCGAGGGGTTCTTCTTCCAGAGCCACAGGTGCAGGGCGTAGTGGACTGGCTGGCCGGGGAAGTGGCCGGCATGCGGGCCGGTGAAGGACCGGCCGAACAGCTTCGGGCGGTCATCGTCCGTCCCCATGTCCTGGTCGCGGTCGTAAACGAGCCATTGGGCGCCGACGAGGTGTTTGCGCCCGCGCCGGTCGTCCTCGTAGTAGAGCGCGGCCGGCTTCGCCGGGTCGACGGAGTTGTCGTACGCGTGGTTGAAGTGTGGGTAGCCGAGCGAGCCCGATCCCGCCCGGTCCTCGATGCAGTACTTGTCCGGGACGTAGCCCGCTTTCACCGCGGCGGCATGCCGCTGGAACGGGGCCGTCGCGCGGTAGGCGATAGCGCGGTCCGCGCCGGCCCTGCCGGTGTCGGTGCCGACGGCGGACGCGGCGGACGGGGCGGCGACGGCCGCCAGGGCGAGAGCGGCGGCCGCTGCGAGGGCCGGGGCGGGACTGCGGACCATGCGCGGACTCCTCCGTGGCGGGTTGGTAACGAGCAGGATGTCCCCAGCCCGCCGGCCCCGCCACACAGCCGGACCGGACGGCTGACCCCCTGCCTCGAAGGAACCAAGGACCGTTTCGCGAGCGGTCCGCACGGGGAACCGGTGTGTCCAGCCCACAGAACACCGATGCCACGGAGGACGCGGATCATGACGCAGGAGAATGCGCCACCGAACGGCGGCCAAGCGCTGCAGGACCTCGTGTCGGCCGTGTCCAGGGGCGCGCCGGAATTCCGCGCATGTCCGTATCCGGCCTACGCCGCCCTGCGCGAGCAGGCGCCGGTGTGCCGGCTGACGCCTCCGCACGGCGTCGAGACCTATCTCATCACCCGCTACGACGACGCGCGTGACGCCCTGTCGGACCGGCGCTTCAGCAAGAACATGCGCGGCGCCATCGACACCTACCACGCGGTGTTCGGCAGCTTCTTCGACGCACTGGACGACAACGTCCTCTTCACGGACCCGCCGCGCCACACGCGGCTCCGCCGCGTCCTCAGGAGTGCCTTCACGCCCCGCCGGGTGGAGGAGATGCGACCGAGGATCACGGAGATCACCGAGGGCCTCCTGCGGGAATGCCGCAAGAGCGACACGGTCGATCTGATGTCCTCCCTGGCGTTCCCGCTCCCCATCGCGGTCCTGTGCGAGCTGATGGGGATCGAGGAATCCGAGCGGCCCGAGATCCTGGAGCAGTTCGGGGTGGTGACGCGGTCCAGGTTCAACCCCAAGCTGAAGGCGGAACTGAAGGCGGCCGAGGAATGGCTGCAAAGGCGCTTGGGGCAGCTCGTCTCCCACGTGCGGGCCCATCCGTCGGACTGCTTCCTCAGCGACCTCATCACGGCGGAGGAAGGCCTCGACGACGCGGATCTGGTCGCGTCGATGTGGGTTCTGTTCTTCGCCGGCCACAAGACCACGGCGTTCCAGATCGGAAACTCCGTCCGCGGCCTCCTCCTCCACCCCGACCAGCTGGAGAAGCTCCGCAGGGATCCGTCGCTGATCCCCGGCGCGGTCGAGGAATTCGTACGGTTCGAGGGGTCGGTGGAGACCTCGACGTTCCGGTACGCGGCCGAGGAAGCCGAAATCCGCGGAACCGTGATCCCCAAGGGCGCCCTCGTCCAGATCGCCCTTTCCTCGGCGAACCGGGACCACGAGAAGTTCGAGTCCGCCGACGTCCTGGACGTGACGCGCGAGGGGATCCACGGGACGCACCTGGGTTTCGGGCACGGAACGCACTACTGCCTGGGAGCCCCGCTGGCGCGGCTCGAACTCGAGATCGCGCTCGCCTGCCTGCTCCGGGAATTCCCTGAGATGGAGCTGGCCGACGAGGAGAAGAGCGGGGGCACCTGGCTCACGGGCCCGGTCGCGGCGTTCCGCGGACTGGAGCGGCTCCAGATCGTCCTGGAGCCGTCGCGGCCGACCGGTGACCTCGCAATGACGTCGACGGTCTCCGTCAAGTAATCGAAACCAAACCGATGGGCGGTGGATTGGCATGCCGAATTCCGGGAGCACGCCCGGCCTGAACTTCGAGGAACTGTCCGCGGACACGTTGTCGGTCACCGCTGTGGGCCCCGGTGGACACGTGCGCGCGGCGGGGGGAGACGCGCCTCCAGGCCCCGACCACGGACACGGAACCCAGCCGAAGATCGACATGCACCACCACTTCTGCGCACCGGAATGGCGCGAGTGGGCCGCACATCACGGGTTGATCGATCCGGCACAGTTGCCCCGCTGGGCGCACCTCGGCGCCGACGAAGCGGTCCTCTTCATGGATCGCGCGGGGATCGACACGGCCGTGCTCAAGCCCATGCTGCCGGCGCGCTACCGGTCGTCGGCGCAGTTGCGTGAAGCCATCAACATCACCCTGCAGTCGATGATGAACGTGGCGCAGGAGCATCCGGGCAGGTTCTCGTTCTACGTCCCGCTGTTCCTGGACGACCTCGAAGCGTCCTCGTGGGCCGTGCGCCGCGGACTCGGGCAACTCGGCGCCGTCGGGGTGAACGTGACGGCCAACTACGGGGGCGTGTACCTCGGAGATCCCGTCTACGACCACATCTTCGCCGAGCTGAACGACTTCTCGGCCGTGGTGGACACCCACCCGCACCACTTGCCGGGTGGCCGGCCCGGGGCGATGACGGTTCCCGGCATCCCCAACTTCGTGTGCGACTTCCTGCTGGACACCACCCGGGCCGCCGTCAACATGATCAGCAAGAGGACCCTGGACCGCTTCCCCGACATCTCCGTCATCCTGCCCCACGCCGGCGGGTTCCTGCCCTACATCGCCCCTCGTCTGGAGGCTCTCGGACGGTTCTGCGACCCGCCGGTCGACCCTGCCGCCGTCCGCCACCACCTGCGGCGCTTCTACTACGACACGGCCGGTCCGATGGCGCCGGCCGCGACGCTCCTCGCCCACGTGCCCGCGGACCGGATCCTCTTCGGCACGGACTGGCCGGCCGCGCCCGCGGACACGGTCATGGACCTGGCGCTCCCCGCTCTCGACGCGGACCCGGCCTTCACCCCTGAGCAACTGCGGGGGATCTACCGCGAGAACGCCCTGCGTCTGATTCCCCAGTTGGCAACGGTCTGACCTCGACGCAACCTCGACCGATCGCTCGACCAGACCTCGACCGGACGTCGACCGAACCCCGCGCCGCTGTCGAGCGCGGGGTTCGGCGTGTACGGGGCTCCGTGGGTGCGGGGGCTATGAGCCGCTCATTCCGTCCCGCCAGGCGCGGGGCCGGGACCCGCCGGGCCGGAACCCGCAGGCCCGGGAGCCGCCGGGGCCGGGCGGCCGGGGAGGAAGAGGGAGCCGATGCCCGCGCAGGCGGTGAAGAGGGCCGCGAAGAGGAAGGCGTGGCCGTAGCCGGCGGTGAGGGCCCGCACCCCGGGGCCGATGTGGTCGCCGGCGGCGTGGGAGGCGATGGCGGCGAGGACCGCGAGGCCGAGTGCGCCGCCGACCTGCCGGGAGGTGTTGACCAGCCCGGAGGCCAGTCCCGCTTCGCGCCGGTCGATGCCGGTGGTGGCCGCGGCGGTGACGGGCAGCATGGACAGCCCCAGACCGAGGGCGCAGAGTACGAAGGGCGCGGCCACGTCGGTGGTGAAGGTGCCGCCCACGGCGATGCGCGAGAGCCACAGGAAGCCGAGGGTGCTGATGGCCATGCCGGTGACCAGCAGGGGACGGGGTCCGGTGCGGCGGACCAGGTGGGTGGAGGTCCGGGTGCCCAGGACGACCGCGAGGCAGCCGGGCAGGAAGCACAGGCCGGTCTTCAGGGCGCTGAAGCCGAGGACCTGCTGCATGTAGAGGGACATCAGGAACCACATCGCGAACATCGCCGAGCCCAAGCCGATCATGACCAGGTTGGCGATGGCCAAGGTGCGGCGGCGCAGGACGGTGAGGGGGACCAGGGGTGCGGTGACCTTCGACTCGATGACGACGAAGGCGGCCAGGAGCAGGATGCCGAGGGTGAGGGCGGCCCAGACCTCGGGGGAGCCCCAGGACGAGCTCGCGGTGGAGATGATCCCGTAGACCAGGGCGGTCAGACCGACGGTGACGGACAGCGCGCCGGGCAGGTCCAGGCGGCTCAGGCCGCCGCGGCTGCCGTGCGCGGCGGGCGCGTAGAGGAATGCGGCGGCGAGGATCGCGATCCCGATGGGAACGTTGACGAAGAAGACCCAGCGCCAGCCCGTGTACTCGGTCAGGAGCCCGCCGATGACCGCCCCGGCCGCGCCGCCGACGGCGTTGACCGAACTCCAGGCGCCCATGGCGCGGGTGCGGGCGCGGGGTTCGGTGAAGGTGGTCATGATCAGCGTCAGGGTGGCGGGGGCGAGGATCGCGCCCCCGATGCCCTGGACCGCTCGGGCCGCGATCAACGTCGCACCGTCGGCGGCGAGTCCGCAGGTGAGCGAGGCGGCGGTGAAGATGCCGAGGCCGATCAGGAAGGTGCGGCGGGCACCGACCAGGTCGGCGGCCCGGCCGCCCAGGAGCAGCAGCCCGGCGAAGCCGAGGGTGTAGGCGTTGACGATCCACTGCTGCCCTGCCGGGCTCAGGCCGAGGGAGGCCTTCATGCTGGGGAGGGCGACGTTCACGATCGAGACGTCCAGCACGACCATGAACTGGGCCGCGCAGGCGATCACCAGGATCATCGCCGTCCACGCGCCGCGGCGCGTGGACGGTGCGGGTCCGGTGCTGAGTGCGGACGGAGCACTTGGCATGGGGTTCCTCAGGGGCAGTGGACGGATTCGGGTCGGGAACGAGCCCCACCGCATGTGTGCCCCCGCACGGGACCGCCGTCACAGGCGTGCGGCAACCGGGTGATCGGCCGACCGGCCGGCCCGGCACCACGGGCGCGCACACCGCAAGACGGACCAGGAGTTGAACGCGTTCACAAAACCTGCCACGATGTGAGCCCCGAGAAGAGGACGGCAGTCATGACGAGTTCGCTCCTGCGGCCGCGCGGCCGCAAGCGTACGGTCCCGGCGCCGGCGCCGGCGCACGGAGCGGGAGCCGTCGCGGGCGGCTCGATGCCCACCCGCATCCTCGACTGGCACGATCCCCGCGTCACGGAGCTCGTCCAGGCCCTGGGCGTACCCGCGGACGCGCACCCCGTCCAGCGCCTGCGCGAGGCACACCGGTGGATCGCCGCCACCCTGCGCCCGGTGTACTCCGTCCAGGACGAGCGGCCCGTATCGCAGGTCCTGCGCCTGGGGCGCGGCTCGTGCAGTCAGCGCCTGGCGGTCCTCGAGGCCGTGGCCCGCGCGACGGGGACGCCGACGAGGGTGCGCGGCCTGGTCGTGGACGGCGCCTTCTGGTATCCGCGCTTCCCCCGGCTTCGCCCTCTCGTCCCCGACCAAGTGCTCCTGGCATGGCCGGAATTCCGCCTGCCCGAGCCGGAGGCGGATTCCTCACGGTGGCTGACGGTCTCCCAACTCTTCGACCTCGACGAACCGGGGCGGGGCGAGGGCGGCGGCTTCACCAGCACCGGTGGCTTCACCAACACCGGCCCGGAAACCCTCTTCGAGGCACTCTCGCGCACGGCGATCGACTGGGACGGCGCCCCGCCCCTGTGCCCGGCCGAACCCGCGACGTGCGACCTCTCGGCCTACGTCCTGGCCGACCTGGGCCATTTCGACTCCCGCGACACCCTCTTCGCCCGCCACGGCCAGACCCTGTGCGCCCTGGCGCGCACGGTGGCAGAACCCGTCCTGGGCCGCCGCGCGGCCGGAGCGTAGCCGAGACGACGGCTTCTGACACCGGGGCGGCATGCGCGATCATGATCGGCATGGACTCTCGTTTCCTTGGCATCGGTGAACTGGTCGAAACCCCGTCCGTGGCGGTGGTCGTCGACGTGATGAGTGCTTTCACGGTCGCCCCCTGGGCCTTCGCCCAGGGGGCGGAGAAGATCGTTCTTGCTGAATCGCTGGACGAAGCCAGGGCGCTCAAGGCCCGCCACCCGGACTGGGCGGCGCTCAAAGACGGTCCGCCCGCGTCCGGGTTCGACATGGTCAACTCGCCGGGCCTGCTGCGGTCCGTCGACCTCGGCGGACGGACCGTTGTGCAGAAGACCACGGCAGGGACGGTCGGCGCCCTTGCGGTCAAGGAAGCGTCGCTGGTGCTGTGCGCAGGCTTCGTGGTGGCGGAGGCAACGGCTCAGGTCCTGCGCACGCGCGAGAACACCGGCGTCACGTTCGTGGTCACTGGCGAAGACGGGCAGGCCGATGAGGATCTTGCGTGCGCTCAGTACATAGCTCGCAGGGCCACCGAGGCGCGGACGGATGCCACTGAGTTCCTCCGCCGCGCTGCGCAGTCGCGCGCCGCCGCCGAACTGGCGCAAGGGGTGCGCCAAGGAGTCCATCCTGATGACGTGGCGCTCTGCCTTGAGGTCGACCGGTTCCCCTTTGCCATGGTGGCGACCTTGGAAGGCTCGCTCATGGTCCTGCGTCCAGAGACAGTCCCCTCCCGGGGCCTGCTGCGCGCAGCTCAGCTCCGGTCCACGGACGAAAACGAGGTGCGCGCGGCCTCCGGCGTTGACAAGCTGCGCCGGTGAACCGTGAACAGATATCCGCGATCGCCCATGCTGAACACCCGATAAAGGCTCCGGTCGACGACGACTCGGTCCGTCGGCTTCTGGAACGCGGCGTCCCTCGTGGCGACGAGCGTGTACTCGACCTTGGTTGCGGCGGCGCGGAATGGCTCATGCGCGCCCTGGTCATGCGCCCACACCTGCACGCCGAGGGCGTCGACATCTCCGAGGAAGCCCTGGCGCAGGCCGGCCGCGCAGCGAACCATCTCGGCGTCCGAGAGCGCCTCGTCCTCCATCAGCAGGAGGCCGCGGAGTTCGTCTCCTCGGCGTCGTTCGACCTGGTGATCAGCGTCGGGGCCACGCACGCCTTCGGTGGTCTGCTCCCCACGCTCGCGGCGGCACGCAAGCACCTGGCTCCCGGCGGCCGTGTCCTGATCGGTGAGGGATTCTGGGATCGCGATCCTTCCCGGGAGGCCGTCGAGATGCTCGGGGACTTCACCGACCTGGCGACCACCGTGGACCGTGTCGTTGCCGACGGGTGGACTCCTGTCGACGGGCACGTCAGCACGCGCCGCGAGCTGGACGACTACGAATGGGCCTGCTGGGGGTCACTGGCCTCCTGGGCCCTGGACCATCCCGCCGATCCGGACAGCGCGCAAGTGCTCGAGACGGCAGACACCCGGCGCTCCGAATGGCTGCGGGTCTACCGGGACACCTGGGGCTTCGTCTGCCTGATCCTGCGGAGGACATCCGACTGACGAACCTCGGGACGGCAGCCGGCTTCCGAAGAGTTCGGTGCCCAGCGGGGTAACGCAGAGAGCCTTCCGTCCGACCGGACGGAAGGCTCTCTGCGAAGACGGTGAAGACTGTGCCCGGCGCCGCGGCTTGCTGCCTCCGGACACGTGGGGGAGGGGACCCGTGGAAACGGGTTGAACAAGCCGGGGTCCCGTCGGCACTCGTGCAGGCGTCGGAGGCCCCGGCTCGCAGAGGGGGCTGTGTCAGCTGCCGACGGCGCCGTTGCCGGACAGGACCGGGATGTTGTCCAGGATGTGCGAGAGCGGCTCGTCGCCCTTGGCCTGGGTGGAGTTCTCGGTACACTGCTGGTTCTGCGGGTTGGACAGGATGTTGATGTCCTGGACACCGACGTTGACCAGGGCCAGGATCGACTGGGCGTTGACCTTGGCCGGCAGGCCGATGCAGGGCTTGTTGAGCGTGCCCTGGACCAGGCTGAGCTGCGGGCTCATGTCGCCGTGGGTCTTCTGGTTGCCGTAGATCTGCTGGGCACCGTTTCCGTTGACGGTGTTGATCCCGTTGTCGTTGCCGATGGCCATGGCCGGGGCGGCGACTGCGGCGCCGGCGCCGAGGATGGAGGCGGTCGCAGCGGCGGTGGCCATAATCTTCTTGATCATCACAGGTCTTTCTGTTGCACGAGTGCACGGTAGTGAGCGCCTTGATCAACGGCCGGGCTTTCCAAAGGTGTTCCTGATCGGTCGTCCCGTGGGGGCGGCGTCGAGGCCGCGTGCCGTCGTCCGTGCTGTGTCCGGCGCCGGTCGCTGCCGGACGAGGGGGACGGGGCCGTGCCCGTGTCGCGCCGCCCCGGTCAGAATAAATGGCTATGAATCAGGGCATAAGCTCCTCGCAGCCCCGCGCCGCGCGGGGCTGACCACTTTCCCGGTGGGTCCGACGCCGGCGTGCGAGGGACAGCCGCGCTCGCCAGGTGACAGGCCACTCGGAATG
This sequence comes from Streptomyces sp. ISL-66, assembly GCF_018614135.1. Lineage (GTDB taxonomy): Bacteria > Actinomycetota > Actinomycetes > Streptomycetales > Streptomycetaceae > Streptomyces. Next base: position 11,773 of record NZ_JAGGOW010000238.1, read on the forward strand.
CCCCTAACCCTCCGAGGCCGAGCGTAAGCCGTGCGACCTGCTCCGTCGGCTGATATCACTGGCCCGACCGTAGGAAGGTGCTCGTCATGGCGGCCGACTATGACCCGACCACCCCGCCTTCCGTGGAGCCCGCTGAAGCGGTAGCCCAACCGGCCTTCACGCGCATGCTCACGGGTTTGCTCAGGACGAGCCACCTCCTGACCTTCGAGCAGCTTCCCGTGCTCGTGGCGGAGCAGGCCGCACGAGCCGGCTTCGACCCGGTCCGGATCTTCGTGTCCGATCTGCGCGAGGACATGCTGCGCGAGGTCACCGGCAAGGGCCTCGACGCAGGCCGCGGAGGGGAGCAACTGCGCATCGAGGCCACGCTCGCCGGGCGCGTCTTCCAGAGCATGCACGTCCTGTCCGGTCCCGCCGGTGGCCGCACAGTGCATTGGCTGCCCCTCCTGGACGGCACTGAACGGCTGGGCGTCCTCGCCGTCGGCACCCTGGCGAGCCGGATGGGGCAACGCGTGAGGCGATGGGCGATTTGGCCTCGCTCGTCGGCATGCTCGTGGTCTCGACCAGGTCCCACAGCGACTCCTACGCCCGCCTCATCAGACTGGAGCCGATGTCCGTGTCCGCGGAGATGCAGTGGACGCTGATGCCGCCCCGTACCTTCGCCAGCACACGCGTCACCGTCGCCGCGGCGATGGAGCCCGCCTACGCCACCGCCGGCGACGCCTTCGACTACGCGCTGGCCGCCGACGTCGCACACCTGGCCGTCTTCGACGCGATGGGGCACGACACTGCCGCGGGACTGACCGCGAATCTGGCCATGGCCACCTGTCGCAACCAGCGCCGCCAAGGCGCAACCCTCAACGAGGCCCGCGATGCCATCGAAGCCACGCTGATCGAGCAGTTCAGGCTCGACCGTTACGCCACCGCCGTCCTCGCCGACCTCGACGTGGGCACCGGACTGCTGTCCTGGATCAACTGCGGGCATCCACCGCCCATCCTCACCCGGGCGGGACGGTGGATCACCGCACTGGAGCGGCCGCCCACCCACCCCCTGGGGACCGACCTCGGCCTGCCCGCGCAGGTCCACCGCGAACAGCTCGAACCCGGAGACCGGCTCATCCTCTACACCGACGGCATCACCGAAGCGCGCGACCGTGCCGGCCGCGAGTTCGGCCTCGACCGCTTCGTCCAGTTCATCATCCGCCACCAGGCCGACGCCCTCCCGGTCCCCGAGACCCTGCGCCGCCTCGTACACGCCGTCCTCCACCACCACGAGGGACAGCTGGGCGACGACGCAACCGTCCTGCTCTGCGAATGGCACGGCCATAAAGGCCAACCCCTCGCGCGTACCCTCGCTTCTCCCTCCTGAAAGGGGCGTGATCCGCGGGGGTTCGCCGTCGGCCTCCGTTGCCTCGATTCTCTTCTCCGGCTACGAGCACTGCGGGAGCGGCCCCCCGGAGCCGGCCGGCCGGTCATGCCGACGTTTTCGGCGCGTAGCCCCGGGCAGACCTCGAAGCAGCGCCGCACCGGCCGCCCTGGTGCCTGCCCGCCGTTGCCGCACGCCGAGGTCCACTGGCTTACCGGTTGCGGTAGGCAGGAATGCCGGACAGATGCGGCCGGATCGGAGGAGTCGTGAACCGTATCGAGCAGACGAACGACCGCCAAGCCACCGGCGAAGCCGAGATCCCCTGGCAGCACTTCCGCGAGGTGCTACATGCCATGGACCGTTTGCTGGAACGCTCCGCGATTTCCGGCTCCTCCCGAGGCCGCTTCAGGACCCGTGGACGTAAGGATCTTGCAACGGGCGAGCAGGAGTAGGACGCGGCTGGTGGTGGCCAGGTGGACGAGAGTACGGATCCGCGTGGGTGTCCGTGGATCCGTACTCTCGATCAGCTTGGGGGAGGGCGGGCGGGCCCTTCGTGCGGTGGTGTCGGCTGCCCGCAGCGGGCGGCGAGCAGGTCGGCGAGGTTTCCTACGGTGAGAACCGCGTCCGCGGGACGTTGTCCCGCTTCGTACAGGGCCGCGACGATGTACGGAGGGTTCTTCACGACGACGACCCCACTGCTGCCGTGCTTGCCGTGCAGGAGGCGCCGGTCGGCTTCCGCGGCCTGGTAGGTCACTCCACCCACTGTGATCCCCGTGGCGATGGCGTCCTTCGGTGTCTCGAACAGCCGCACCAGCTGCCTGCCCTCTCGCACCGTGGTCAGGAACTGGCCGGTCGACACCCACACGGAGCCGTCCATCCGCAGGACCTCAAGGCGGGCCAGGTTCCCGGTGCTGAGGACCTCCTGCAAGTCGAAGTCCGACTCGTCCATCTCGTCACTCCATCTTCCCGTCCGGGCGCCACACGTACGGGCGCCCGGCTCTCGTCCGCCGGCGAGCACCGAGGGCGATACGGGGGGCATCGGGTGGGCGATCTGAGAGTGGACACGGGCCGTGCCCACAGTCCCAGGGTCTACCCTCGGCACGGTGACGGACAACAAGTTCCAGCTCAAAGCGATCGCCGCACTCACGGCTCTCCGGACGGGGGCCGACAGCGACTTCGTGTCGGACCTGCTCGCAGACGTGGTTCCGTCACACTTCTTCGTTCCGGCTGACGCCAGCCCCGAGGAAACGGCCCGCGCCGTGCTGGAACAGGTTTCGCAGCCCTTCAACGCGCTGGTCACCGGATTCATCGCGGCTTTCCAGACGGTCGCCGACGCCTATGACCAGAACAGTCCGCAGACGCCCGCGCAGGAGCTTCTCCAGAACCTCGCCCTCGCCCTCGACGACATCGAGTGACAGGTGTCGCTCGCGGCAGCCGCGAGCGACACCATGGGACGACCTGCCACGCGCCGCGAGCAGGGGGCGGTTCACGTGCTTCGCTGGTCGCGGGTGTTCTGGCGGAGCTGCTCGGCGTGCCGGGTCAAGGCATCGATGCGTTCGGAGAGGTCGGCGTTCCGGGGCCCGAGGTGAGGCCGGGTGGCTGCCAGGGGGCGCACGAGCCGGGCGGCGTCGTCGTGCGCGAGGGCCCGGTTCAGGTCGCCGACAGCGTCCTCGGCACTGGCCGGCAGGCCGGCAAGGGATGTGACCTGGCCGGCGAGGCGGCGGAGGTCGGCGGCGTTGTCGCGGGCCCAGGCGGTCACGGTGCGGTCGGCGGCGCGGGTGTCGCGCGTGGCCTGGACGCGTTCTTCGCCGGTGCTCCCCGCGGCGCCGGGGCGCAGGCGCAGATAGCGGCGTTCGGCGGCCTGGCGGCTGGCGACCCCGAGGGGTCCGGCGAGGTCGGACCAGCTCGCGCCGTTTCCCCGGGCGGTTTCGATCAGTCCGCTTTCCCAGCCGGCGAGCTGTTCGCGGATCTCGCGCAGCATCAGCAGTGCGGCCAGAGCCGGGTCCGGGCCGGAGTCGGTCGCGTCCGGCGCCGTAGTCGGCCCGGTTCCATGACCGCTGCCCGCAGACGATCGCCGGGCGTCCCTCACGGACTGGTTGATGGCTTCCAGGGCCGCGGCGGCGACACGGAAGGGGACTGTCTCGGTCGGCGTGGCGGGTTCGTTCATGGGACTCTCCGTCGCTTCGTCATCCTCCAGATGACATTCTGCTTGTCATCGCTTCGATGACATGTTACAACGGAAGCACGTTGAAGCGCATTGGCAGTTCCTGCCTGACCAACTGGAGGTGTTTCGCAATGTTGATGCGCACTGACCCGTTCCGTGAGATGGACCGGATCGTCCAGCAGCTCTCGGGTGCGTCGGGTACGTGGTCGCAGCCGTCCGTGATGCCGATGGACGCCTACCGCGAGGGCGACGAGTACGTGATCGCCTTCGACCTCCCGGGGGTGAGCACCGAGGCGATCGACATCGACGTCGAGCGGAACATGTTGCGCGTGAAGGCCGAGCGCCGGCCCAACTCGAACAAGGACATCGTGCAGATGGAACTCTCCGAGCGGCCCCTCGGTGTCTTCTCTCGCCAGATCGTCCTGGCGGACACCCTGGACACCGAGCGCATCCAGGCCGACTACGACGCGGGTGTCCTGACCCTGCGGATCCCGATCGCCGAGCGCGCCAAGCCCCGCAAGATCAGCATCGGCGGCGAGTCCGACCGCAAGCAGATCTCCGGCTGATCCCTGCCGCACCAGCCGGTCGCGGAGGGCGGGAAGAGCCGATCTCCCCCCGGCATCCCGTCCTCCGCGCCTCCTTGACCCCTCACCCCTCCCGGAGGCGACGTGATGTCGATGCGTAGGGAGTCGTTCCTGGCCCACGTCCAGGAGCGCGGCAAGTACGAAACCGCGGAAGAGGCCGAACGGGCGGTCCGCGTCGTCCTGGCCCTGCTGGGCGCGCATCTGGTGGGAACCGTGCGGGCCGAGCTCGCCGCGCGGCTTCCCGAGACGTACGCCCTGATCCTTCTCAACCCCCTGCAGGCCGCGGAACCACTCTCACCCGAGCGGTTCGTCCGTGCCGTCGCGGCCTGGATCGAGGGAGCCACCGAGACGACGGCACTGTGGGACATCGGCGCGGTCCTCTCCACGGCGGCCGCCGCCGCGGGCGTCAGCCTCACCCGAGAGATCCTGCTCCAGCTCCCCGACGGATACGACCTTCTTTTCGGCCCACCCCAGCCGACCTGACCACCACCGGCCGAAGGCCGGATGCTTCGCAGAGAAAGGCAAGCGCAGCCATGTATGACCAGCCTCGAGCGAACCCGTCCCAGACGGTCATGACGTTCGACCAGATGCTGGAACGCGTGCGCCACGAGGGCGCCTACCCCACCCGCGAACGCGCCGCGGCAGCCGTCCACAACGTCCTGGCCGCCCTCGGCCGCCAGCTCACCGGCGACGAACGCGTCGACCTCGCCCAGTGCCTCCCCGTCGAAGCCGCCCTCACCCTGACCGCCCAGATCCCCGACACCGAACACCTCACCGGCTGGGGCTTCGTCAAGGACCTGGCCGCACGGACCGGGGCGCCCCCCGCCACCGCCCGATGGGACACCGGCGCCGTACTCGCCGTCGTCACCCGCCTCGCCGGCCCCGACCTCCTCGCCCGGATCCTGCGCCGGCTCCCCGGCGGCTACGCCCTCCTCTTCGGCCAGGCAGAACTCAGCCAGCCCCAGCCCGCCGCCTGATCCCGACCCTGGGGGCCGTGGAACCCTCGCGGAGTCCGCGGGCCCCCAGGTCCGCCGCTGGAACGGGGGCCGGGGATGCGCCTGAACACCGAGCCGCGCTGCTCCGGTGGCGGTCTCGGGCGCGCCACCAGACTCGACGCGGGCGTTACGGGTGCGTTATGGGCGGCGGTGCCTGGGCAGGCGCTAGGCATGAAACGTCTTTCCGAGCCCGGGCGCTCGTACTGGCTGCAGTCGGCCGACCTTCCCGCCTTTCCGCCGCTCATGGACTCCGCCGAAGCGGACGTGGCAGTCATCGGGGGTGGGATCGCGGGCCTGAGCTCAGCATGGGAGCTCACCCGCGCGGGCCTGAGCGTCATCGTGTTGGAAGCGGACCGGCTCGCCGCGGGGGTGACGGGCCACACCACCGGGAAACTCACTGCCCTGCACACCAGCATTTACGGCAAGCTGCGCTCCGAACACGGAGAAGATGCGGCCCGGGTCTATGCCGGCTCCCAGAGCGCGGCGATGGGCCACGTCATCGAGGTGGCGGCGGAGCTGGGCATCGACTGCGACCTCGAACGCCGGCCCGCCTTCACCTACTGCGAGGAGGACGAAGGAGTCGAAGGTCTGCGGGATGAGGCCGAGGCCGCCCGGGCGGCGGGCCTCGACGCGTCCTTCGTCACCGAGACCGACCTGCCGTACGCGGTGGCGGGAGCCGTGAGGGTCGAGGACCAGGCACAGTTCCATCCCCTGAAGTACCTCCGGGGACTCGTCGTCGACCTCGTCGCGGACGGGGGACGGGTCCATGAGCTGACCCGTATCACCGGGATGGACGCGGGTGAGCCGTGCCGGCTCAGCACTGCCTCCGGCGCCACCGTGACCGCCCGCCACGTGGTCGTGGCCACGCACCACCCCGTCTTCGACCACGCTCTGCTGGCCACCCGCCTGACCCAGCACCGCGATCTCGTCATCGCCGGGTCGCTGCCTCCCGAGCGGGACCCAGGCGGCATGTACATCACCACGGAAGGCGGCAAGCGGTCCGTACGCACCGCCCCGGACGGACACGGCGGCAGACTCCTGATCATCACGGGGGAGGCGTTCACCCCCGGCAGCGGAGCGGACACCGAGGCAGGCTACGCACGTCTCCAGGACTGGGCGAACGAGCGGTTCCCCGGCGTCACCATGACCCACCGGTGGGCGGCCCAGGACAACAGCGCCACCGATTCGGTGCCCCTCATCGGCCCGATGCGTCGGAACGGCGAGAACGTCTACGTGGCCTCCGGCTTCGCGGGCTGGGGAATGACCGGCGGAGTCCTCGCCGGTCAGCTGCTCGCCTCCCTGATCACGAAAACCGCGCGTCCGTCGTGGGCGGAACTCTATGACCCGCACCGCCTCGGGCCCGCCCTGGGCTCGGCACCCGAGTTCCTCAAAGCGCAATGGGACGTCGGAAAGCACTTCGTGAAGGACCGGCTCGAATCGTTCGGTGACGGCTCCAACGGCCCCGTCAGCTCCTTGGCCGCCGGCGAGGGAACCGTGGTCCGGGCAGACGGCCGACCATGCGCCGTCCACCGTGACGACCAGGGCAACCTGCACGCCGTCTCAGCTGTCTGCACCCACCTCGGCTGCCTCGTCGCGTTCAACAACGCCGAACGTACGTGGGAATGCCCCTGCCACGGCTCCCGCTTCGGCATCGACGGGGAGATCCTCCAGGGCCCGGCCTTGCATCCGCTGGAGCGGCGGGACCCCGGGGACCTCTGACCCTGTCCGGCGGCCTGCGGCGCCGCTGATGCCGCGCCGATGCCGCCCCGAACGGGATATGAGGCGAAATTCCGGGCAGTCGGACCAGGGACTACTACCTCCGGACCGGGGAGGAACGATGGCCGTACGAAACCGACTGATCCACGCCACGCCGCGCGAGGTGTGGGCGGTCCTCACCGATGGCTCCCGCTATGCCGACTGGGTGGTCGGCACGAGCGAATCACGCGTGGCCAGGGGCCAGTGGCCCGAGGTCGGCTCCGCGCTCGAGTACACCGTCCGCATCGGACCGTGGACGGGATCCGGCACCACCGTGGTCCGGCACGTGAAAGCCGCGTCCGAACTCGAGCTGGAGGTCGACAGCGGCCCGCTCGGTACGGCCCGGGTCGCCATCGAGATCCGCCCCTGGGGCGAGCAATCCTTGGTCATCGTGGACGAACACCCGCTGCGCGGGATCGGCGGCACCCTGCACAACGCCGCGCTCGACACCCTGATCCAGGTACGCCACCGCGACATGCTCGGGCGACTCGCGAAGGTGGTCGAAGAGTCCGCCGACCGGCAGCGTCAATCGGTCTGAGCGCGGTGACGTAGCGCGGGGAACAGCCGCGACCGGTGTACGGGTCGCGGCGGCGGCGGTGCACGCGGCGGCCGGCCGGGGCTCGTCGTGCCATGGCGTGGCACGGCGAGCCGGCGACTCCCGCCGCCCTATATGTTCATATTTAGAAGGTTTTCTTTGGTCACCCCGTGACGTAAGGAAAAGAGGAACAACGTTGAACGAGCAGAATCCCATCAAGGCCGCGGCGGAGAAGGTCACCGATGCGCTGCGCAGCGACGACGGTGCGCAGGACGGCGTCCCCGGCAAGCCGGGACCCGTTTCGCCACAGGTGGCGGAACCGACCACGCCGACGGAACCCCTTCCGCCCAAGGCGGACCAACGCGGCCCCGAAACCGTCAGCCCCACCGGTCAGCCCACCGGCGCGCAGCAGGCCCGGATGGCTCAGAGCGGCCCGCATCTGACCACCGCGCAGGGTGCCCGGCTCCCCGACACCGACCACTCGCTCAAGGCCGGACCGCGCGGTCCTGTACTGCTGCAGGACCACCACCTGCGCGAGAAGATCATGCACTTCGATCACGAGCGCATCCCGGAACGGGTCGTGCACGCCCGGGGCGCGGCCGCCCACGGCACCTTCCAGGCGTACGGCACCGCCGCCGGAGTGACCAAGGCCGCGTTCCTGGCCAAGGACGCGGAAACGCCGGTGTTCGTGCGCTTCTCCACCGTGCTGGGCTCCCGCGGCTCCGCCGACACTGTGCGCGACACTCGGGGCTTCGCGACGAAGTTCTACACCGAAGAGGGAATCTTCGACCTGGTGGGCAACAACATCCCGGTCTTCTTCATCCAGGACGCCATCAAATTCCCCGACGTCATCCACGCCGGCAAGCCCCACCCGGACCGGGAGATCCCGCAAGCCCAGAGCGCCCACGACACCTTCTGGGACTTCGTCACCCTGCACACCGAGGCCACCCACCACACGCTGTGGAACATGTCCGACCGCGGCATCCCCCGCTCCTACCGGACCATGGAGGGTTTCGGCGTCCACACCTTCCGCCTCGTCAACGCGGAGGGCGCCACCACGCTCGTGAAGTTCCACTGGAAGCCCAAGCTCGGGGTGCACTCCCTGGTCTGGGAAGAGGCCCAGATCGCGGGCGGCGTGGACCCCGACTTCCATCGGCGGGACCTCGCGGACGCCATCGAGGCCGGCGCGTTCCCGCAGTGGGAGCTGGGCATCCAGACATTCCCCGACACCGCGGAGCAGACCTTCGCGGGCATCGACCTCCTCGACCCGACGAAGATCGTTCCCGAAGAGCTGGCGCCGGTCCAGCCGATCGGCCTGCTGACCCTGAACGCCAACCCGTCGAACTACTTCGCCGAGACCGAACAGGTCGCCTTCCACGTCGGCCACCTCGTTCCCGGCATCGACGTCACCGACGACCCGCTCCTCCAAGGGCGGCTCTTCTCCTACCTCGACACCCAGCTCACCCGCCTCGGCGGACCCAACTTCGGGCAGCTCCCGATCAACCGGACGCACGCCCCGGTCAACGACATGCTGCGCGACGGCATGCACCAGACCGCCGTGCACCGGGGCGTGGCCCCCTACCGGCCCAACAGCCTCGACGGAGGATGCCCCTTCGTCGCCGGCGCGGACACCGGGGCGTTCATCGAGGCACCCGCACCCGTGGCCGAGAGCAGGAAGGTGCGGGAGGCGCCGGCCTCCTTCGACGATCACTTCAGCCAGCCCCGGCTGTTCTGGCTCAGCATGACCCCGCCCGAGCGGGAGCACATCATCGCCGCCTACACCTTCGAACTCGGCAAGTGCTACGAGCAGGCGATCAAGGAACGCGCGCTGCACGTACTCGCCAACATCGACCCGCGGCTCTGCGAACAGGTCGCCGCGGGGCTCGGTCTGCCCGCGCCCGCCGCCGGCCGGCTCGAAGATCCCGAGCCCAGCCCCGCCCTCTCCCAGCTCGGGCACACCTGGCCGCTCGACGGCCGAGTCATCGGCATCGTCGCCGACGAGGCCGCGGACCTGGACGGCGTCAGGTCCGTACGCCAGGCAGTACTGGACGCGGGCATGGTCCCCCTCGTCATCGCCCCGACAGGCGGCACGATCGACGCCGACGGCGACCCGTTGACCGTCCAGCGCACCTTCGCCACCGCCCGATCCATCGAATTCGACGCGATCCTCCTGGCCGGCGCGCCGGCCACCGGCGCCGACGCCTACGGCGCACGCGATGCCAAGGCCGGCGACGCACGGTCTTCCGCTACGGATCCCAGGGTGGCGCTGCTCCTGAACGAAGCCTTCCGTCACGGAAAGGCGATCGGCGGCTGGGCGGGTGCCGAGGCGGTCCTGGCCGCCGCAGGCGTCCCCGCCGACGCGCCCGGCGTCGTCCAGGGCGACTCGGGCACCACCACGCTGGAGAAGATCAGCCAACTGCTGGGCGCACACCGCGTCTGGGAACGCTTCCCCACCACGGTCTGACAACGTGCGCCGTGCCTCAGCGCCGACGCGCCCTCGTCGGCGCTGAGGACGCCCCGGCGTCACGCGGAACCGCCCATGCGGCTCCAGCCGGTCCGCGGGTGAAGGCCGCGACCTTCTCGGGCCGCTGGCCGACGTACTCGCGCTTGACGGGAACTTCACCACAGTGAAGACCAATCACCCACCGTGAGCACGGGTCGCGGACACGGGCACCCGGCCCTCGGCGAGGACACCGGCGATGCCCCGCGCGAGACAGGGGATCCGGTGCGCCGGGATCCCCGCGACGTTGAACCGCCCCGAGGCGGTCCCGTAGACGGCGAAGCGGCTGCGCAGTCCGTGCATCTGATCCGGTGTGAGCGGCAGCATCGAGAACATCCCCTTCTGCCGTGCCAGGATGTCCGCCTGCGTGCCCCAGCCCAAGGCGCTCAAGTGCGCGCTCAGATCAGCCCTGTTGGCCGTGATCCGCCCCCGCATGGCATCCAGTTCGGCCCGCCAGGCGGCCCGCAGTCCGTCGTCCTCGAGAATGGCGGTCACCACCGCGGCGCCGTGCTCCGGCGGCATCGAATAGAGCGTCCGGGCGGCGTTCTGCAGTGCCGTCTCGGCGTGCCGCAGCGACTGGCGGGACGCGCCGAGCACCACGGCGCAGCCCGTTCGGTCGCTGTAGAGGCCGAAGTTCTTCGAGCAGCTGATGGCGAGGAGCATCTCCGGAACCCGCTCCGCGAGCATCCGCGTCGCCGCCAGGTCCGCTTCCAGGCCGTCGCCGAGCCCGTGGTAGGCGAGGTCGACGAACGGAACCCACCCCGCCCGGCCGGCGAGCTCGGCCAGCGCCTCCCAGGTCCCGGTGTCCGGATCGACTCCGGTGGGGTTGTGGCAGCACCCCTGGAGCAGTACGACGTCATCGCGGCCGGCGGCTCCCAGGTCACGCAGCATGCCCGCGGGGTCGGCCCGGCCGTGCCCGTCGATCCAGCGGTACGTACGCACCTTCAGGCCGGCGGCCTCCAGGATGGGCTGGTGGTTGACGTAGGCGGGGTCGCTGATCCACACCGTCGTGCCCGGGCGGGTCCGGCAGATCAGATCGGCCAGCAGCCGCAGCGCGCCGCTGCCCGCGACGGTCTGGACCGCCACGGCCCGGTCCGCCGCGCCGCCGGAGCCCAGGACCATCGACAGCATCGCGCGGTTGAAGGCGGTGTTGCCCGAGAGCCCGCGGTATTCCTTGGACTCGGAGCGCTCCGCCAGGCGTATCTCGGCCTCGCGGACGGCGGCCATGACCGGGGTGCCGCCCGTGTGGTCGCGGTAGACGCCGAGGACGAGGTTCAGGCGTTCGGCCCGGCCGTCGGCTTCGAACGCCGCGGTCAGGTCCCAGAGCGGGTCCACGGGCGGCGGGAGGAGGAGCTCAAGCATGTGCGGGACCCTTGGAGTGCGGATGGGCGTGGTGGCCGGCGTGGTGGCCGACGTGGGGACCGGTGGCGGGCCCGGATGAGCGCGGCCGGGAGCGCCGGTTGGCGAGTACGACGCCCGCGGTGATGAGGGGCACGCCGACGAGCACGCTGAGCGTCGGGGACTCGTCGAGCAGGGGGACGGCGAGCAGGACGACGGCGACGGGGCTGAGGCTCCCGATCACGGAGCTGCGTTCCGCGCCGAGCCTGCGGATGGCGAACGCGTACAGCAGCCCGGCGCACAGGCCGACCCCAAGCCCTTGTACCAGCAGGAACAGCAGGATGTCGGATCCGGCGGCGGACGCCAGGCCGGTGGGGAGCACGCCGGTCAGGACCAGGAGCGCCATCGCCGCGAAGGAGGGCAGGCACAGCAGTCCGATCGATCCGACGGGGTCGAGGTCCACCTCCTTCAGGCCGACGGTGTAGAGGGCCCACAGCCCGCTGGCGGCGAGGAGGATGCCGGCGCCGGCCAGTACGCCGGTGTCCAGCGGTACGACGTGGTGCCAGACGAGTGCGACCACGCCCACGGCTATCAGCGCGAGTCCGACCGCCTGCGTACCCCGGGGTGCGCCCCGGCCGCCGGCGACCATGAGCGCGCAGACGAAGAGCGGGACCATTCCCGGGATGAGCGAGCCGACGAACGCCGCCGAGGTCAGGGAGCCGCCGTACATCGCCGCGAGGAAGAACGGCAGACCCGCGCCGCAGATGATCTTGGCGGCGGTGGCCGGGCGCACCGCGGCGATGCGTCGGCGGCGCCGCCACAACGCGGGCGCGAGGACCAGGACCGGGACTCCGAAGCGCAGCAGGGCGGCGTCGGCGGGCCGCAGGGAGGAGGCGCTCAGGGCTCGGGCGCTGAGCGCGAAGGCCGCCCAGATGGCCACGGTCACCAGCAGCGCCGGCATCCCCAGCGCCTGGGGGGAGAGCCGGCCGAAGCCTGCTGCCCCGGTCCGCGGGGGGCTCGCGGCGGCCCCCTCCTGCGGGAGGCTCGTCGCGGGCCCGGTGTTCGTCGTGACCAAGAGGTCCTCCAGCTCAGGGGCCGGATCCGGCCAGGGGCAACGCTAGGGCTTTGCGCGGGGCAGGCGATTGCCAGTTCTGCCCTCCTGGCATATGTTTGGGGCAGAATCTGCCAAAGGATGACCGTGAAGCGGTCGCCGCCCGCCAAGGAGGCGCCGTGGATGGGGTCGATCTTCAAATCATTCGCGAACTGCAGGCCGACGGAAGGCTGTCCAACCAGGACCTCGCCGACCGGATCAGGCTGTCCCCGTCGCCCTGCCTGCGCCGGGTGAGGCGGCTGGAGGAAGCGGGTCTCATCCGCGGATACACGGCGATGGTCGACCAGGTCGGCTTCGGTCTTCCCATCACCGTCTTCGTACGGATACGCCTGGAGCGCCACACGGGGGAGGCGGTCAGGGTGTTCGAGGAGCACGTCGCGGTCATCGAGCACATCCAGGACTGCTACCTGATGGCGGGCAGCAGCGACTACCTGCTCCGGGTCGTCATCGAAAGCCTCCAGGCGTACGAGGCCTTGGTGCGCGACCGGATCCACGCCATTCCCGGCATCGCCTCGATCGAATCGAGCTTCGCGTACGGCAGCGTCAAGCAGTCCAGGATCTACCCGGCTCCCGCGTGAGCCCGCCGTTCAGTGTTCCGCGGCGTCCGGCAGCGGCTGCTCGGACCAGATGATCTTCCCGTGGGCCGTGTAACGGGTGCCCCACCTACGGCCGATCTGAGCCACCAGGAAGAGCCCGCGGCCCCCCTCGTCCGTGGTCGCGGCGTACCGCAGGTGTGGTGAGGTGCTGCTGCCGTCGGAGACCTCGCAGGTCAGCAGCCTGTCGTCGTTCAGCAGCCGGACGCGGACCGGTGCGCTGCCGTGCCGGATGGCGTTCGTGACGAGTTCGCTGAGGACGAGCTCCGTGCCGAAGGCGAGCTCGGACAGGCCCCATTCCTCCAGTTTCGCCACGGCGCGGGCCCGCACCTGCCCGACGGCGCTCGGCTCGAACGGCACCTCCCAGTCGGCGATGCGGTCCGCGCCCAGCGCCCGCGTCCGCGCGACCAGGACGGCCACGTCGTCCCGGGGGTTCACCGGCAGCAGCTCCTTCAGGATCGCCCGGCAGGTCTCGTGCGGCCCCCGGTCCGGGTGGGCGAGGGCCGAACGGAGCAGCTCGAGCCCCTCGTCGATGTCCCGGCCCGGATCCTCGATCAGGCCGTCGGTGTACAGCACCAGCTGCGAGCCCTCGCTCAGGTCCAGCTCGGCCGACTCGAAGGGGAAGCCGCCCAGCCCCAGTGGCGCGCCCGGAGGCAGGTCGGGAATCTCCGTCGAGCCGTCCGGGCGCACCACGAACGGTGGCACGTGCCCCGCGCGGGCCACCGTGCACCGCTGGGTCACCGCGTCGTACACGGCGTACAGGCAGGTCGCTCCGAGCAGCCCGCCCCCGTCGACGCCGCCCTCCCTGCTCTGGTCGATGTACTGGACGAGGTCGTCGAGACGGGCCAGGAGTTCGTCGGGGGGCAGGTCCAGGGACGAGAAGTTGAGCACGGCCGTGCGCAGCTGGCCCATGGTGGCCGCGGCGTGCAGTCCGTGGCCGACGACGTCGCCCACGACCAGCGCGACCCGGCTGCCCGGCAGCGGGATCACGTCGAACCAGTCGCCGCCGACCCCGGAATGGGCGGGCAGGTAGTAGTGCGCCACCTCCACGGCGCTCTGCTCGGGCAGGTCGCGCGGCAGCAGGCTGTGCTGGAGGGTCACGGCCAGGGCGTGCTCGCGGGTGTAGCGGCGGGCGTTGTCGATGGTGATGCCGGCCCGGGCCACGAGCTCCTCGGCGAGCGAGAGGTCCTCCTCGTTGAAGGGTTCCGGCTTCCGGGAGCGCCAGAAGTTCGCCACGCCGAGTACGACGCCGCGGGCCGTGAGGGGAGCGGTGATCAGGGAGTGGATCCCGAAGTCGATGATCTCCTGAGCCCGCGGCGGGTCCTGGGCGTGCCAGCCGGGCGCGTCGGCGAGGTCGGCGACCACCTCCGCCCGGCCGCTGCTGAGGCCGCGCGCCTGCGGGGTGGAGGGCAGGAAGCCGATCAGCCTGCCGCGCGGGTAGAGGGGCGCGCCGTCGCGGATTCCGCTGACCCCGGTCCGGCGCAGCTCCGCGCCCGGGGTGGGCTCGTCCCCGTGGAGCACGGACTCGGCCAGGTCCACCGTCACGAAGTCCGCGAAGCGCGGTACGGCGACGTCGGCGAGCTCCTGGGCCGTCTGCTCCACGTCGAGGGTGGTGCCGACCCCGACGCCGGCGTCGTACAGCAGCCTCAGTCGCCTGCGGGCCGCGTCGGCGCGGGTGCTGAGGACGCGCATGTCGGTGGTGTCGCGGATGGTGGCGGCCGCCCCCTCGGGCCCACCGCCGGTCCGCGTCGGCCTCTGGTTGATCACCAGCAGCCGGTCCCCGGCCTCGTGCACCTCGTCGGTGGCCTCCCGACCGGACATCAGCAGGTCGGCCACGTGCCGGTCGAGGCCGGGCAGCTCCCGGACGAGTGCCCCCTCGGCGTCCGAAGGCAGCCGGAGGAGCCGCTTCGCCTCGTCGTTCGCGAGCAGCAGCCGGCCCGCGCCATCGGTGATCAGCACCCCCTCGCGGACGGCGTGCAGCACCGCGTCGTGGTGCTCGTACATCCGTGTCATCTCGAGCGGGCCGAGCCCGTGCGTCTGGCGTCGCAGGCGTCTGCTGATCAGCGCCGCGCCCGCGGTGGCCAGTGCGAGGCCGGCCGCGCTGACGCCGAGGATCACGGGGAGCTGCCGGTCGACCACACCGGTGACGTTCTTCACGGTGAGGCCGGCGGACACCAGTGCCACCACCCGGCCGTCGTCGGCGAAGACCGGCACGACGGCCTGGATCTCATTGCCCAGCGGACCGGCCACGCTCTCCGTGTACACGTGGCCGGCCAGCGAGGGCTCGATCGTGCCGACGAACCGCTTGCCGATGCGGTCGGGGAGGGGATGGGTGTAGCGGATCCCGCGGGTGTCCATCACCACGATGAAGTCCACCCCGGCGGCCTTGCGCGTCGACTCGGCGAGCGGCTGGAGCACCGCTGAGGGATCGGGGGAGCGGAGGGCTTCCTGCAGCCCGAGCGAGCGCGCGAAGGTCTGCGCGACCGCCACGGAGCGGGTGCGGGCCTCGCGGTCGATGTCGTGGCGCGACTGGAGCACCAGCGCGAGCACCGCACCGGCGGCGAGCAGCACCACGACCGCCACCTGGAGGACGAATACCTGCCTGGCGACGCTCCGCGGGCGATTTCCGGTCAGTGACCGCACCGACGTCCCCGGTACGGGTTGCAAGGATGGGTCACGAAATCAGTTGTAGCACCGTCGGCCGCCCGTGGTACGCCGGACGCACATTCCACGCCGTCGAAGTGGCGCGCTGCCCGGGCCAGGGGGGCCGCGAACGTCATGGCGGTCATGGCATCCGTGGTTGCCGGGAACGGCGAGTCGGCCGCCGGACCGTAGCCGCCGAATGGCGAGCGCTCCTGGTGCCCGTACGACCGGCGCGGGATGTCAGCGCTCCGACAGCTCCGAGGGGGCTTCCTGAACCACCCAGCCGTTGCCGTCCGGGTCGGTGAAGGTCAGGAAGGAGTTCCAGGTGCCGCCCTTGCCGTCCTCCCAGCCCGTCTCGCCGACGTGCCGCACCGGCGAGACGTCCACGCCCCGTCCCGCCAGCTCCTCGCGCGCCGCCTCGATGTCGGTCACACAGAGTTGCAGTCCGTGCAGGGTGCCCGGCGCCATCTGGCGCGCTCCGGGTGACGGGGGCATGCCGTGCTCCAGCACGACCGAGCAGCGCGAGCCGGGCGGTGTCAGCTGGATGATGCGGATGCCGGGGGAGACCTCGCTGTCGAGGTCGACCGTGAAGCCGACCTTGTCGGCGTAGAACTCCTTCGCCCGGTCCATGTCGGCGACAGGTACCGGGACCACTTCGAGCGTCCAGTTCATGACGGGTCTCCTCGGAACGCGAATCGTGCGGGGACGGTCCACCGTCGCCCACGAGCCGGGCGCGCGCACGGCGAAACGCGGCAAGCGACAAAAGAATTGGCGGCGCCCGAACGGCCTCGTCAGCTGGGGACAACCGCTCGGAGCAGGCGGAGCGCGTCACTCCGTCGTCATGCTCCGGCCCCGCCCCCGGCGGAGGTCCATCCCCGCTGGTGGAGCTTCTCGAGGCCGTCCAGGAGGAGGTCCAGCGCGAACTCGAATTCGAACTGGTCGTCGCAGCTCCGGCCGACGACGGACGTCGTGTCATGGGCGGCTCCCGCGGCCAGCTCGGCGATCCGCGGGTACCTGGCCGCCATGGCCGCGAGCGCCTCGGCCCCGCCGTCGGGGCCGGCGCTCCCCGAGTCGTCGAACAGCTCCTGGCTGAAGCCCAGCAGCCGGCTGCCCATGGCGTGCATCGCGTGATGGGTGAGGTCGACGGAGAAGCCGCCGTCCCGGAACGTCCCGATCATCGAATCCAGGTACTCCAGCACGGCGGGGGTCGGTCCGGTCCGTGACTCGATCACCTGCGAGGCCCAGCGGTGGCGCAGGAGCACCCGGCGGGCCGACAGAACACGCTGACGGACCACGTCCTTCCAGCCGGAACCACTCGGCGGCAGGTCGATCTGGGCGACGACCGTATCGGCCATGCCGTCCAGCAGCTGCTCCTTGTTGGGCACGTGCTTGTAGAGGGCCATCGGCACGACGCCCAGCTCCTGGGCGAGTCTGCGCATGCTGAGCGACTCGATGCCGCTGTCGTCCGCGAGTGCGACGGCCGCCCGCAGTACGCGCTCCCTGTTGAGCGGCGCGCGGCGCCCGGTCTCCGGCTGCTGTGCCATCTCGTCTCTCCTCACGGACCCGGATCGGGCATCGGTCGGTACTCCTTGACGAGTGTACGCCGTACACCTACTGTGGCGGCCAGCGAGGTGTACGGCGTACACCTTCCTGGTCGAAAGGACCGAAGATGAGCTCAGACAGAAAGACCGCCGTGGCCGCGGGCGTGCTGTTCCTGGTGACCGAGATCGCCGCGATCGCGGGGCTGGCCCTCTACCGACCCCTCCTGGACGGCGAGGCGGAAACCCTCGGCGCCGGCGCCGCCACCTCGGCGTTCCTCGGGGCACTGTGCGAACTGACCCTCGTGGCCGCCGTCATCGGCACCGGAATCGTGCTGTTCCCCGTCCTCCGGAGGCGGCACGAGGGGATGGCGCTCGGGTACGCCTGCCTCCGCCTCCTGGAAGCCGCGATCATCACCGTCGGCATCCTCAGCGTCCTGACGCTCGTGACGCTGCGGCAGGAAGCGACGGGGGCCTCGGCCACTGCGCACGCCACCGGTACGGCAGGCGCCGACCGGGCCCTCGTGGCCCTGCACGATTGGACGTTCCTGCTCGGTCCGAACGTCGCCCTGGGCCTGAACACGGCACTGCTGGCGTACGTGATGTACCGCTCCCGGCTCGTGCCGCGGTTCATCGCCGTGCTGGGGCTGATCGGCGGCCCACTGATATGCGCCTCCGCGGTGGCCGTGATGTTCGGGGCCTACGAGCAGATCTCGGTCACGGGCTCCGCCTTGGCCGTCCCGGTCTTCGCCTGGGAGGTGACGCTCGCCGTCCGGCTCATCGCCAAGGGGTTCGAACCGGCCCGGGCCGGTTCGACGGGCGCCCCGCAAGCAGCTCCCGTCCCCGCTGAGGAGAGCAGGGAAGCCCTTCGAGCCTGATCTCCGCGAGCACGCGGCCCGGCAAGCCCGCCCCTACCACTCGATCCGGCCGGAAGGGCGCAGCTGCGTAAGGCCTGCCTCCAGTGACAGGCTCAGCCGTTGCGATGTCGCTCCCGATCGGTACGGTCACCGTCGGTCCCGTCTCGTTTGCAGGAGGAATGGCCATGGTCCTCGAACCACCGGCGCCCGGAGCGGCTGCGCAGCGCCTGCTGCCGGACCGGGGTCGTATCCGCAACCGGCTCAACTTGCTGGTGCTGACCATGGCGTTGGTAGGCATCGCGGTCAGCGGCTGGGTGGTCAACAGCTTCTTGCGCCGCTCCTCCAGCTCGCCGTGTGGTCAGCGCGGAACTGACAGCGGGCGTGACCGCATCGGCCTGTGCCCGTTGTCTCTGTATGACCCTGGACGACATCGAGGACCTTCTGGACGAGCCTGGCGACCGGCTGCCACTCCTCACGCACGGCGAGGCGGGCGCACTCGTTGCCCTACTCGGCCGCCTCGCTGCCCGCGACGACGACCAGCTCAAGAGGGCCGCGCTCACGCTTCAAGCCCGCCTCGAAACGCGCCTGCCTATGCCGTAAGCACGCCGCCGCAGCCCACCCCGTGGGGAGCCGGGAAGACGGCGCGCCCGGGATGGTCCGAAGCCACAACAGATGCCGGGGGTAGCCCGGCGCAGCGCGGGCGGCTTCTCACGCACGGAGAGGCGGGCGCACTCTTTGCCCCCGCACAGCGCTGGCCTCCGGCCCGCTTCGACGGCCGGGGCATGAAAGCCCGGACGGGCGGAAAGGCGCCTCACCATGGGGACACCGGGAACGCGGCCGGTCGTAGAGGGCCGGTTCCACCACCGCGGGGCCGAGCTGGTGTACGACGACGCCGGTACGGGACCGCTGGCGGTGTACGCGCACGGCGGGTTCGTCAGCCAGGCCGTCGAGCAGCGGATGGACCTGTTCGACTGGGCGCCGGTCCTCCGGACGGGCCGGCGCTTGGTCCGCTACGACGCACGCGCCCACGGCCGCTCCACCGGCCGGCCCGTCGATACGGACTACACCTACGCCTCGCTCGCCGACGACCTGCTGAGCCTGCTCGACCATCTGGGCACCGTAGAACCCGTAGAACCCGTCGACGCCATCGGCGCGTCAATGGGCTGCGGCACCTGCCTCCACGCGGCCGTCCGCGCGCCGGACCGTTTCTCCCGGCTGGTCCTGCTCCTCCCGCCGACCGCCTGGGCGACCCGGGAGGCGTACGCCCGGGCGAACCGGGCCGCCGCCGACACCATCGAACGGGAAGGGGCGGGGGACTGGCTCGCCGCCCGGGGCGACCCGCACCGTCCCGCCGTCGTCGCCGATGTCCCGGAGTTCCCGCCCACGCCGCCGGAGCCGATCCTGCCGTCCGTCCTGCGCGGCCTGGCCCGCTCCGACCTGCCCCCGCCCACCACGCTCGCCGCGCTGCGGTGCCCGGCCCTGATCCTGACCTGGGTGGATGACCCCGGCCACCCCGTGTCGACGGCGACCGCCCTGGCCGACTGTCTGCCGGAGGCCGAGCTCCACCTCTCCCGTACCCGCGCCGACGTGCGGACCTGGGGATCGCGTATCGCGGACTTCCTCACGGATCACCGACCCTGACCCTGACCCTGACCCTGCCACGGCCCCTGACACCGGTCAGCGCTTCGTTCCAGACGTCGGTGGCGACTTCGGGCAGCAAGCGCACGTACAGGAAGTAGTCGGTGGTCGGTCGGGTCCAGCAGCAGGATGTCGGTCGCTCCGGCGTCAGCCGGCCGCGTGCTCGTGTTCGAGGATGTCGATCACCTCGCGGTCGGTGACCTGGTGGAAGTCGTCGTACCAGACGCCGACCGCTTGTAGGTCGCGGTGGGGCTGGAGGCAGACGACCTGGTCGGTGTCCCGGCCCAGGTCCTCCGCTGTCCGTGCGGCGCACACCGGTACGGCGAGGACGAGAGCGGCCGGGTGCTCGGCGCGGATCAGGCGCAGAGCGGCGCGGGCGGTGACTCCGGTAGCCAGTCCGTCGTCGACCAGGATCACCGTGCGGTCGTGCAGGACGGGGGCGGGTCGGCCGTGCCGGTAGAGGCTTTCGCGGCGGTGCAGTTCGACGCGTTCCCGCGCGACGTCGGAGGTGAGTTCGTCCGGGCTGATGCCGAGCATCTTCAGGGCACGCCAGTCGAACAGAGGCGGGTCCTCGCCGGCGATCGCGCCGATTCCCACCTCCGGCTGGCCGGGTACCCCGATCTTGCGGGCAACGAGCACGTCCAGTGGCGCGTCAAGGGTGCGGGCGACCTCGGCCGCGACGGGAACGCCGCCTCGTGGAAGGGCCAGTACGATCGGATCCGGCCAGTGCTGGGTCGCTCGTAGCTCTTCCAGTTTGGCTGCGAGCTGCCGACCGGCCTGTTGTCGGTCTTGGAACCGCATGGGAATCCCTCCTCACCTTCCGGTACCACGGGCGGTCACATGCCGGTGGGCCATGCCAGCCGCTGCCGCTGCCGATCGGGACTCCGCTGTCCTGCGCCTGCCCAGAGTCCCCCGCAGGAAACGACACCCGCAGGCAGCGGCTTCAGGATTCACCAGACCCGGGCCTGCTCCGCGGCCTACCGTATGGACGTAGAGCCGTAGGCTGCCGACACCCAAGGAGAGCTCAGTGCCATCGTCCTGCGAACCTCAGTACGCTCCGGCCGGCGATGTGGGTGCGGCGCTCATGGTGATCGACTCCCGCCTCAAATCGATCTACGACGACACCGAGACCGGCCCCGAGCAGCGGCTGCTGACGGACCAGTTCATCGCGTCGTTGGGGCCCCGGGGAGCCCACGAGCTGCTCGACGGGACGTGCACGCTCATCTACATGTTCATGACGTGGCTGCGAAAAGCCTGTGAAGAGCACGACGAGGACGTCATCCAGTTCGTGGTGCCGAACCTCGTCGCCACGATGAGCACGATGTCGCGGAGCGTCCCTCCTCAGGCCATTCCCACCATGGCCGGCATGGTCATCGCCGCAGGTACCGGCCTGAGTCCCAGTCTGTGGCGCAAGCAGTACGGCGAGTGGACCGAGGAGGAGATGACTCCTCTGGAAGCCACCGCCATTCTTCTCGCGGAGCAGATCAACCGCATCGCCGACGACCGTGAATTCGCCACTCGCCTGATCACCGCGGCCCTGTCCAGGGCGGATGACGAAGATTGAGCTGCACCCCTGCCATGGGGCAGCGGCAGGCGGATGTCCATGACGAGCAGAGCGACGGGGAGCAGTCGGTCGGTCAGCGAGGGGTCAATGCGGCCAAGTTGGTTCACCGGTCTCACCGATGACCTCTGGTGCATCGGCATGTGGACGCCCCCGCGCACCAAAAAACGCCCCCGATGGGGGCGTTGATCGGGTCGGCCGGGTGGGACGTCGGTCGGGGTGCTGGACGCGACCCGGCTGGGGCCGGCCGACGACCTCCGCCCGATACAGCAGCGGGGTCGAAGGTCGAGCTCAGAGGCGGAAGGGGTTTCCGCCGTTGGCCGCGATCAGGTACCAGGCGGTCGCACCGGTGTGCAGGGCGGCGTAGTAGATGTCGCCCTCGCCGGTGGTGAGGCCGTCGCGGGACGCGGCGACCAGGCCGTTGCCGTCGGTGTTCGGGGCGCCGCTCTGCGCCAGCTGGAGGGTGTTGAGCAGGACGCTGGCCTTGGCGTCGTCGCCGTCCGCGCGGCGTGCGTTGTAGGCGGCCAGCAGGTGGGCGGTGCCTTCGAACCACACCTTGGAGGTGTCCGTACGCCCGAAGCTGACGCCGGTGTAGGGGCCGTCGGTGGCCGCGAGGTTGGTGGCCGCCCAGTCGATGGAACGCGAGTAGGCGGGGTCCAGGGTGGCGAGGTAGCTCCAGGTCTGGACGTCCTCGGGAACGGTGTCGCGGTTCTGCGTGACGCCGTCGAGGCCGGTGCCGGTCCACAGTCGGCCGTCGTCGGCCTGCATGCTGCGGACGAACGAGAAGGCGTTGTCGGAGCGGCTCTTCCAGACCTGGTCACCGCTGGTGGCGGCGAGCATGGCGAAGAAGGCGCCGGTGTCGATGTTGTGCTCGGTGGCCTTCCACTGGATCGGGATCATCTCGGCACCGGTCTCATCGGCGTTGCGCTCGCCGCCGGTGTACCCGCCCTGACCCCGGCCGTCGGCCGAGTGGTCCTGGATCCAGTGGGCGGCCTTGAGGGCTCCGTCGAGGAACCGCTGCTGGCCGGTGGCGCGGTACAGGCGGGTGAAGGCCATGCCGGCCCAGGCCATGTTGCCGGTGTAGACGGAGAAGCTGCCGACGTAGGGGGTCCCGGAGGCGGTGACGAAGGGTTCCGGCTCGTAGGAGGCCCTGAGGCGGCCGTCGGGGTTGATGTCGTGGGCCTGGGCGTACAGCAGGCTGTCACCGAGCGCGATGGCGTGGGAGACGTCCTCGCCGCTGCGCCGCTGCAAGAACGCCGTGATGATCAGGGCGTTGTCGTAGGTGAAGGACGCCTGGTAGCCGGTCGGGCCGAACTCGTCGCCGGGGGCGAAGTGACCGCCGGTGTAGCTCTGCGGTACGCGCAGGGCCGAGCCGGACGCGAAACGGTCCATGGCCTGCTGGAGGAACGTGTCCGCCCGGTCGGTCGATCCCCGGGAGGCCTCCGACCAGTAGGCGGGGCGGTAGGAGGGGGAGTAGCTGACGTAACCGAATTTCGCCGCACTGGTCATCGTGGCCATGATGACGCCCGCGAGGAACTCGCCCTGCAAGGCTCCGGCCAGCAGGGTCCAGCCCCTGACGTTGCGGATCTCCTCGTCGTCGTACTCCCAAGCCTGCCGGTAGTCGCCGGCCGCGCACGGCGCGTCCTTCACCATCCGGTGGGTGCTGCTCCAGACGTCCGCCGGATCGACGGAGAGGCAGAGACCGGAGCTGTTGTTGACGACATGCGACCAGCCGGGTACTCCAGCGGACTCGATCCGCCAGTGTTCGTTGTTCTCCGGTGTCCCCTGGCTCACGGGGCTACCGTCGACGGGTGAGGGGTACGCGCCGGTGGAGTTGGCGACGCGGCGCTGGGTCGTCTTGTCGATGATCGCCATGTTGGCGAGCTCGGGGAAGCCCGAGGATCCCCAGTACCGCAGGTCGACCGGTTCCATCTGCCAGGGAAGGCCCGCGGTGGTGCCGTACGCGTACAGCTGCTGACCGTCGTACGAGGCGGACCCGTCGGTCGCCACGCTCCGTCCGTCGGGGTTGACCAAGGTGTGGTTGGAGGGCTCGTAAGTCCAAAGCTGGCTGCTGCCGGGAAACGCGAGGCAGTCCTTGATGCTCAGCCGCAGGACGTCGGGAGTCGTGGGCTCGGGTTCGCCGTCGAGACACTTGTTGGCGTTGACGTTGACGAACTCGGAGTACACGCGGCCGTCGACGTCGATGTGCCGGACGGCCTGCCAGACCTGGCCGAGGCTGCGCCGCCAGACCGCCTGCTTCACGGCGGTGCCGTTCTCACGGGAGTCGCCCGCGGCCTCGATCACCCTGGCGCCGTCGGTGGAGTAGTCGCGGAACCGGTAGGTGTATCCGGGCTCCGCCATGGCCCGCATCGGGGAGTTGAACTGGACCCCGAAATGGTCCGAGCCCAGGACGGCCATGCGCTGGGTGGTCGTACCGGGCGCGGGCGGCGTGCTGGTGACGGCGTAGTCGAGTTCCGAGTCCTGGCTCCCGCCGGTGCCGGGATGCGTGACGTCACCGCTCCTGCGCAGGTGTCCACCCGGAGGGTTCCACGTGTTGCGCTGCCCCGCGGCGTTGGCGCCCATGAGGTTGTAGTTGAAGTCTCCGGCCACCGCCCAGTCGCCGCCGGAGACACTGCCCCGGTCCATGACGGCCCGGATGGCGTTGTCCCGGTCGTTGCCGTTGCCGGAGAACCCGTGAACGCTGTAGAACGAGTCGTTGCCGATCCGCACGCCGATCATGGGGCGCGGGAGCGTCCCGCTACCGGCCTGACCGTTGCCGTTCATGGTGTCGGGCTGAACGACCAGTGGCGTCACGGTTCCGGAGACCGCGCTGTTCCTTACGATGATCGCCATGTTGACCCGGCCGGGGTTGGTCGCCGTCCCGCCCGTGTCGGTCTGCATCCAGAACAGGGTGTGGGTGGGTCGGCTCGCCGAGCCGAAATTGTACTGCCGCACCGTGTAGTTGATGGTGTTCTGCACGGGCAGGGTCCGGTCCGAGAAGTCCGTGTACTCGGCGGTCACCGTATGGTCGACGATCGGATTGATCGAGGAATCGGCAGGGAGATTGCCCGCCTCCTGCAAGGAGACGACGGCATTGCGCGGACCGCCGCCGGAGCGGTCGTCGAGCATTCCGAGGATGTCCTCGGTCCACTTCGACCCGCCGCCCGCACCCTGCATGTTCCAGGTGGCGAACCGGTAGTCGTTGACGGCGGCCACGGCCGGTGCCGGCTGGCCGAGCACCTTGAGGACCGCGAGGATCAGGGAGAATATGGAAAGAACCGCGATCTGTCCCCTCCCCCGTCTGCTCCATCTACCCCGGCCGATTGAACGGTGCATGAATTCTGACTCCTGCTCATAATGAGGAATGCCCCGGCGCGTAGTCGCGCGGGGCATCGTGTGGGTAGGAATATGAGAGATGGGGCAAGGCGTGCGCCGCGCGAAAGCTTCGCGGGATACCGAGGCTACCGGCCGCCCACCGCGTGCCCGGACTCGGGGCGGACTACGGGGAGAGCGGCAGTGGGAGACGGCCTGAGCGCCGCGCGAAGCCGGGCATGGGCGGCGCCGAACTCCGCCACGGCCACGCCGACGGGCAGCGAGAGGTCCACGCTGCCCAGGGGCCGTGGCGATCGGGCCCGTGTACAGGGTGTTGACGCAGAGGGCGGCAGCGGCCACACCCGCCAGGAACGCGAGGGCGCCGGACCAGTTGACGCCGCCGGTGTACTAGGTCCTGTCTGGAGTCCAGATCATGAGTTTGGTAGATCGCCTGCGCGCAGGGTCTTGGTCTTGATAGGCCATCAGTCATGGCACGAGGCGATCTCACCGACGAGCAGTGGGCTCTGATCGAACCCCATCTCCCTATCGCTGCGGTCGGTCCTATCCCCGACCTGCGGAAACACTTCAACGCGGTGATGTGGCGATTGC